>NZ_JAANBD010000023.1:0-302500 GCF_011089885.1 Thioalkalivibrio sp. XN279 | reverse complement strand
TGCGTCGCGGCTCAGGCCGGGCGCAAGTCGACTTCGATGATGCGTCGCTTGCCCACCGCCAGCACGTGGCGAGCGCCCGCCTTGAGCATCATGCGCGCGTCCTCGACGCGCTCGCCGTCCACGCGCACCGCGCGCTGGCGGATCTCGCGAAAGGCCTCGGAGTTGCTGGCCGTCAGGCCGGCCGCGGTGAGCGCGGCCGCGAGACCGATTTCACCGCCCGGGCACTCCACCACCCGGCATTCCAGCTCTTCGGGCATGGCCCCGGCGCGGATGCGCTGGTCGAAGTCCCGCCGCCCCGCTGCGGCGCCCTCTGCGCCATGGAAACGCACGGTCAGCTCATGGGCCAGCTCGAACTTCACCTCCATGGGATTGCGCCCCGCGGCGATCCCGGACTTGAGCGCCTCGATATCCGCCAGGGCGCGGAAGGACAGCAGTTCGAAGTAGCGCCACATGAGATCGTCGCTGATCGACATCAGCTTGCCGAACATGATGGCCGGCGGTTCGTTGATGCCGACGTAGTTGCCCAGCGACTTCGACATCTTCTGCACGCCGTCCAGTCCCTCCAGCAACGGCACCGTCATCACCACCTGCGGCGACTGTCCCCAGGCCTGCTGCAACTGGCGCCCGACCAGCAGGTTGAACTTCTGGTCCGTGCCGCCCAGCTCCACGTCGGCCTGCAGCGCCACCGAGTCGTAGCCCTGCACCAGCGGATAGAGGAACTCGTGGATGGCGATGGGCCGCCCTTCGGCATAGCGGCGATTGAAGTCGTCGCGCTCCAGCATGCGCGCCACCGTGTGCTTCGCCGCCAGCGCAATCAGGTCGGCCGCGCTCATGGGGCCCATCCAGCGCGAGTTGAATTCCACCCGGGTCAGCTCCGGGTCCAGGATCTTGAAGATCTGCGCCTCGTAAGTGCGCGCGTTTTCCGCGATCTCGGCCGGCGTCAGCGGCGGGCGCGTGGCGTTCTTGCCCGTGGGGTCGCCGATCATCCCGGTGAAGTCGCCGATGAGGAAGATCACCTCGTGGCCAAAGGCCTGGAACTGGCGCATCTTGTTGATGAGCACGGTGTGGCCGAGGTGCAGGTCCGGCGCGGTGGGATCGAAGCCCGCCTTGATGCGCAGCGGCCGCCCGGCGGCGAGCCGCTCCTCCAGGTCACGCTCCAACAGCACTTCCTCGGTACCGCGCAGCAGTTCACCGAGCTGTTCTTTGGCAGGTTTCATCAAGACTCCATGGCGACTCGCTGTTTTTTCTGTGAAACAGCGCATTGACCGGGTGGCGCGGGACGGCTAGGGTAACGCCAATTTTGCAGCCTGCGACGCGGTGGGTCGAGTGGGAAGCGGAGTGCGGCACGATTACAAGCTGAAAGACTACCCGCAAGGCAGGGCGCGCCGGCCACTGCGTCGCCATCACGTTGCGGCCGTGGTGTCCTTCGCAGTATGCGCCGGGCTGGTGGCGCTTTGGGTCGATCGCCCGGCCGAGGGCAAGCAGACCGCGGAAGTCGCCCGGTCGGTACAGACCCTGCCCCTGCCCCCCGCGCCGGCTGCCGACCAGGCCCACCTTCCCGATGACCTGGCCCCGGGAGCGCCGGCCGCGCCGAGCGAGACCGTCGCACCCGAACCGCCGGGCGAACGCACCGTGCTCGAGGTGCGCTCCGGCGACAGCCTGGACCGGCTGTTCCGCCGCCACGACCTCTCGGTGGCCGACCTGCAGCGGCTGCTGGCACTGAAGGAGGCCGCGCCGCACCTCAAGCGCGTCCGTCCCGGCGACACCTTCGAGATCCACCACGACGGGGCGTCCGTGCTCGGCCTGACGCGCCGGCTGGACGAGACCCGCACCCTGGTGGTGGAACAGGGCGAGGCAGGCTACGAGGCCCGCTTCCTCGAGCACCCGGTGGAAATCCGCCTGGCGCAGGCCACCGGGCAGATCACCTCGTCCTTCTACGCCGCCGGGCTGGCGGCGGGTCTCTCCGACGGCACCATCATGCGCCTGGCCGGGATCTACGCCTGGGACATCGACTTCGCGCTGGAGATCCGGCGCGACGACTGGTTCGCCGTCGTCTACGAGGAGATCTGGCAGGACGGTGCGAAGCTGCGCGACGGCGAAATCGTCGCCGCCGAGTTCAGCAACCAGGGCCGCTCCTTCCGCGCCGTGCGCTTCCCCGACGAGGACGGTCGCGCCAGCTATTACACGCCCGAGGGCGACAGCATGCGCAAGGCCTTCCTGCGCGCCCCGGTCGACTTCACCCGCGTCAGCTCGAACTTCAACCCCAACCGCCTGCACCCCGTGCTGAAGACCAAGCGCCCGCATCGCGGCGTGGACTACGCCGCCCGCACCGGCACGCCCATCATGGCCGCCGGCGACGGCAAGGTGATCTCGGCCGGCACCCAGGGCGGCTACGGCAAGACCGTGGTGCTGCAGCATGGCGGCAACGTCACTACCCTGTATGCGCACATGTCGCGCATCGGTTCGAACGCGAAAGTCGGCCGCCGCGTGAAGCAGGGCGACATCATCGGCTATGTCGGCGCCACCGGGCTGGCCTCCGGCCCGCACCTGCACTACGAGTACCGCGTCAACGGCGTGCACAAGAACCCGCGCACCGTGGACCTGCCGAAAGCCGAGCCGGTGCCGGCCGCGCGTCGCGCTGAGTTCGCCGCGGCAGTAGCGCCGCTGATCGCTGAGCTCGACCGCCTCGGGCCGCCGCTGCGGCTCGCCGCCGCCGACTGACGCGCACGCCCTGGCCGCCACGCACCAACTCCTGCCCGGCTGCTACATCGGACTCATGTCCGGCACCTCCATGGATGCCGTGGACGCGGTGCTGGCCGAGACCCGCGGCGACGACTTCATCGTCCGTGCCGCACGCAGCGTGGCGCTGCCCGAACCCGTCGCCCTGGCGCTGCGCCGGCTCGCCACCCCCGGCGGGGCCTTCACGGCCGAAGGCGACGCGCTGGACGAACTGGGCCGCCTCGACCGCGAGGTTGCAGAGCTGTTCGCCGGCGCGGCCATCGGCCTGCTGGCAGCCGCGGGGGTCGACGCCGGGGAGGTGCGGGCCATCGGCAGCCATGGCCAGACCCTGCGCCACCGCCCCCGTGCCGCACGCCCCTTCACGCTGCAGGTCGGCGACCCGAACGTCATCGCTGCGGCCACCGGCATTGCCGTGGTCGCCGACTTCCGCCGCCGCGACGTGGCGCTGGGCGGCCAGGGCGCGCCCCTCGTCCCCGCCTTCCATGCCGCGGTGTTCGCAGCCCCGCTCGAGTACCGCGCGGTCCTCAACCTCGGCGGCATCGCCAACCTGACGCTGCTGCCGCCGGGCGGACCCGTGACGGGCTTCGACACCGGCCCGGGCAACACGCTCATGGACGCGTGGGCCCGGCGCCATCTCGGCCGCCCCTATGACGCCGGCGGTGCCTGGGCCGCCTCGGGCCGCACCGACACGCCGCTGCTGCAACAGCTGCTGGCGCACCCCTACCTCGCCCTGGCGCCGCCCAAAAGCACGGGGCCGGAGGAGTTTTCCCTGGCCTGGCTGGAAGGGGTGCTGTCCCGCGTGGGCGCACTGGAGCCGGCCGCCGTGCAGGCCACCCTGTGCGAGTTCACCGCGCGCACTGTCGTCACCGCCCTTGGCGACCACCCGCCGGCGCGCCTGGTCGCCTGCGGCGGCGGCGCGCACAACCGGGCCCTGCTTGATTGCATCGCGGCGCTGCTGCCGGGGACACGCGTCGAGACCAGCAGCGCGCACGATATCGATCCCGATTATGTCGAGGCCACGGCCTTCGCCTGGCTGGCGGCGCGCACGCTCGCCGGGCTGCCCGGGAACCTGCCCGCAGTGACCGGCGCCCGTCGCGAGGCGGTGCTCGGCGCGGTGTGGCCGGCATGAGCGCAGCGCCGGATCCGGAGGCGCTGCGGCGCCCCGAGTTGTACGTCAACCGCGAGTTTGCCGCGCTGGAGTTCAACCGGCGCGTGCTCGAACTGGCCAGCGACCCGGCCGTGCCGCCGCTGGAGCGGCTGCGCTTCCTCTGCCTCTCGTGCACCAGCCTGGACAAGTTCTTCGAGATCCGCGTCGGCGGGCTCAAGGAGCGGCTCGAGCACGGCACCACTTACCTGCGGCGCGACGGGCTCAGCGCGGTCGAGACCCTGGCCGGGATCGCGCGCACGGCCCACGCGCTGGTGGACGAACAGTACCGCGTCTTCAATGAGGCCCTCGCCCCCGAACTCGCGTCCCACGGCGTGCGCTTCCTGCCGCGCGGCGAATGGAACCCCGCCCAGACCCGCTGGGCGCGCAGCTTCTTCCGCAACGAAGTCCTGCCGGTCCTGACCCCGATCGGCCTGGACCCCGCGCATCCTTTTCCGCGCATCCTCAACAAGGCGCTGAACTTCATCGTCGAGCCCTCGGGCGTGGACGCCTTCGGGCGCGAAGCGCCGCTGGCCGTGGTGCAGGCGCCGCGCGCGCTGGCAAGGGTGATCCGCGTGCCGGCCGCGGTGGAGGGCACCGGGCGCGATGACTTCGTATTCCTCTCCTCCATCATTCACGCCTTCGTCGGCGACCTGTTCCCCGGCCTGGAGCTGCTCGGCTGCCACCAGTTCCGCGTCACGCGCAACACCGACCTGCTGGTGGCCGACGAGGACGCCGAGGACCTGCTGCGTGCCGTCGAGGGCGAGCTCGCTTCACGGCCCTACGGCGACGAGGTCCGCCTCGAGGTCGCCCAGGGCTGCCCGCCGCACCTGGTGCGTTTCCTGCTGAACCGTTTCGGCCTGACGAGCGAGGACTTGTACGAGGTCAACGGCCCGGTGAACCTGAACCGGCTGTCACAGGTGGCGGAGCTGGTCGACCGCCCGGACCTGAAGTACCCCGCCTTCACGCCGGGGCGCCCGCGCCACCTGCGGCGCGCCGACGGCATGATGGCGGCGATGCGTCGCGGCGACCTGCTGCTGCATCATCCCTACGAGAGCTTTGCCCCGGTGCTGGAACTGCTGCGCGAGGCGGCCGCGGACCCGGCCGTACTCGCCATCAGGCAGACCCTGTACCGCACCGGGCCGGATTCCCCGGTCGTCGATGCGCTGGTCGAGGCCGCCCGCGCCGGCAAGGAAGTCACCGTGGTGGTGGAGCTGATGGCGCGCTTCGACGAGGCGGAGAACATCAAGCTCGCCAACCGCCTGCAGCAGGCGGGCGCGCACGTGGTGTACGGCGTGGTCGGCTACAAGACCCACGCCAAGATGTTGCTGGTGGTGCGCCGCGAGGAAGGCCGCCTGCGGCGCTACGTGCACCTCGGCACGGGCAACTATCACCCGGAGACGGCACGCCGCTACGCCGACTACAGCCTGTTCACCTGCAACGCACGCATCGGCCGGGACGTGCACCAGGTGCTCATGCTTCTCACCAGCCCGGGGGCGCGCGTGCGTACCTCGCTGCTGTCGGTGGCGCCGCTGGGACTGCACGAGCGCACGCTGGAACTGGTCCGGCGCGAGGCAGAGCACGCGGCGCAAGGACGCCCGGCCCGCATCGTCGCCAAGCTCAACGCCCTGGTGGAGCCCGAGGTCATCGAGGCGCTGTACGCCGCGTCCTGCGCCGGGGTCCGCGTGGACCTCCTGGTGCGCGGCACCTGCTGCCTGCGGCCCGGCGTGCCCGGCGCCTCGGAAAACATCCGCGTGCGCTCGCTGGTCGGCCGTTTCCTCGAGCACGCGCGGGTGTTCCTGTTCGCCAACGGCGGCAAGGAAGAGGTCTACCTGGGCAGCGCGGACTGGATGGAACGCAACTTCTTCACCCGCGTCGAGGTGCTGTTCCCGGTCACCCGGGCGGCGTTGCGGCGTCGCCTGGCACAGGACCTGGAACTGGAGCTGGCAGACGACCGTTATGCCTGGGAGATGCAGCCCGACAGCAGCTGGCGCCGGGCGGCGGCGGCGGCCGGCATTTCCGCCCAGGAGGCGCGCCTGGCCTCTCTCGCCCAGGTACTCAGCGGAAGCTGAGCTTCAGGTCCAGGGCGCCGAGGTAGCGCGCTTCCTGCTCGAGGTCGGCGAGCGTGAGCGGATGCGTGTCCAGCCAGCCCTCGGGGAAGCCCAGTTTCAGCTTGCGCCGCGTGGCCTCGATATCCAGCGCCGGCACCGGCTTGTCGCTGCGGCTGCGCTTGAGCAGCACCGCCAGGCGCAGGATGGTCATCAGGTAGGGCATCCGCTTCAACCATGGTTCCTGCAGGTCATCCAGCAGGTCCTTGCGGATCTTGCGTCGGTGCCCGCCGACCAGCACCGCCAGGCGGCGCTGCTGATCGAAGGAAAAACCCGCCAGGTCGGCATGGCGCAGCAAGTAGGCCGCATGCAGCTGGTGCTGGGCATGGGCGATGTCCAGTCCCACCTCGTGCAGCCGCGCGCCCCAGGCCAGCAGGTCGGCGCACTCGGGGTCCGCCAGGTCCCAGGGTCCCGCCAGCCGCTCCAGCAGGGCCAGCGCCGTGGCCTCGACACGCTCCGCCTGCGCCGCGTCGGCGTGGAAGCGCTGCTGGAAACCGCGCACGCTGCGGTCGCGCGCATCCTCGTCGGTGAGCCGGCCGACGAGGTCCCACAGCAGGCCCTCGCGCAGCGCGCCCTCCGCCGGCGTCATGCTCTCGATCTCGAGCGCCGCGAAGATCTCGGTCAGGACCGCGAGGCCGCCCGGATACACCGGCGCGCGTTGCTCACTCAGGCTCGGCAGGTCGTGGCGCGCCATGTTGCCCGCAGCCAGCAGGCGCTCGCGCAGGAGCTCCAGCCCCGCGCGCGTGATCTCCCCGCCGGTCGCGCCGAGCAGCCGTAGCACCCGCCCCGTGGCGCGAATGGTGCCCGAAGTACCCACCGCCTCCAGCCAGTGTTGCTGGCGGAACGCCTTGCGCACCGGCTCGAGCTCGCGCCGCGCGAACAGGCGCGCATCGCGAAACCCCTGCGCGGTCACCGCACCGCCGGGGAAAAACCGCTCGCTGCTGCTGACGCAGCCCATGTACAGGCTCTCCAGGCGCAGCGCTTCGTAGCCCTCGCCGACGATGAGCTCGGTGCTGCCGCCGCCGATATCCACGACGAGGCGGCGCCCCGCCTGCGCGGGCAGGCTGTGGGCGGCGCCGAGGTAGACCAGGCGCGCCTCCTCGACGCCGGAGATGACTTCGATGGGATGGCCGAGTGCCTTGCGCGCCTGCGCCAGGAAGCCGGCACGGCGGCGCGCGCGCCGCAGGGTGTTGGTGCCGACCGCCCGCACCTGGCCCGCTTCCAGCGCCGCCAGGCGTTCGCGGAAGCGCCCAAGGCAGGCCAGCGCGACCTCGGCCGCAGCGGGCGTGATCCGGCCCTGGGCATCCAGGCCGGCGCCGAGGCGCACCATCTCGCGAATACGGTCGAGGATGGTGATCTCGCCGTTGCTGCGGCGAGCCACCACCATGTGGAAGCTGTTCGAGCCGAGGTCGACCGCGGCGATGACGTCCGGCGTCGGGTCGGTCGCCATCGCGCGCGGGCTCAGCGCTTCACCGCGGCGCCGTCAAACCCCGAAGGAGGAGCCGCAGCCGCAGGTCGTGGACGCGTTCGGGTTGCGGATCACGAACTGGGCGCCGTTCAGGTCCTCGCGGTAATCGATCTCGGCCCCCATGAGGTACTGGATGCTCATCGGGTCCACGAGCAGGGTGACGCCGCCGTTCTCGATGCGGGTGTCGCCCTCGTCCTCGTTCTCGTCGAAGGTGAAGCCGTACTGGAAGCCGGAGCAGCCGCCGCCCTGGATGAAGACGCGCAGCTTGAGATTCGGGTTGCTCTCTTCCCGGATCAGCTCGCCGACCTTGCCGGCGGCCGCGTCCGTGAACAGCAGCGGCTGGTCAGTAGCGGTGGTCTCGGTCATGTTCGTTGCCATGGTGCTGATCGTCACTGCCGGTTGATGGGTCGCCTATTCTACCCGACCTCAGGGGCGGACGCGTCCCCTTCCGGGGCGGGCAGGGCCTGCTGGCCCCCGGGCTGGTGCAGCAGGCGGCCGTTGACGCAGCCGCCCGCCGACATCTGCAGCAGCTTGTAGGCCACGTTGCCGTCGACACGGGCCGAGGCGCCGAGCTCGACGCGCTCGCGCGCCACCACGTCGCCGCGCACCGAGCCGTTGAGGATCAGTTCATCGACCTGCACGGCGCCTTCCACGAGCCCGTCGGCGCCAATCACCAGCACCGAGGCGCCCGCCTCGCCGGTCACGTCGCCCGCGACCACGCCGTCGAGGTGCAGGCGGCCGCGAAACGCCAGGTCGCCCGTGACCCGGGTCCCGGCACCGATGAGGGTGGCGATGGTGGAAATGTCACGTTTCTTCTTGCCAAACATAGGGATATTCCTGTCAGCCCCGGGAGTCCCAGGGAAAGCTGGCGGTCACCGGGCGCCCGTTGCGCCCGGATGGCTGGAGGGAAATTTCCGCCGACTGCGGCACGAACCCCTCCGGGATGATGATGTCCAGGTCGACGTCCTGGAAGTAAAGGAACTCGTAGGGCTGCGGCTCCGCAGCCAGCTGTTCCAGGGCCAGCACCGCCTCCTCGCCTTCCAGCAGCCCGTGCAGCGCAAGGTCCACGCGACCGCTGGCGCGGCCCGAGCGCTGCGGGTTCTGCACCAGCAGCAGCCGCAGCCGGTAACTGTACTCGAGCGGACCGTCCACGACTTCGAAAGTCTGCACCCGCAGGCCCATGCGCCCCTCGGAGGGCACCACGATGCGACGGTAGAACTGCAGTTCCTCGTTCAGCGCTGCGACCCGGCTTTCGCTCTCGGCCAGCGCCTCCTTGAGGTGCACCTGGGCCTCGCGGTCGACCTCCAGCGAGGTCTGCGCGCGCGCCAGCTCTTCCCGCAGCATGCGGGTCTCGGCTTCGAGGCGGGCCACGGCCGCGGACAGTTCGGCGACCCGGGTCTCGGCTCGCGAGCCGGCGCCGCCGGCTGCAAACTGGCCCCACTGGAACAGGCCGAAGCCCGCCAGCAGCGCCAGCAGCGCGAGGGCCGCCAGCAGCAGGCGCAGGCGGCGCGGGTCATGAAGCCTGACGACGAGGCGCTGTTCGTCCACGGGGTCTCCAGGGTCGGGCGGAGGACCGCCCTCAGGTCTCGGTCTGGCCGGCCGTCGAACCGGGCGGCGGCGGCGGGCCCTCGGGGAACACCAGCCGTCCGAACTCGCGCAGTGCACGCAGGTACACGCGCCGCTTGAAGTAGATCACCTCGTCCACCGGGTGCCACCAATTCACCCAGCACCAGCGATCGAACTCCGGGTGGTCGCAGCAATCGAAGCGCACCCGCTCTTCGGCCGCGGTGAGCCTGAGCAGGAACCAGCGCTGCTTCTGCCCGACGCACACCGGCCGGCTGTGGCGACGGATGTAACGCCGGGGCAGCCGGTAACGTAACCACCCGCGCGTGCTGCCCAGCACCCGCACGTCGTCGCGCGTCAGCCCGATCTCCTCCTCCAGCTCGCGGAACATCGCTTCACGCGGGCTTTCGCCCTCGAGGATGCCGCCCTGCGGGAACTGCCAGCCGGGGCGGCCTGCGCGGCCGGCCCAGAAAACGCGTCCCGCCTCGTTGGTGAGGATGATGCCGACGTTGGCCCGAAAGCCATGCTCGTCTATGCAATCCTTCATCGGCGGTTATGCCAAAAACTGTTGCCCCGGATTCTTCCACACGGTGCCGGGGAAGCCAAGCGCAGGGGCAACAGCGCAGGAGCGACGCGGGGCTCAGCCCTGGAACACCACCACGTGGTCCGCCTCGAGGCGGATGCCGATGCGCTCGCCGATGCGGTGGTCGTGGTGGCTGGGCACCAGTGCCAGCACGCGCCGCCCGCTGGGGAGGCCGAGGGTGTAGAGGATGGAGGCGCCGCGGAAGGCTTTGCGCAGCACGGTCGCAGTCTGGCTGCTGTCGTCGTCATGCACGATGTCGTCCGGGCGCAGCAGCACCTCCACCGACTCCGCCGCGGCCAGCGCCATCGGCTCGGTCGGCTCCAGCCGCCCCAGCTCGATCTGCACGGTGCCGTCGCCGATGGCCTCGCCGGGCACGAAACAGCCCTCGCCGACGAACTCGGCGACGAAGCGGCTGGCCGGGCGGTGGTAAAGGTTGTAGGCGGTGTCCCACTGCTCCAGCCGCCCCTCGCGCATGACGCCGATCTCGTCCGCCACGGCGAAGGCCTCGGCCTGGTCGTGCGTCACCAGCAAGGCGGTGATGCCCTGCTGCTTGAGGATGTCGCGGATCTCAGTGCCGAGGCGCACCCGCAGCCCGGTATCCAGGCTGGAAAAGGGCTCGTCCATGAGCAGCAGCCCGGGCCGCGGTGCCAGCGCGCGCGCCAGCGCCACGCGCTGCTGCTGGCCGCCGGAAAGCTCGTCTGGAAACAGGTTCTCGCGCCCGCCCAGGCCGACGACGTCCAGCACCTCGGCCACGCGCCGCTGCTTTTCGGCGCCCTTCAGGCCGCGCAGGCCGAAGCCCACGTTGGCCGCCACGTCGAGATGCGGGAACAGGGCGTACTGCTGGAACACCATCCCCAGGCCGCGTTTCTCCGGCGGCACGGTAAAGCCCGGCCTGCTGAGCACTTCGCCGTTGAGCAGGATGCGGCCGGCCTGCACGTTCTCGAAGCCGGCGATGCAGCGCAGCGCGGTGGTCTTGCCGCAGCCGCTCGGTCCCAGCAGGCAGCCGATGGCGCCGGCCGGGATGCGGAAGGAAAGATCCTTCAGCACCCGGTTATCGCCGTACGCCTGCTCGATGCCTTCGACCGTAAGCCACATGCGCTTGTGTTCCGTCCCCGGCGCGGTCAGCGCAGGTAGAACCAGTACAGCAGGCGCTGCAGCCAGCCGCCGTGCGGTGCGTACAACACCTTGCCGGTATTGATGCGCGGGCGCTCGAACACCGCCTTGGCATGCGAGAAGGTGAGGAAGCCCTCGTAGCCGTGGTAATGCCCCATGCCGGACTCGCCCACGCCGCCGAAGGGCAGGTCCTCGGCGATGAACTGGCTCACGGCGTCGTTGATGCAGACGCCGCCGGCATGCGTCTCGGCCAGCACCCGGGCGCGCCGGTCAGCGTTGAAGTCGAACAGGTTCAGCGCCAGCGGCCGCGGCCGGGCGTTGATGAAATCGATGGCTTCCTGCAGGTGGTTGTAGGCGACGATCGGCAGCACCGGCCCGAAGATCTCTTCTTTCATCACCCGCATCTCGGCGGTGGCGTGCTTCACCAGGTACAGCGGCAACTTGCGGCTGCCGGTCTCCGGCGACTGTCCGCCGGGATTGAGTTCGACCACTTCGGCGCCCCGCTCGCGCGCGTCGTCGACATAGCCGCGGATGCGGCGGTAGTGCCGCTCGTTGACGATGGCGCTGTAGTCGGCGCTGCGCACCAGCCCGGGGTACATGCGGCCGAGGGCGTTGCCGAAGGCCTGCACGAACTCGTCCACCCGGCCGGCCGGGCACAGCACGTAGTCCGGCGCCACGCAGGTCTGGCCGGCGTTCAGCGCCTTGCCGAAGCAGATGCGTTCCGCGGCCAGGTCCATGGGGACGTCCTCGGAGATCAGGGTCGGCGACTTGCCGCCCAGTTCCAGCGTCACCGGCGTCAGGTTCGCGGCGGCCTCGCGCATCACCATGCGGCCGATATCGGAGCCGCCGGTGTAGAGCAGGTGGTCGAAGGGCAGCCGGGTGAATTCCTGCGCGGTCCTGGCCTCGCCCAGCACCACCGCCACCTGGCGCTCCTCGAAGGCCTCGGAGAGGACGTGGCGCATCAGCTCGGCGGTGCGCGGCGTGGTCTCGGACATCTTGACCATGACGCGGTTGCCGGCGGCGAGGGCGAACACCAGCGGCCCGGCGGAGAGCGCGATGGAATAGTTCCACGGCACCACGACGCCGACCACGCCCAGCGGCTGGTAGTACACCATGGCCTTGGTGGTCGCCATCAGCAGGCTCGTCCCGCGCCGTTGCGGCTTCATCCAGCGCTTGAGCCGGCGCAGGCAGAACTTGATGTGGTGCACCACGGTGAGGATCTCGGCCTGGGTCTCGGCCGCGGCCCGCCCGCCGAAGTCGGCTGACACCGCGGCGACGAAACGCTCGCGGTTGGCGATGAGCACGTCCTTGAGGCGTTTCAGGTCCGCGCGCCGCGCGGCGAGGTCCGGCATCGGCGCCGCCCGGAACGCCTCGCGCTGCGTATCGAACAGGCGCCGCATGCGGGCGATCTGTTGCTGCTCGGCGATGTCGGCAGGCTCTGCGGCCATGGCGGTTGCCTCCATTCAGGGTCCAGCCCGCAAATGTAACCTGTTGCAGCGCATCGACGCTATGCGCGCGGCACGCGCAGCAGGCTCGCGAGCTCGGGATAGAGATGGCGATTGGCGGCCAGCACGCTGGTCGTCTCCAGGCCGACGGGGCGGCCCTCGAGATCGGTGAAAATGCCCCCCGCTTCCTCGACGATCAAGGACAAAGCTGCGATATCAAGGATGTTCACGTCCGATTCCACCACCGCCTCGATGCGGCCGGACGCCAGCAGGTGGTAGTGATAGAAATCCCCGTAACCACGGATCCGGGCCACCCGTCGCACCACCTCGGCCCAGTCGCTCCAGCGCGGCCCCGAGGCCAGCGTGCGCAGGTTGCCGGAGGACACCGCGGCCTCCTCGAGCCGCTCGACCTGGCTCACGCGGCAGTCGTGGCCGTCGAGGAAGGCGCCCTGCCCGCGCTCCGCCCAGGCCAGCTGCCCGAAGGCCGGCGCGCTGGAGACGCCGACAACGATGCGTCCGTGGTGCATCAGCGCCACCTGGGTGGAGAAGAAGGGGTAGCCGCGCACGAAGCTGCGCGTGCCATCGATGGGATCCACCAGCCACAGGTACTCCGCATCGAGCCCCTGGTGGCCGGTCTCCTCGCCGTAAAAGCCATGGTCCGGGAAGGCGTCCGTGATCGCCTTGCGGATGACCTGCTCCGACTCCACGTCGGCCCTGGTGACGGGCGTCTGGTCGGGCTTGAGCGATACCTCGATGTCGTCGCGGTAGTAATGCCGGATGACCTCGGCGGCGGCCGCGGCGGCATCGAGCGCCACCTGGAGAAATCTGGAGCGTTCCATGGCCGCCAATTTGACACCCCGCGGCGCGGGAGACAACATGCGCGCTGTCAGGTGAGCGCGGCGCCAACGCGGCGCGCTGGGAATCCCCCGAGGGGTTCCCCGGGAAGCCGGTGAGAATCCGGCGCTGCCCCCGCAACGGTAAGCGAGTCAAGCGTCATCACCCGTCCGCACGGCCGGGAGCCACTGCGCAACAGCGTGGGAAGGCGATGCCGCCGGGAATCCCCCGCTCGCGAGCCCGGAGACCGGCCTGGCGGGTTCCGGGTGCTCGGCGGGAGCACGCACCGGCCAGGACCGGCCGCTGTACCTTCCCCCCGATCCCCGGCGGATTCCGCGATCGAGCGCATGCGGGAGTGCATGCGCGGGGGAACAGGCCTTGCAACACTCACATGCCCTGGCGGCCATCGCCCTGGCCGCCGTCACGTTCGCGTCGCCCGCCGCCGCGGACACCGCCGTGCTGGACCACGTGCTGGTCACCGCCACGCGCCGCGCCATCAGCGCCGACCAGGCGCTGCCGCCGGTGGTGGTCATCGGCCGCGAGGAGATCGAGCGCAGCAACGCCATCGACGTCGCCGAGCTGCTGCGCTACCACGCCGGCATCGAGATCGCGCGCAACGGCGGGCCGGGGCAGGTCACCTCGGCCTTCATCCGCGGCGCCAACAGCAACCACACCCTGGTGCTGATCGACGGCGTCAAGGTGAACCCGGGCACTGCGGGCGGCGCCGCGCTGCAAAACATCACCCCCGAGCTGGTCGAGCGGGTGGAAATCGTCAAGGGCCCGCGCTCCTCGCTGTACGGCTCCGAGGCCATCGGCGGCGTGATCAACATCATCACCCGGCGCGGCGCGGCGGGGCGCGAGCTCGGCGCGCACGTGCAGGCGGGACGCTACGGCCTGCGCGGCGCCGGCGCCCGGGTCTCGGCGCAGGGTGAGCGCATGGCCGCCGGCATCTCCGCGACCACGCTGCGCACCGACGGCTTCCCCACCTACCGCGACAGCGACGAGGACCGCGGCTTCGCCAACGACGCCGTCAACGCCTGGCTGCGTGCCGACGCGGGCGCGCTGCGACTGGAGGCCAGTCACTGGCAGGCCGAGGGCAACACCGAGTACGCCGACTTTTTTCGCGCCCCGCAGGACCAGGATTTCGAGAACCGCCTGACCCGCCTGCAGGCGGCGTGGCAGGGCCGCGACTGGCGCTCGCAGTTGACCCTGGCGCGCGTCATCGATCACATCGACCAGGGCGAGCTGGCGTTCGACCCGGACGATTTCGTGCGCACGGAGCGCGACCTGGTCGACTGGCAGAACGATCTCGATTTGGTGCGCGGCCTCGAGCTTACCGCGGGCCTCAGCCTGTCCCGGGAGGAGACCTCGGGCCAGAGCTTCGGCGCCCCGCTCGAGGAGGCGCCCGGCGCCGGCAAGGCCGACCGCGATGAAAACGCGGCTTACCTGCAGGCCGGCTTCGAACTCGGCACGCACCGTTTTGTTGCCGCCGGGCGCCACACGGACCACGACACCTTCGGCGGCGTGAACACCTGGAACCTGGAGTGGGGCACCGCGCTGGGCGCCGCCTGGTCGGCGACGGCCGGTATCGGCCGCGGCTTCCGCGCGCCCGGCACGAGCGACCTGTATGCCTTCGGCGGCAATCCCGAGCTGCAGCCCGAGATCTCGCGCAGCGTCGACTTCGGCCTCAAGTACCGCCCGCATCGCGATCACGAGCTGGCCCTGGCGCTGTTCCATACCGAGATCGACGACCTCATCGAGTACTTCGACCCGGACGGCTTCCTCGGCGAACTGCCGGGACGCAACGAGAACATCGGCGACGCGCGTATCAAGGGCGCCGAGTTCGGCTGGCGGGCGCGGCACGGCGACTGGACGGTGGACACGCAGCTGGTGCTGCAGCGGCCCGAGGACCGTCGCACCGGGGCGCAGCTGCTGCGGCGCGCGGAGCGCATCGCCACCGCCCAGCTCACGCGCGGGCTCGGCGAACACGAGCTCGGACTCCAAATGCTCGCCTCCGGCGAACGCAGGGACTTCGGCGACGTGCGGCTGGCGGGCTACGTGCTGGTCAACCTCACCGCCAAGCTGCAGCTGGCCGAGCGCTGGGCGCTGCGGGCGCGGCTCGAGAACCTCCTCGACCAGGACTACGAGCTGGTCGACGGCTACAACACGGCGGGACGGGGCATTTACGCCAGCCTGGCCTACAGTTACTGAACGGGACGGGAGACGACATGGGACACAGGCTGAGCCGGATCTACACGCGCACGGGCGACGACGGCACCACCGGGCTGGGCGACGGCACGCGCGTGCCCAAGGACGATGTGCGTGTCGAGGCTTTCGGCACCGTGGACGAGGCCAACAGCGCGGTGGGCATGGTCCTCGCCGTGCCCGGGCTCCCGGAATCCATCCTCGACTGCCTGGTGCGGGTGCAACACGACCTGTTCGACCTCGGCGGCGAGCTGTGCATCCCCGGCTACACCGCCATCACGCCCGGCTACGTCGCCCGTCTGGAACGCGAGCTGGACGATTTCAACGCGCCGCTGCCGCCGCTGAAGGATTTCATCCTGCCCGGCGGCGGGCCGGGCGCCGCCGCCTGTCATTTCGCCCGCACGGTCTGCCGGCGCGCAGAGCGGCGCGTGTGGACGCTGGCGCAACGGGACGACGTCAACCCCGAGGCCTCGCGTTACCTGAACCGGCTCTCCGACCTGCTGTTCGTGCTGGCGCGCGTCATCGCACGCCACGAGCAGGGCTCCGAGGTGCTGTGGCAGAAGGGGCTGAACCGGGCCTGAGGGCTATTCGCGCGCCCGGTCGAGGGCGGCGCAGACCTGGCGCGCGCCGGCAAGGATACGCGGCGCCGGTCGCGTCACCAGGTTGCCGTCCACGGCGTACATATGCCCCCCGGCCACGGCGCTGACCGAGCTCCAGCGCTGCCAGCCGTCGAACTGGCCCGCCTTGCTGCCGCCGCCGAGGATCACCTGCGGGTCGCGCGCCACCACGGCCTCCAGCCCCACCGCAGGCGCCAGCGTTTCCACCTCAGCAAACACGTTGCGGCCACCGCACAGGGCGATGACGCGGCTGATCAGCTGCCGCCCGCCAATGGTGTACAGCGGCTGCCACGAGACCTGGTAGAAGACCCGCAGCTCCGCCTTGCCGGACTGCTGCGCGCGCAACGCCGCCAGGGCCTCGCGGTAGCGGCGCGCAGCCTGCGCCGCGGCCTCCCCGGTGCCCGCGAGTCGGCCGATCGCCTCCAGCTGCAATGCGACGTCCTCGAGCGTGGCCGTCTCCAGCGCCACCACGCGGTACCCCCGTTGTTCCAGTTGCGCGAGCACGCGTTCGGGATTGCCGCCGCGCCAGCCGAGCACCAGGTCCGGCGCCAGCGCCGCGAGGCGTTCCTGGTCGACCTGGAAGGCGTTGCCCACGCGCGGCAGCATCTCGACGCCTGGCGGGTAGTCACTCCACTCGCTGACACCGACCAGCCGGTCTCCCGCCCCGGCCGCATGGACCAGTTCCGCCAGGTGCGGCGCCAGGGTGACGATGCGCCGTGCCGCCCCGGGTAACGGCTCGGGCTCGGCTGTCGCCAGCGGGGCCAGCACGACACAGGCCACGGCGCACAGCGCCGCCGACAGGCGCCGGCCGCGGCTCACGTCGCCCAGCCGACCAGCGTCAGGGCCGCAATGACGGTGAGCCAGATGAACAGGGTCCTGCGCACCAGGTCGCGCGTGGCCTCGATGGCCGCCGCTGACCCGGCCTCGGGGGTGCGACGCCGGATGGCGCCGATACCGGCGGCCGCGAGGATATTCTCACTGACGCGGAAAAAGCCCGCCGAGGTGCGGTGGTAGTAGGCGCGCCAGTCCTCGAAGGCGTCGTCGAAGCTGCCGGCGACGGCGTAGGACGCGGCCAGCAGGCGGGCGGGCACCCAGGTCACGATCCCGAACAGCAACTCTGCGCGCGCCGTGTTGCGCCCGCCCGAGCCGGTGGCACGCATGTGCCGCCGGAACAGGTCCGCGGCCCGGTACGCCCAGGCGCCGGCAGGGCCCAGCACCATGAACCAGAAGATGACGCCGAAGATGCCGTGATTCGCCTGCACCAGGATCGCGCTCTCGAGCTTGCGCGCCGTGGCCTTCTCCGTGGCTTCGCTGTCGGCCTCGCAGATGGCGCGCTCCGCCTCGGCCGCGGCATGTTCGTCGCCGCGCGCCTTCGCTTCCAGCCAGTCGTTCACCTGTGCCAGCAGGTCCTGCGGGCCCAGGCTCAGCAGCAGCACCACCGTGGCAAAGGCGATGTACGGCAGGCCTGACAGCACGTCGTGGAAGGCCCAGGCGATCCAGGCCACGGGCAGCGCCGGCAGCAGCATCACGAGCACGCCGACCAGCAGTCCGGCGCGACCCGGCGCGCGGCGCATCCAGCGGCCGCCGACGTCGAACCAGGCCGTGAACCAGGTGAGCCCGCGCAGGTCCAGCAGACGCGTCAGCATCCGCTCCAGCACCAGCCCGAGTATCAGCGCAATCAGGTTCATGGGGCCCTCTTCGGCTTCCGATTATAGCGGCGCGGTGCGAGCCAGCGCGCCAGCCGGTCCCAGTCGAAGGACGGGCCGGGGTCGGTCTTGCGCCCCGGGGCGATGTCGCTGTGGCCGGCGAGCCGCTGCGGCGACAGCGTCGGATAGGCACGACAGAGCGCGCGGATCGAGACCGCCAGGCGCCGGTACTGCGCCGTGGTGTAGCCGCCGTGGTCCGTGCCCTCCAGCTCGATCCCCACCGAGAAATCGTTGCAGTCCTCCCGCCCCTGCCAGCGCGACGCGCCGGCGTGCCAGGCGCGGCGGTGGAACGGCACGTACTGCACCAGCTCGCCGTCGCGGCGGATGAGCAGGTGCGCCGACACGCGCAGCGCGGCGACGCGGCCGAAATAAGGGTGGGCGTGCGGGCTGAGCTCGTTGGTGAACAGGCGGTCGATCCACGGCCCGCCGAACTCGCCGGGCGGCAGGCTGATGTTGTGCACCACGATGAGCTCGAGCGCCATCCCCGCGGGGCGCGCGTTGTGGTTGGGCGACGGCACCTGGCGCGCCGCGGCGAACAGGCCGCTGTCGCGGTCGATGGTGAACCTGGGCCGGGGTTTGCGCGCCGCCATGGCCACAGTCTGCACCGGCGTGCGCCCGCTTGCACCCGTGCCGGCGCATCCGGATCATGCACGGGATGAACAACAAGCTCCCCACGCTCCAGGACATGATGTGCCGGCTGGTGGCCGTCCCCTCGGTCAGCAGCCTGCAACCCGCCCACGACCAGGGCAACCACGCGGTGAGCGAACTGCTCGCCGGCTGGCTGGAGCCGCTGGGCTTCAGCATCGAGATCAAGCCGGTGCCGGGCCTCGCGGGCAAGTACAACCTGGTGGCGCGCAGCGCGCCCGGCGACGACGGCCTGGTGCTGTCCGGTCACACCGACACGGTCCCTTACGACGCCAGTCGCTGGACCCGCGATCCCTTCGCCGGCGAAGTGCAGGACGGCCGTCTCTACGGCCTCGGCAGCGCCGACATGAAGTCCTTCCTCGCCGTCGCGGCCCATGCCGCCGCGCGGGTGGACCTGCAGAAGCTGGCGCGCCCGCTGGTCATCGTCGGCACCGCCGACGAGGAAAGCGGCATGGGCGGCGCCCGCGCGCTGGTGGAGGAAGGCGAAGCCCTCGGCAGCCGCGTCGTGATCGGCGAGCCCACCGGCCTCAAGCCCATCACCCGCCACAAGGGCGTGCTCATGGAACGCATCCGCATCGACGGCCGCAGCGGGCACGCCAGCAACCCGGCGGCCGGCCTCAACGCCATCGACGGGGCCATGGCGGCGATCGTCGCCCTGCACGCCTTCATCGACGGCCTGGCGGAGAAATTTCCCGGCGCGGCGTTCCCGGTGCCCGGGCCGACGCTCAACATCGGCGCCATCCGCGGCGGCGACAACCCGAACCGCATCTGCGCCGACTGCGAGCTGGACGTGGACCTGAGGCTGGTGCCCGGCATGCGCTGCGCGGAGACGCGCGCCGGGCTGCGCGCCGCCGTGACCCGCGCCCTCGAGGGCAGCGGCTTCGAGCTCGGCTTCACCGCCCTGTTCGACGGCATCGAGCCGCTCGCCCCGGGCGCGCACAAGGACCTCGCCGAGGCCTGCGAGCACGCCTCCGGACATGCCTGCGGCGCGGTCAATTTCGGCACCGAGGGGCCGCTGTTCCAAAAGCTCGACATGGACGTGGTGATCTGCGGCCCCGGGGACATCGCCGTGGCGCACCAGCCGGATGAATCGATCGCGCTGACCCAGGCCTATCGCGCCGTGGACGTGATGGAGCTGGTCGTGCGGCATTTCTGCAGCCAGGCGGCGTGAGCGCGCGCCGCGACGCCAACGCCGGGCTGGTGGCGCGGGACCTGGCCTGCGTGTGGCATCCCTGCACGCAGATGAAGGACCACGAGTGGCTGCCGATGATCCCCATCCGGCGCGGCGCCGGTGCCTGGCTGGAGGATTTCAACGGCCGCCGTTACCTCGACTGCATCAGCTCCTGGTGGGTGAACCTGTTCGGCCACGCCAACCCGGTGATCGCCAACGCGGTGCGCCGCCAGGTCGAGTCGCTCGAGCACGTGATGCTGGCCGGCTTCACCCACGAGCCGGTGGTGGAGCTGTCCGAGCGCCTGGTCGGCCTCACGCCGGAGGGCCTGACCCGCTGCTTCTACGCGGACAACGGTTCTTCGGCGGTCGAGGTGGCGCTGAAGATGAGCTTCCACTACTGGCTCAACCGCGGCGAGCCGCAGCGCAAGCGCTTCGTGGCGCTGGAGAACAGCTACCACGGCGAGACCCTCGGCGCGCTCGCCGTCGGCGACGTGGCGCTGTACAAGGAGACCTACCGGCCGCTCTTGATGGAGTGCCTGCTGGCGCCTTCCCCCGACGCGTATCTCGCCGCGCCCGGCGAGAGCCCGGCCGACTGCGCGCGCCGCCGCGCGGCCGAGCTCGAGACGCTGCTGGAGCGGCATGCGGGCGAGGTCTGCGCGGTGATCATCGAGCCGCTGGTGCAGTGCGCCGGCTACATGCGCATGCACGACCCGGCCTACCTCGGCGAGTTGCGCGCCATCTGCGACCGCCACCGCGTGCACCTGATCGCGGACGAGATCGCCGTCGGCTTCGGCCGCACCGGCACCATGTTCGCCTGCGAACAGGCCGGCATCGCACCGGACTTCATGTGCCTGTCGAAGGGACTGACCGGCGGCTTCCTGCCGCTGTCCGTGGTGCTCACCACCGACGAGGTCTACGGCGCCTTTTACGACGAGTACGCGACGCTGCGCGCGTTCCTCCACTCGCACAGCTACACCGGCAACCCGGTGGCCTGTGCGGCGGCGCTGGCGACGCTGGACCTGTTCGCGGCGAGCGACGTGCTCGACAAGAACCGCGCGCGCGCCGCGCAGATGCGCGCCGGCGTGGCCGAGCTCGAGGACCATCCGCACGTCGGCGACATCCGCCAGCACGGCATGATCCTGGCCATCGAGATGGTCCGGGATCGCAAGACGCGGGAACCCTATCCATGGCAGGAACGGCGCGGCATCCGGGTGTACGAGTACGGCCTCCAGCACAACATGCTGCTGCGCCCGCTCGGCCACGTGGTGTACTTCATGCCGCCCTACGTCGTGGACGATGAACAGATCGCCCAGATGACCCGCGTCGCCATCGACGGCATTCACCACGCCACGCGGGCGGCGTGAGCGGGCTTCAGAACGCCACGTTGACGAAAGCCTGCGGGCCCTCGTAGGTCCAGTCCATCGTCCCCTGGAACCCGTCCGCGTCGCCGTCGATGTCGACGCGGAACCAGTCGTAGCCGATGCCCACGCCGAGGCGCGGATGCCATTGCCACAGGACGGTCGCGCGCAGGTTGAGGATCCTGCCGGTGTAGTCGCCGACGCTCAGGTAGAAAGCCTGGCCCAGCAGGTCGGCATAGAAGTTGTTGCCGAGTCGCCACTGGCCGCGGGCGCCGAACACCGGCAGCGGCGCGTCGACGTCTGCGGTGCCGCCGCGCTCCACCTGGCCCTCCTCGCCGTCGACCTGGACATTCGCCAGCAGGGTGGCCTCCAGTTGCGTGTAGTGCAGGCCCACGCTGCCGGCGATCTCGACGTCCGGGCGTTTCACGAAGGCGTACTCGTACGCGGCCTCGAACACTTCGAAGCCGAAGGTGCCGCGCGCCGACACGCCCACCGGGATCAGGTCGCCGTCCCAGATGATCTCTTCCTCGATCTCGCGCTCGGCCGACGACGAGTAATCGGTGAACATCAACCGCAGGTGATGCCGCTCGCTGACCCGCCATAAGCCGTCGAAGCGGAAGCGGCTCTCATCCCGGTCGCCGATGGTCTTGCCCCAGTTCACGGGCGTGCCGATCTCCCCGGCTTCGCCGTCCACCCTGATGTTCAGTGACGAACCATTGATGAAGGTGCCCAGCCCGAACTGGAAGCGCTGCGCCAGGAGGTTGCTGTCGTCATCCCGGGCCAGGGCCGCGCCCGGGAGCAGCAGCACGGCGAGAAGCGCCGGGAGGCGCAACTGACGCCAGCGGGACAGGAAACTGCGGATCACCATTTTCATAGCTCGTCCCCGCCAGCCCCGGCGAATACTTTGAGCATGTGCCGCAGGTATGGCTCAATAGCAGGTCCAAGCATAGCCTCTCGAGCCTCGGGGATACAGCGCAGGAGAACGCCTCCAGACATGTCACGCACGCCAAGGATCTTCGTCCACGATCCACTCGCCACGGGCCAGCGCCTGGTCCTGGAGAGCGAGCTCGCCGCGCATCTCGGCCGTGTGTTGCGGGCGCGCGCCGGCGAGCCGGTGACGCTGTTCGACGGCAGCGGCCCGGAGTTCGCCGGCGAGATCGTTGAGGCCACGCGCCGCAGCGTGGCGATCTCGGTCGGCGCGCGCCGCGAGGCCGACCGCGAGTCGCCGCTGGAGCTGGTGCTGCTGCAGGGCATGTGCCGCCATGAGCGCATGGACTGGGTGGTGCGCAAGGCCACGGAACTCGGCGTCAGTGCCATCCGGCCGGTGCTCACGGCGCGGTCCGTCGTGAAGCTGGACCCGGCCAAGGTGGCGCCCAAGATCGAGCACTGGCGTGCGATTGCCATCAGTGCCTGCGAGCAGTGCGGGCGTAACACCTTGCCCGACATCCTGCCGCCGCTACCGGTGCCGGGCGCGCTGTCCGCGCATGCCGGCGCCACCGGGCTGCTGCTCGACCCGGACGCGAACGGCGGCCCGGCCATGCTGGATCGGCCGCCCGGGCCGCTGTGCCTGCTGGTCGGGCCCGAAGGCGGCCTGGACGAACGCGAACGCGAGGCCGCGCGGGCCCGCGGCTATCGCGGGATCCGGCTCGGTCCGCGCATCCTGCGCACGGAAACAGCGGCGCTGACCGGCGTGGCCCTGCTGCAAGCCCGCTTCGGCGACCTGGGCTGAAAGGCCCCATGCTGCGCTGCCCGATGGCAATGCAGCGTTCATGGCCTATGTTTCCCTGTCCCGCAGCAACGGTGGCAAACAACCGCATTACCGAGGTCAAAGCAATCATCGACCCGGTCACCGGGCACGCCTGAAGCGCGCCGCCCGGGCGCCTAGAAGCGGAAGGTCAGCCCGAGCCCAGCCTCGACCTGGAGGATCGTGCTGCCACTGGAATTCAGCAGGCAGGCGCCCTCGCCGTTGATGGTGCTGCAGAACAGCCGGGTGTCCTGGTCGACGAAAGTCAGGTAACCGCGCAGGCCGGCGGTGACATCGAGGTGTGCCGTGAGCGGCATGCGCAGGCCGGTGCCGAAACTCATGGAAAACTCCGTCTCAGCGCTGTAGCCGTCCGCATTGAGCCGCGTCGCGCCCACCGTCAGCGAAACGTAGGGCCGCATGCGCGGGTTGTCGCCGAGCAACAGGGTGCCGCCCAGCTGGTAGTACTCGAGCGTGATATCCGGCGCCCCGGGGCCGTAGTCGTTGCGGTCCAGCCGCGTCTCCTGGCGCGAATAGAGGAACTCGTAGAAGCTGTCGGGATCACGATATATCCCCGCCCCGACGCCCCAGCTTCCGCCCTCCTCCAGGTCGACCGAGCGCGGATCCGGCCCCTCCTCATCGGTGTCGAAATCGCCGCCCACGCGGTAAGCGCCGAAGCCGGACGCCTCGAAGGTCGGCGGCTCGGCGCTCGCCACCTCCGACGCCACCAGCAGCGCCGCCGCCATCCCTGCCAGCCACCACCCCGACATGCCTCATCCTCCCGAGCGAAAGGTCGGTTTAGGATACGCCGGTGCCCCGCCTGAGCCGAAACTTTTTTCAGCGTGACGCCGAGACCCTGGCGCGTGGCCTGCTCGGGCAGGTGCTGGTGCGCGTGCTGGAGGACGGCACGCGCCTCGCCGGCCGCATCATCGAGACCGAGGCCTACCTCGGCGTGGAGGACAAGGCTGCGCACAGCTTCGGCGGCCGCCACACCCCGCGCAACGCGGCCATGTGGGGCCCGGCCGGCCATGCTTACGTCTATTTCATCTACGGCATGCATCACTGCGTCAACGTGGTCGCGGCGACACCGGGCGACCCGGCGGCGGTGCTGCTGCGCGCGCTGGAACCGCTCGAGGGCCTGGAGACCATGCGGCGCCATCGCGCCGGGCGGATTGCCGCCGCGCGACTCAGGGACCGCGACCTCTGCTCCGGCCCCGCGAAGCTCGCCCAGGCCCTGGCCATCGATCGCGCGCTCGACCACGCCGACCTCGTCGCGGGCGAAGTCCTGTTCATCGAGCGCGGCCGGCGCGTGCCGCCGCAGCGCATCATCGCCACGCCGCGCATCGGCATCGATTACGCGCAAGAATGGGCCGGGAAGCCGCTGCGGTTCGTGATAGGTTAAAAACACGCACCCAGCGTTCGCCTGGACTTGAAGGAGACACGCCATGCACCCGAGTCGCATTCTCGGCATCGCCCTCATCGTGGTCGGCGCCATCCTGCTGTACTTCGGCTACGAGGCCTCGCAAAGCATCACCGAGGACGTCCGCCGCGAGCTCACCGGCAGGTTCAGTGACGAAACCACCTGGTACTTCATCGGTGGCGGCGCAGCCATCGTGCTGGGCTTGCTGCTGAGCGCGTTCGGAGTGAAGCGTCGCTGATTTTCTTCTTGGCCCGGGCGGGCAGGAAGTCCCTCAGATGTTCACTCACCTCGACATGGATGCGTTCTACGCCTCCGTGGAGATACGGGAGCGGCCCGAGCTCGAGGGCCTGCCGGTGGTCGTGGGCGGCTCACCCGAGGGCCGCGGCGTGGTCGCCGCCGCCAGCTACCCGGCAAGGCGCTTCGGCGTGCGCTCCGCAATGCCGATGGCCACGGCGCTCAAGCGCTGTCCCGAGCTGGTCATCCTGCCATCGCGCATGGCCGTGTACGCCGCGGAATCGCGCCGCATCCATGCCATCCTCGAGCGCTACACCCCGCTCATAGAACCGCTGTCGCTGGACGAGGCCTTCCTCGACCTGCGCGGCAGCGTGCGTCTGTTCGGCCCGGTGCCGGACATCGCCCGGCGCATCAAGCGGGAAATCCGTGACGAGCTGGGGCTCGTCGCCTCGGTGGGCATCGCGCCGGTCAAGTTCGTCGCCAAGATCGCGTCCGACCTCGGCAAGCCGGACGGCTTACTGGTGGTCGAGGCCGGCGAGATCCATGCCTTCCTCGGCCCGCTGCCCGTCAACAGGCTGTGGGGCGTCGGCAAGGTCGGCGAGCAGGCCATGCACCGCCTCGGCCTCAAGACCATCGGCGACGTGGCGCGGCGCGACGAGGACTTCATGCGGCGGCATTTCGGGCGCCACGGCCTGCACCTGCTCGAGCTGGCGCGCGGCATCGACCCGCGCGAGGTGGTGCCCGAGCGCGAGACCCGCTCGGTCTCCAACGAGACCACTTTCGCCGCGGACATCGCCGAGCGCGAGGCGCTGCGCGCCATCCTGCTGCAACTGGTCGAACAGGTCTCCTGGCGGCTGCGCCACAAGGACCTCGCCGGCCGCACGGTGCAACTCAAGGCGCGCTACGCCGACTTCACCACCGTGACCCGGGCACAGACGCTGGCCGCCCCGACGAATACCACGGCGGATATCTGGCGCGCCGCCAGCGCCCTGCTCGAGCGATTGCCGCGCCCCGGCCAGCCGCTGCGGCTGCTCGGAGTCGGCGTGAGCGGCTTCGACGCGGCGCCGGACGCGCAGGCCGACCTGTTCGCGCCCGCAGCAGCAGAAGCAACCCGGGTTGACAGGGTGGCGGACGCGATCCAGGAGAAGTTCGGGGCGGGCGTGGTCAGGCGGGCCGGCAGCTTGAGGAAACCGCCCGAATAGGCCTGGCTGCCGAGCGCCGGCCTTGCTGCAGCGACGCGGCCGCCGTCAGCCCGCCGCGTCGAAGGCCTTGCGGATCCACCCCAGCAGCGCCTTGTCCACCTCGTCCGCGCTGCCGATGCGGATCTTGTAGTCGCACATGCTCTTCGGCGGCAGCGCCACCAGGCCGCCGGTGGGCTCGATGCCCTTGAGGTTGATGCCGACCTCGACCTGGGTGTTCGTGGCCGGGCCGATCATGGCGAACTGCTTCTTGCGTCGCAGGCTGACGTAGCTCTTCTTCGGCGCCTCTTCGAAGGCGCCGAACTTGCGGATCGCGGCCATGAGCTTGTCGTGGATGGGCCTCAGGTGCGCCTTCTTGCCGCTGTAGAGCGCGGCCACGGCGTCCGCCGGCGTCGCCGGCCCGGCCTGCCCCGCCGCCACGGCGTCGAGCTTGCGCACGTGGTGCGCCAGCAGGTTGGCGTCGCCGTGGCCCATGCCCAGCTCGCGCTTGAGCAGCGCCACCTGCTCGCCGTGCTTCGCCAGCCCACTGGCCCGCAGCAACGCCGCAAGGTCGTGGATGCTGCGCCCCGTGCGCTTCTCGATGTTCGCCAGCTGCGTCGCGGCGGCCTGTTCCAGGTCGCTCATGGGAATCGCCTCCTCGTTGCCTGCTACAGCCAGCCCAATACTACGGCAGGTTCACCTGGACTTCCGCACCGGCCGGCACGGTCACCTGCACCGGCGCACCGAAGGTGACCACGGAAGAGATAGCCGACAGCTCGTTGCGGTTCGGCAGGTCGAGGTCTCCCTGGCAGGTCAGCGCAATCGTGTACTGGCCCGGCGGCATATGCGCCAGCACGTAGCGGTACTCTCCGCTGGCCGAATCGAGCCTGGCCGTACCCTCGTTCAGCGGCTCCGGCGCGATGCGATCGATGTCGTCGGGCGTGATACTGCTCCCGGCGAAGGCATAGACGACCGGGACGCAACCCGGCGCACCGGCGGTGGCGGCAGGATGGACTGGCGCAGGTCGAAATCGATGGTGTAATCGGCCTCGCCGTTCTCGGGGATACGCAGTGCCTGCTTCATGCGCAAGCCGTCGCCGTATCCGTCCGGCATGTAGAGCGCATGGCGCCCGGTGGGCGTATCGATCCAGGCGTACTCGCCGTTGCTGTCCGCCCGAATCATCAGGCGCAGGCCGTCGTAGCGGTCGCTGATCCACTGCATCCGGTCCACCAGTATGACGCTGCGGCCGTCCGCCTGCGCCAGCAGGTCGACCTGCACGGATGGTCGCAGCGGTATTTCGTAGTCGTAGATGCTGGAGTCGTCGATGATCTCGAAGCCCGTGACGGTGATCACCACCGCGAAGGCCTCGTCGACCGGCCCGTCCGCCAGGCGGAGGGTGAGCGGGCTCTCGTCAAACCATTCACCGGTGTTGCAGGAGGACACCAGCACCGCCGCGGCCACGCACAGCAGGGCGCGCAAGAACGTGGTGGTGTTCATGACCCACCTCGGTGGGCAATGGGCCGGGTGGGCCCGAAAAAAGTGTAGTCTGGCGCAGGAAAATTTCATCCCGGGGAGAGAACGCCATGCTGCCGATCCGCTACCTGAAGATCGTCCTGGTCGCTTTTGCCGCCCTGATGTGCCTGCTCTATGCCGCCCACAACGTGTTGAACGCGCAGGCCGCCTACGGCTTTGTCTACGCGGTGTTCAGCCAGGCCGACCACGCGGCCTACCCGGCCTCGATTTTCCCGGCCGTCACCGCGCCGGCCGTGGTGTGGGCCGCGCTGGTCTTCATCTGCCTGCTGGAACTCGCGGCCGGCCTGTTGGCGGGCAGGGGCGCATGGGCGCTGTGGCAGGCGCGCCATGACGCGGCGGCCGACTTCAACGCCGCCAAGACCTGGGCGCTGGCAGGGCTGGGGCTGGGGATCGTGGTGTGGTTCGGCCTGTTCACCACCCTCGGCGGCGCCGGCTTCCAGATGTGGCAGACCCAGCTCGGCAGCGCCTCGCTCATGGGCGCCTTCCAGTACACCATGCAGCTCGGCCTGGTGCTGCTGTTCGTGAACATGTACGACAGCTGACCCGGGGGCCATCCCCGCAGCAGATTCGGCTAGACTTGGGCCTCGAGCGGGAGGCAAAACATGAAATTCGCACTGCTGGTGGCCATCGTCTCCGAGGACCTGGAAGAAAGGGCCATCGACGTGGCCAAGGAAGCCGGGGCCGCCGGGATGACCATCCTCACCGGGCGCGGCATCGGCACCGAAGACCGCAAGACCTTTTTCGGCCTCACCTACCAGGGTACGCAGACCCTGCTGGTGTGCGTGCTGGAACGCACGCTGGCGCTGACGGTGATGAAGGCGCTGACCGACGGCCTGGAACTGAAGAAGCATTCCAAGGGCGTGGTGTTCACGGTCCCGCTGGAACACCTGGCGGGCATCGATACACGCCAGATCGAGAGTTTCGTCGAACGCATCCGCGAGGACATCTGAACATGCTGGTCAAGGACCTGATGAAGACGGACGTCGTCACCGTGTCGCCGCTGGCCACGCTGCGCGAGGCCATGGCGATCATGCGCGCCAACAAGGTGAAATCGCTGGTGGTGGAGCGCCGCGATGAGAACGACGCCTACGGCCTCATCAGCTACACGGGGATCCTGCGCACCATCGTGGCGGAGGAAGGCGACATCGACCTGGTCAACGTCTTCGACGTGTACAGCAAGCCCGCGCTCGCGGTGCCGCCGAGCATGGACGTGAAGTACGTCGCCCGCCTGATGGCCAAGCATCGACTGTCGCGGCTGCTCGTGCTGGACGGCGACGCGCTGGCCGGCATCATCACCATGAACGACATCGTCGGCGAGGTGCTGGCCATGGCCGAGCGCCAGCACGTCGACGAACCCGCAAGCTGACCCTCACGCCTGCCCCTGGGCATCACGTCGGCGTAGCTCCCGGCGCTCCCAGGCCCGGGCGAGCTGGGCGAACGTCAGCACCGAGATGATGGGAAACAGCACGGCGAAGGCGATGAGGCCGAAACCGTCCAGCAACGGGCTGCGCCCCGGGATGCTGGAGGCGAGGCCGAGGCCGAGCGCCGCGACCAGCGGCACCGTCACCGTCGAGGTCGATACGCCGCCCGAGTCGTAGGCGATCGGGATCATCTGCTTCGGCGCGAAATAGGTCTGCACGATCACTACCGCGTATGCGCCGATGATGTAGTAGTGCAGCTCGCCGCCGCTGATGATGCGGTAGGAGCCGAGCGTGATGCCGACCCCTACGCCGATGGCGATCGCCACGCGCAGGCCGGTGATGTGGATGGCGCCACCGGACACCTCGTTGGCCTTGATGGCCACGGCGATGACGGCCGGCTCGACCAGCACCGCGCTGAAGCCGATGGCGAGTGCGAACAGGTAGACCCAGTAGTAGTTCGTCCAGTGGTGGTCGATGACCGCGGCGGCGGCATCGGTGCCGTAGACGAAGTCGACCTCGGTGAGCTGCATGGCCATGGAGCGCCCCAGCGGGAACAGCGCCAGGTCGAGGCCGACGAGGAAAAAGCTGAGCCCGAGGATCACGCAGATGAAGCCGATGATGAAGCGGCGCAGGTGCGGGATGGGACGGCGGATGACGAGGAACTGGAAGCCGAAGATCACCGCGGCGATGGGCGCGACGTCCTGCAGCGTCGCGCCGAGCACCGAAAGCAGTGTTCCGCCGAGCTCCATCTCAGAACACCATGCCGTAGACGAGCACGAAAATGATCGGCATCAGGGAAGCGAAGGCGATCAGGCCGAAGCCGTCCACGGCAGGGTTGCGGCCCTTGATGGAAGACGCCAGGCCGACGCCGAGCGCGGTCACCAGGGGCACGGTGATGGTGGAGGTGGTGACGCCACCAGAGTCGTAGGCCAGGCCGATGATCTCGGCCGGCGCAAAGCTGGTGAGGAGCATGGCCAGGACGTAGCCGCCGATGACCAGGTGATGCAAGGGCCAGCCCTTCAGGATGCGGAACACGCCGAGCACGATCGCAGTGCCGACGGCCAGCGCCACCACCATGCGCAGGCCTGCGGCATAGGCTGAGCGCGCCTGTTCGGTGTTCGCGATGTCGCCCTCGGCTGCCGCCATCCTCGCGGCCTCGCCGGCCACGGCGATGAGGGCAGGCTCGGCGATGGTGGTGGCGAAACCGAGGGCGAAGGCGAACGCAATCAGCCAGGCCAGGCTGCCCTTGCGCGCGAAGGCGTGCGCCATGGAATCGCCGATGGGGAACAGGCCCATCTCGAGCCCGTAGACGAAGAGCGTGAGGCCGACGACGACCAGCGCCAGGCCGACAAGAATGCCCCCGACGTCCTCCATGGGCTGGCGCAGCACGACCAGCTGGAAGAAGCCGATCACCGCGAGGATGGGCAGCAGGTCCCGGAAACTCCCCAGCAACGACTTCCCGAACACCCACATGGGGGTCTGACCCCGGAAATCTATTGATTTAAAAGAAGCTTACTATGAAAAACGGGTGCTCA
Source organism: Thioalkalivibrio sp. XN279 (assembly GCF_011089885.1). Lineage (NCBI taxonomy): Bacteria > Pseudomonadati > Pseudomonadota > Gammaproteobacteria > Chromatiales > Ectothiorhodospiraceae > Thioalkalivibrio > Thioalkalivibrio sp. XN279. Next base: position 272,739 of record NZ_JAANBD010000023.1, on the reverse strand, counting down.
GGTGCCGCAGAAGGTGCGGTAGCGGGGATCCGGCTGCACGGGCGGCGCGAGAAAGGCCGCCGTGTCCGCGTCCACATCGAAAGGCTGCGCCAGCATCACCCGCAGGCGCTCGAACGGCCCGAAATCCTCGCGCTCCACCGCCGCCGCCAGCGCCTCCTCGACGCGATGGTTGCGCGGAATCACCGCAGGGTTCGCGCCGCGCATGGCCGCCACGCGCTCCTCCGGCGACTGCGCGTCGCGCCCCAGCCGCGCGCGCCACTCGTGCAGCCATCCGTCCAGCCCCGCCGGCGCCGGCGCGCCACCCGCCGCCTCCGCCAGCGCACGGAACGTGAGCGTGTAATCCAGCCCCGCCGCCTGCATGCGATCGAGCAGCCCCTGCGCCAGCTCGGCGTCACTCTCCTCCGCGCTCGCCAGCCCCAGCTTGGCCCGCATCACCGCCAGCCAGTGCCGCTCGAAGCGCGCCGCGAATCCGTGTACCACCGGCGTCACCCGCTCCACCGCCGCCGCCGGCGTTTCGTCCACCAGCGGCAGCAGCGCCTCCGCCAGGCGCGCCAGGTTCCACTGCGCGATCGGCGGCTGGTTGGCATAGGCATAGCGCCCGTTGCGGTCGATGGAACTGAACACCGTTCCCGGGTCGTAGGCGTCCATGAACGCGCAGGGCCCGTAGTCGATGGTCTCGCCGGACACTGCCATGTTGTCGGTGTTCATGACGCCGTGGATGAAACCCACGCCGAGCCAGCGCGCCACCAGCGCCGCCTGCGCCTCCACCACCGCCTCGAGCAGCGCCTCGTACGGCGCCTGCGCCTGCGCGGCCTGCGGGTAATGCCGCGCGATAACGTGGTCCGCCAGCGCGCGCAGCCCTGCGAAGTCCTCGCGCGCCGCAAAGTACTGGAAGGTGCCGACGCGCACATGGCTCGCCGCGACCCGCGTGAACACCGCGCCGGGCAGGGCCGTGTCGCGAAACACCGGCTCGCCCGTCGTCACCGCCGCCAGCGCGCGCGTGGTGGGGATGCCCAGCGCCTGCATCGCCTCGCTGACGAGGTACTCGCGCAACACCGGTCCCAGCGCCGCGCGCCCGTCGCCGCCGCGCGAGAATGGCGTGCGCCCGGAGCCCTTGAGCTGCACGTCGCGCCGCCGCCCGGAGGCATCCACCACCTCGCCCAGCAGCAGCGCGCGGCCGTCGCCGAGTTGCGGCACGAAATGGCCGAACTGGTGGCCGGCGTAAGCCAGCGCGATGGGACGGGCGCCCGCGGGCACGGTGTTGCCGGAAAACACGGCCGCCAGCATTGCGTCGTCCGGGATGCCCTCGGCACCCATCTCGGCCGCCAGCTCGCGATTGAACGCGACCAGCCGCGGCGCCGCCACCGGCACCGGGTCCAGGCGCGCATGGGCCCGCTCGGGCAGCTGCGCATAACTGTGATGGAAGTCGAACATGGGCGCATGATACTTCGCCCGCGCCCCGACCTCCCGATGCAATCTGTCCGCTGCAGCCTGTGGCCGATACGGATGCCAATCGCCGGTATTGACGCTACATATGGTCGAGGATGACCATTTATACGGGCTCACCCCTTGAGCCACCCATCCCGGATACTGGCATGGCTGCGATCTGTCAGGGAGGACCAGCATGAACAAGCGCGTCGAACTCGTGCGCCGCACCGAGGCGAACGGGATCTCGATCGAGGCCGTGGTCACGGACGAGGGCGACCTCCTGGTGATCGGCCGCGAGGACCTGGTCCCGGAGGAAAGGGCACAGGGACACCACGAAGAAGAGTACTGGTTGCGCGTCCCCGCGGCGGCCAAGGACGCGGCCCTGCTCGCCCTGCTGGAGAATTTTTTCGGCAACAGCGTGACCGCGGTCGCCGACCTGCGCGCGGTGCTGCTCGCCAACGGGGTGCCCTGCGAACTCTTCAGCCATTGAGGCCACTGTGAAAGACACTCGCAACAGGTTCCGCGGCTGCCTGCTCGGCGGCGCCGTGGGCGATGCGCTGGGCGCGCCCGTGGAGTTCATGCGGCGCAGGGAAATCGAGGCGCACTACGGCCCCGGCGGCGTGAAGCGTTTCCTGCCGGCCTACGGCGGGCTCGGCACCGTCACCGACGACACCCAGATGACCCTGTTCACCGCCGAGGGGTTGCTGCTGGGCTGGGCCGACGGCTGCGAGCAAGGCAGCGCCTGCCTGGTCGCGTCCACCCGGGCGGCCTACTTGCGCTGGCTGCATACGCAGGAGGAACACGACGCCCCGCTCGACGGCGTGCCCGTCGACGGCTGGCTGCTCCACCACCCCGACCTGCACGCGCGCCGCGGACCCGGCACCACCTGCCTCGGCGTGCTGCGCGCCGTGCGCGACGGCACGCAGGAAGCACCCGCGGACAACGACCGCAAGGGGTGCGGCGGGCTGATGCGCGTGGCCCCGGCCGGCCTGTTCTTCTGGCGGCCGGAGGGCGCGTTTTCCATCCGCCCCGCCTTCTTGCTGGCGCGCGACCTGGCCGCGATCACCCACGGCCATCCCACCGGGCAGCTGAGCGCGGGCACGTTCGCCGCCATGGTGGCGGCGCTGGCAGACGGCATGTCGCTGCAGGGGGCGCTGGCCGTGGCCAGGCACCTGCTGGCGCAGCACGAGGGCCACGAGGAAACCCTGCTGGCCATCCACCGCGCCGAGTCTTTCGCGCGCGCCGGCGTCGGGCCCGAGCAGGCCATTCCCGACCTCGGCGAGGGCTGGCTGGCCGACGAGGCGCTGGCGATCGCGCTCTACTGCGCGCTGACGGCGGAGTCCTTCGAGGCGGGCGTGGCGATGGCCGTGCACCACGACGGCGACTCCGACTCCACCGGCGCCGTCACCGGCCACCTTCTCGGCGCCGCGCTCGGCGTCGACGCCATTCCCGGCGAGTGGCTCGAGTCGCTCGAGCTGCGCGAGGTCATCACCGACATGGCGGACCGGCTGGCGACCTACTGGCAGGCCGGCTAGCCCGGCCGGCTATTCACCCGCCAGCCGCGAACGGATCCTGATCTCGCTCTCCAGCGTCAGGTGCACCGGGCAACGGTCGGCGATCTGCAGCATGCGCGCGCGCTGCGCATCGTCGAGCTCGCCCTCGATGGCAATGACGCGGCTCAACTCGTGCACGTGGCCCGCGGTGGACTCGCAATCGGCACAGTCCTCGGCGTGCACGCGGCGGTGCGTCACGGCGCAGCGCACGCGCTGCACCGGCAGCTTCTTGTGGCGCGCGTACATGTTGAGCGTCATCACCGTGCAGCTGCCCAGCGCCGCGGCGAGGAACTGGTAAGGATCCGGTCCCTGGTCCGTGCCGCCCTTGTCCCCCGGCTCGTCGGCGACCAGCCCATGGGGCCCGGCCTGCACGCTGCACAGGAACTGGTCCGCCGTCAGGCCGCTGACGCGTGCGCCCGCGGCCGGCTCGGGCGACGCCAGCTCGAGGAAGCGTGCGGCCCATGCGGCGATCACGCCGCCCGCATAGGCGGAGTCCGCGGCCTGCGACAGCAGGTGATCCGCATCATCGAGGCTGACGAAACTCTTCGGGTGCTTCGCCGCAACGAAAATCTTCTGCGCCTGCTCGATGGAGACCACCGTGTCCACGGGCGAGTGCAACACCAGCAGCGCACGACGCAGCCGGCCCAGGCGCTCCTCCAGCGGATGGCGTCGCGCATCCTCGATGAAATCCCGCCGCACGCTGAAAGTGCGCCCGGCCAGCTCCACCTCGGCCGCACCCTCCGCCTCGATCTGCTCCAGCCCTGTGCCGAAGTGCTTCAGCACGTGCTCCGGGTCGGCCGGCGCACCCAGCGTCGCCACGGCGCGCACGCTGTCCAGGCGTTCCGCCACCGCCAGCACGGCCGTGCCGCCGAGGGAATGACCGACCAGCAGCTGCGGCGCATCGTAGTGCTCGCCGAGCCACCGCGCCGCGTCCTCAAGGTCGTCCAGGTTGCTGGAGAAATGCGTGTCAGCGAAGTCGCCCTCGCTCTCGCCGAGGCCGGTGAAGTCGAAGCGCAGCACGGCGAATCCGGCCTGCGCCAGGGCGCGCGTGATGTCGCGGGCCGCACGGATGTCCCGGCTGCAGGTGAAGCAGTGTGCAAACACGGCCGTGGCGCGCCAGTCGCCGCCCGGCGGCAATTCCAGCGTGCCCGCCAGCGCCACCCCGGCGCGATTCTCGAAGCGGATCTTTTCCATGATGTGCAATCTCCAGGATGTCCGGCTAGGGTGAGAGTTCAGCCGTCACACTGCAAGACCTGCAAGGGAGGCGCCGCATGAGCTCGAGCGCCCATGACTTCTCGGGACTGTCCGCCCTGTTCTTGAACTGCACGCTCAAGCCTAGCGGCACCCTGTCCCACACCGAGGCCTTGATCGGCGTCTCGCGCGACATCATGGCTGCCAACGGCGTCGCCACCGAGGTGCTGCGCCCGGTCGATCATGTCCTGCCGCCCGGCGTCTATCCCGACATGACCGAGCACGGCTTCGAGCGCGACGACTGGCCGGCCTTGTGCGAGAAAGTCATGGCGGCGGACATCCTCGTGCTGGGCACGCCGATCTGGCTCGGCGAGGAAAGCTCGGTGTGCCGGCGCGTCATCGAGCGGCTCTACGGCGAGTCCGGCAAGCTCAACGACAAGGGCCAGTACATCTATTACGGCCGCGTCGGCGGCTGCGTGGTCACCGGCAACGAGGACGGCATCAAGCATTGCGCCATGACCGTGCTCTACGCCCTGCAGCATCTCGGCTACACCATCCCGCCGCAGGCCGATTGCGGCTGGATCGGCGAGGCGGGGCCAGGCAAGTCCTATGCCGACGAAGGTTCCGGCGGCCCGCAGAACGACTTCACCCAGCGCAACACCACGTTCATGACCTGGAACCTGATGCACATGGCGCGGCTGCTGCGCGACGCCGGCGGCATCCCCGCGCACGGCAACCAGCGCAGCGAGTGGGAGGCCGGCTGCCGCTTCGACCACCCCAATCCCGACTACCGCTGAGGCAGCACGCCGCGGTACGGGTTGAACACCTGCTGCTGGTAGTCCGCGAAGGACTGGAACATGTCGGACGCCGCCGCCAGGTACTGCGCGCGCAGCGCCGTCTCCAGCTCGGCCCGCTGCGCCGCGAGGGCGGCCAGCATCTCGGCACGCATCTCCTCGCGGTTCAGCGCCTCGTCGATCTCGTTCAACACCACGTCGGTGCCGACCCAGGCCGCGGCGCCGATGCCGACGGCGCACAGCGGCGCCCAGGGACCGCACAGCGCGCCGGCCTGGCCCGCCTGCGTCGCCGCCGCGGCGCGCGCGCCGAAACGCGTGGCGATGGCTGCGAACATGCGCCGCACCGCCTCGCGCCCCATCACCCGCGCGCCGACGCGGGCGCCGAGGCGCGTCGCCAGGATGCCGCCCACGGCGCCGAAACCGACCAGCGACTTGTGCATGCCGGCGTCCAGCGCGAATCCCGGCACCTCCGGCTGCAGGCATTCACTGCGCGCCAGCACGCTCTGCAGCAGCGCCGCCTGGCCCTCGTAGGCGGCGGCCACGCGCGCGCGCAGCTCGGCTTCCAGTTCCGGTCCCAGCGTGTCGAGCAGCGGGCCGAGCGCATCGTCCACGTGCGCGTCCATGATGCGCGCCATGTACTCGTCGAACGGCTCGCCGCCGGTCACCGAGCGGCCCAGGTACCACAGCTGCAGGTACTGGCCCTGCAGGCTGAAGTTCCAGTCGAGGAAACTGTCCACGCCCGCCTCGGCGCGCGCGAAGGCCTGGTCCAGCGTCGCCTGCAGCTGCTGCTCCAGCGCCGCGTTGAACTCTGCCTGCTGCGCCGCGAGCCCCGCGCCCGCCTGCGCGGCCGCCACGCGGCGCTCGGCCGGCGCCTTGAAAGTGCAGGGATCCAGCGCCAGCCACTCGGGCGGCGACTCGGGGGCCGCCCTGGACAGGAGCAGCCCGAGCAGCGCCAGCGCGACGGCGCTGAGCCCGAAGCCGCGGCCGTCACTCGCCTGCTGCGACGCCGGGGCGGAGCCGCGACGGCGCTGCGCCAAAGCCACCACCCCCAGCAGCACGACCCACACCGAGCCGAGCTTCAAGCCGTTCCAGCCGAGCAGCGCCAGGGCGGCGACCAGGTAAGCCCATAGCCCGCCCTCGGCCGGCCGCGCCGCCTGCAGCAGCTGCCAGGTCACGGCCTCGCCGGCGGCGCCGAGCCCCAGCAGCCACCCGACCGAAGGCAACGTGGCGCGGGCCCGCTCGGCATCGAAGGCTGCCGCGGCGACCTCCAGCGGGGCAAAGCCGCCGGCGTCCGGCACCTCGAGCCAGAACACCTGCAGCAGCGCCAGCGCAGTGGCGGCGAGCGCGAGGTTGACCCAGAAAGTGACACGCAGCGCCATGGCCGCCTGGTAGGCGGGCACCACGTGGCGCGCCGCCCGGCGCGAAACGAGGACCAGCAACAGCGCGAAGCTGGCGAGGCTGGCAAGCAGCACCGCCCACTCGTAGGGCGCCAGCCCGGCGGCCATGAGCAAGGCCAGCGCCGCGGTCGCCAGCGCCAGCACGGCCTGGCGCAAGCGCAGCAGGTGGCCCGGCCACAGCCGCCGCCGCACCCAGCTCGCCTCCAGCGTGACGTGCGACAGCAGCGCGCGCCGCCGCAGCATGCGCATCGGCTCGAGGTACTGATAGGCCAGCCAGCCGAGCGCCAGCAGCGCCGCCGCCAGCCCGCCGCGGCCCATGGCCGGCAGCGGGTACCAGTACAGCAGGGCGAGCACGAGCGCGGCGCCCGCCAGGGCGACCAGGTAGCCGTGTTGACGGTGGTCAGTGGACACGCTCATCGGCTCCAGTATAGTCGCGCTCCATGACCATCCTGCTCTGGATCTTCGCGGTGCTGCTCACCCTCGCCGGCCTGGCGGGGCTGGTCCTGCCGGCGCTGCCGGGGCCGCTGCTGCTGTTCGCCGGGCTGTTCCTCGGGGCCTGGGCCGAGGGCTTCGCCCACGTCGGCACGACCACGCTGGTGCTCCTTGCGGTGATGGCCGGCCTGGCGATGCTGGCGGACTTCGTCGCCGGCGCCTTCGGCGCCAAGCGCTACGGCGCCTCGCCGCGCTCGGTCGCAGGCGCCGCCATCGGCGCGCTCATCGGCATCTTCTTCGGCCTGCTCGGCCTGCTGCTGGGGCCCTTCCTCGGCGCGCTGGTGGGCGAGATCGCCGAGCGCAAGGGCTGGGCGCAGGCGGGCCGCGCCGGGCTCGGGGCGACCCTCGGCCTGGTGATCGGCACGGCCGCCAAGCTGGCGCTCGGCTTCGCCATGGTCGGCCTGTTCCTGCTGGTGCGGTTTCTCTGAGGCAGCCGGTTCAGCCGGCGACCGGGTAGTCCGTGTAGCCCTTCGGCCCGGGCGTGTAGAAGGTCTCCGGGTCGGGCGCGTTGAGCTCGAGACCCTCGCGCCAGCGCCGTGGCAAGTCGGGGTTGGCCAGGAAATCGCGCCCCACGGCGATGAGGTCGGCCTTGCCGGCGTCGATGTCCGCCATCGCCCGCTCTGCCGTGTAGCCGCCGCAGCGGATGACCGGGCCGCCGAACTTCTCCGCCATGGCCTGCTTCACCGCTTCCGGCACTTCCGGGGCGCCGCTCGCGGAGTGGTCGGCGATGTGCAGGTAAGCGAGGCCGAGCTTGCCGAGCTCTCCGGCCAATTCGGTGTAGTCCTCCGCCATGGCGTCGTAGTGCGGCATGTCGTTGAACACGCCGAAGGGCGAGAGGCGGATGCCGACGCGCTCGTTGCCGATGGCGGCGCTGGCCCGCTCCGCCACTTCCAGCACGAAGCGGGCGCGGTCGGCGAAAGACCCGCCGTACTGGTCCGTGCGCTGGTTGGAGGTCGGGCGGAAGAACTGCTCCAGCAGGTAGCCGTTGGCACCATGCAGCTCGATACCGTCGAACCCGGCGGCGATGGCGTTCTGCGCGCCCTGCACGAACTCGGCCTCGGCGGCGGCGATGTCCGCGGCCGTCATGGCCTCGGGGACCGGGTGCGGCTGCAGCCCGGCCTGGTCGGTGTACATCTGCCCGTTTGCGGCGACGGCCGACGGCGCCAGCACGCGCGCGCCCTCGGGCAGGTTGTGCGCATGGCCGATGCGGCCGGTGTGCATGAGCTGCATGAAGATCTTCGCGCCGCCGGCGTGGACGGCCGCGGTGACTGCGCGCCAGCCCTCGACCTGGGCCGCGGAAAAAATGCCGGGGATGCGCGGGTAGCCGAGCCCGTTCGGCGACGGCGAGGTGCCCTCGGTGATGAGCAATCCGGCCGAATTGCGCTGGCCGTAATACTCGGCCATCAGGGCGTTGGGGACGTTGCCCTCGGCCCGGCTTCGGGTGAGCGGCGCGAGGACGATGCGGTTCTGCAGCGCCAGCGGGCCGAGGTGGCAGGGCTGGAACAGGGGATGGTCGGCTCGGTTCATGATGTTGTTTCTGGTCCTGGTCAGAATCCGGTGAGGAGGAAGTCCAGCGCGGCGCGGATTTCATGTCGCTGGCTGGAGAGATCGGCGACGTGTTCGCCGAGCAGGCGGCGGGGGATTCCTGCGACTTGAGGCGTCACCATAACGTAGTCGGCGCCCTCGACCGCCAATACCGGCATCAGCCGGGTTATCGGCGGGCTCGGCAGGTCGGCCAGCCGCGCCAGGGGTGCCACGAGGCGGGTATCAAGCTCGTCCAGCAGCTCGCTCTGCACGTCCAGCAGGAAAGGAAATCGATCGCGGGTGGTCCGGTTCGGGTTGCGGTAGACCGTGAACTGCGGCATCAGAACGTGCGCAGGCCGTCGCTGAACACGCCCTCGCGCTCGACGCTTTCGTTGTAGCCCTTGATCGCGGCCCGGTTCGCCTCCAGCCAGGCCTGCTGCTCGCGCCGCCTGATTTCCGCCACCAGCGCCTCCTCCAGCGTTGCGGAGAGGTTGATCTTCAGCGCCCGCGCGCGGCGCAACAACTCTGCATTTACGCTCAGGTTGGCGGCTTTACGCGGTGTCCGCTTGCCGAATGCTGCTGACATGCCCGTTACCATACACATGGTAATGCGCATCGTCCATGCGCATTATCGGGGTCAGACCCCGTTCGGGTAGAATGCATCCCATGCACGCCTACCTCATCGACCCCTTCAAGCAGACCATCGAGCAGATCGAGCTCGAACCCACGCTCGACGCCATCCGCGGCGCCATCGGCCACGCCACCATCGAGTGCGACGAGATCGACGACTGCGACGACCGCCTGTTCTTCGACGAAGAGTGCTTCATCCGCCAGCAGCCGCACCCCGGCCGCTTCAAGCTGGACAGCCTGCCGCCGGTGGCCGGGCTCGGCCTGGTGGTCGGCGGCGGCCCCGACGAGGCGTCGCTGGCGTCGCCGGAGCTGTCGCTGGAGGAACTGAAGGGGCGCGTGCAGTTCAGCTGAACAGCCTGGCCGCGACGCGAGGGCGCGCGCTCCGCTAGATCGGGCACCACGCCACAGCGTCGAAGCCCTCGTCCAACTCGAACACCAGCTCGTGCGCGCGACCCCAGCTGCCCGGGGCCGTGGTCAGCGTGTGCGTGCACTCGCCGCCGTGGTGGGCGGCGCAAAGACCCTGCAGGATCACCGGCGCCGGCGCGAAGCCCACGGCCGACACCGAGCGCAGCACACCGCGATAGGGCGGCGTGAAATACATCGCCCGCTCCGGTTCGGCCGCGGAATCCCGTTCCAGGCACCAGTAATCCAGGCCGTGAAGGCTGGTGTAGACCGAGAACTGCCCGATCAGCCGCGCGCCCACGCCCAGGCGCCCGCCCATCGAGGCCGGGCACGGGTCCCGCGGCGTCACGCCCCAGAAGCACACGGCATCCCCGCCGACCGGCGCGAAGCGCAGCGCGACTGCCTCCACGCCCTCTTCCACCTCGATGCGCTGCGGTCGCAACCCGGGGTCGGCCGGCACGGCCACCAGCACGCGCGGCAGGCGACCCAGGCCGGCCCTGGGCAACGCCACCGCGTCCCCGCTGTCCTCGACCGCGGTCAGCGCCTCGTCCCCCGGCGCCGATGCATCCCCCCAGGCCAGCCAGGCGGGCCGGTGGCCCGCATCCGCCCACGTCACGACCAGCGGCTCGCCCGCCACGCGTTCAGGCGGATCGTCCACCCACGCGGGCGCGCTTGCGCTCGCCATGGCGGCGAGCAGCAGGCCGGATGCCGCCAGGAGGCTGCGTTGCAAGTTCATCGAATCACCCCTGTGCGCCAGCTTATGCCGTCGCCGCCCCCGCCGGTCAAATCCGATACCAGCGAAATCCAGCACGGCCCGCCCAGCGATATCTATCTCACAGTCCCGGGGAACCCGTCCGATGCCGCATCGCCTTGCCTGCCTGGCCCTCGTCCTGCCCCTGCTCCTCCTCGGGGCGGCGGCCGCCGACGCCCGCCCGGGGTGGTTCGGCCAGGACGACCGCATCCGCGTCGCCTACACGCCGCGCGTGTTCCATGTCACCAACAACAAAGACTACGTCGACTGGAACCACATCGTCGCCGTCGAGTTCGTCACGCCGCGCCATGTGCACTGGGATGCCGACCGCAGCCATTTCGGCGCCGCCGTGTTCGACAACTCCTACGGCCAGTTCTCGCAGACGATCTACTACGGCCTGGAATGGGACTGGAAGCCGGCCTGGGGCGGGCAGCTGTTCTGGGCGGTGAGCGCCGGCATCGTGCACGGCTACAAGGAGCCGCACGAAGACCGCCTGCCCCTGAACAATGCGCTGGGCGTCGGTCTCACCGTCGTCCCGGCGCTGGGCTGGGAGCGGGATGGCCTTGGTTTCGCGCTGAGCCTGAGCGGCAGCGCCGTGGCCTTCAGGGCGGGCTGGAAGTTCGGCCGCTGAGGTTGTCGTCGATCACGATGCGGCCGCCGACCAGTAAAGAAACTCACTCTTGCCCGCGCAGCGCGAAATAACAGCGCACGCAGGCCATGACGTCGGCCGCCGCATCGTGCGCACCGGGGAAGCCCTCGCCGAACAGGTGCCGGTGCAGCTCATCCAGCCGCGGCCACTTGTAGTCGCCGTAGCGCCCCGGCAGGCGGCACACGTTGACGGAGGACAGCATGGTGCACACCGTCGGCAGCGCCCCGAGCGTCCGCAGCAACTCGGGCGACGGCGGCATCCGCCCGGCGCGCACCAGTTCCGAGAACAGCACATTGCGGTCGAAGTCCATGTTGTGCGCCACCAGCCGGAACGGCAGGTGCATCTCGACATCCTCGGCCAGGTCGCGCAGCACGTCGTTGAGCGGGCGACCGAACTGCAGCGCCGTCGCCGTGCTGATGCCGTGCACCTGCTCCGCGCCCCAGGGGATGGTGAAGCCGTCGGGGCGGATGATGGCGCTGCGATGTGCCGCGACCTCGCCCGGCCCGGCGGCCAGCGCCCAGCTGATGGACACGATGCGCGGCCAGGCATCGACCTCGCGGTAGGTGGCGTGGCGCCGGGTGGGCAGGCCGGTGGTCTCGACGTCGAAAAAGAGCAGCATGCCGCGATGCTACCCTGCATCACACGCCTCGACGAGTCGTCGCAACGGCAGGAGAGACCCCATGCGCATGAACTTACTGCTCACCGCCCTTACCCTCGCCATCGCCTGGCCCCTGGCCGGCGGGGCCGAGGAAGCCCATGACCATGCCGCCGCGCCGCCCGCGCAGGGCGTGGCGGCGCTGTCGCAACCGTTGCGCGAGGCCCTCAGCGCGGAAATGCAGGCCGTCCAGGCCGGCATGATCGGGGTGATCCCGGCCCTCGCAGCGGGCAACTGGGACGAGATTGCCGCCATCGGCACGCGGATCCGCGACAGTTACATCATGCGGCAGTCGCTGACACCGGCCCAGCTCGAGGAGCTGCACGAAGCGTTGCCGCCTGACTTCCAGGCCCTCGATGCGCGCTTCCACCAGGATGCGGCCATGCTGATCCACGTGGCCGAGGCAAAGAAACCCGAGCTGGTGGGCTACTACGTCGGGCGCATGATGGAAGCCTGCGTCGCCTGTCACTCGCGGCACGCGACGGAGAAGTTCCCCGCGCTCGCCGCCCAGGCCGGGGCTGAACAGCACGCCCACTGAGGGTCGCAAACCTGCCGGAAAAAACGAGGCCCCGGCAGGTGCCGGGGCCTCGCGGGTCGCTTCCTGCGTTGGGCGGCTTACGAGCCGATGATTCCGCCGTCCTTCTTCGTGATGACGAAGGTCGTGTCGCGCGGGATCTTGCCGGTGCCCGGATTGGCCGGGAAGTTGGTCAACTCGGGATTTCCGTTGCCCGGATGCTGGGTGTTGATGAACATGGTGCGGCGGTCAGGCGTGTAAGCGATGCCGGTGATCTCGTCGCCGTTGAGGCCGACGAACAGGCGGCGAATCTCCTTGCCCTCAGCATCGGCCACCAGCATCTGGTTGCGCAGGCCGTCCTTCTGGCCGCCGTCCGTCTGGATGAACACGCGGCCGTCCGGGTCGACCCAGATGCCGTCCGGGTCGGAGAAGGACTGCTCCGTGCGGTGGGTGGTCTCGGCGATCAGGAAAATGTCCCAGACGAAGCTCGTGCCGACGTGTTGGTCGTCGTCGCGCCAGCGGATGATGTGGCCGTCGTTGTTCGGCGCCAGCGGGTTGGCGGCGTCGGGCACGGTGCGGCGGCTGTTGTTGGTCAGCGTGCAGTACACATCGCCGTTCGGCGCCACGCTGGCCCACTCCGGCCGATCCATCGGGGTCGCACCAAGGACGTCGGCTGCGAGACGCGCGAAGGTCAGCACCTCGGCCTGGTCCTTGAAGCTCGCCGCCAGCGCCGGGTGCTTGATGGTCAACTCGAGCCAGTTGCCGGTGCCGTCGTCGTTGAACTTCGCGACGTAGAGCTTGCCGTGGTCCAGCGGGTGCAGGCCGCGAGCGCGCATCGACTTCCAGTTGTCGTCGGAGACGAACTTGTAGATGTAATCGAAGCGCTCGTCGTCGCCCATGTACACCACCATGCGGCCGCCGCGACCGACGGTCACCTCGGCGCCCTCGTGCTTGAACCGGCCCAGGGCGGTGCGCTTCACCGGCGTCTGGGTGCCGTCGTTGGGATCGATCTCGACCACCCAGCCGAAGCGGTTTTCCTCGTTCGCGTAGTCAGGGTTGGACAGGTCGAAACGCTCGTCGAAGAGATGCCAGCCGTAGCCGAAGCCGTTGCGGCTGAAGCCGTAGCGGGCCTGCCGCGGCGTGGCCACCCACTCCCCGGCAGCGCCGAAGTAGCCGTTGAAGTTCTCTTCGCACGTGAGGTAGGTGCCCCAGGGCGTCTCCCCGTTGGAACAGTTGTTGACCGTGCCGAGCGTGGGGTTGCCCTTGGGCGTCTTGAGCAGCTCGTGGCCGGCGACGGGGCCGCTGAACTCCACCGGGGTATTGACGTGGATGCGGCGGGCGTTCGGACTGTCGACCTGCTGCCAGGTGCCGTCGATCTTCTGCAGTGCGACCACGGAGACGCCGTGAGCGTGCTGCGAGGCGCGCACCTCGTTGAGGGTTGCCGGCGTGCCCTTGCCAAGCACATGGAAGTTGTTGCCGAACTCGTGGTTGATGGCGAGCATGCCCTCGGTGTTGCTCTTGCCGCCCTTGGGGAAGAAGGTCATGCCGTCGTGGCCGATGCCGATCAGCAACTCCTGTTCCACCCCGGTCGGGCGCGTGTTCGGGTCGCCCTCGTACGGCGTCACCGGCGCGCTGGGGTAAAGCTTCTCGCCCCAGGAAATCAGGGTCTGGTACTCGTAGTCCGGCGAGATCAGTGGCATCTTGCCGGAATCCACGACGTTGGCGGCTTCGAGCGTGACAGGCTTGAAGCCGATCAGCTCACTGCCGCCCTTGCCGGCGTTCGGGCCCTTCAGTCCGCCCTTGGCGGCAAGGGCTACGGAAGACGAGGCGACGTAGGCGGTGGCGGCGGTGGCCAGGCTGCCCATCATCATCTTGCGCCGGGACATGCTGACCTCGAGGACGTCCCGGAAGGGGCGGTTCTTCGAGGGGTTGGAAACTCCGTTATCGTGGTCGTGCATCGGGGGCTCCTCTACTCTTGGCGACTTGCTTGGGGGGTGTTGTTCGGGGAGCCACAGTTCTACCCAGCGGATATTTCAGATTGGTTCTGGATTTGTGAAATCGACCTACCTCATCGACGGCCACAACCTCCTCTACGCCCTGCGCCCGCGCTTCGCGGCTGAGCTGGTCGACGGCCATCCCGGCACGGCGGCGCGCGAAGCGCTGGTGCAGCAGCTGGTGGCCGTGTTCGACCGGCCGGGCCAGGTGGTGCGCGTCTACTTCGACGGCGGCGAGGCACACGCGGAGCAGCGCTCGGCACAGGTCGAGGTCATCTATCCCGGCGGCCAGGGCGACCAGCGTGCCGACCACGCCATCCTTGCTGCGTTGCCGCAACGGGGTCTGACCCCGTTTGGTGCGCTGCGGCAACGGGGTCAGACCCCCTTCATGACCACCTTCGAGGCCCCTGTGGTGGTGACACGTGACATCAAGCTGGCGAAGCGCGCGCGGCGGCGCGGCGCGACGGTGATCGACCCCGCAGCATTTTTTGCGGAATGTGACGCCGGGCTCATCCCCTGAGCCCGCCCGAAAGTACGCTGTCCTCCAGAAACACAGCGGCATGGACCGCCGCGCGCTGGAGGGGACAGACATGCCTTCACAATTGCTGCGCCGAAATTTCCTCAAGCAGCTCCTGGCCGCACCGCTGCTGGGCACGCCCGCGCTGGCCGCAGCCCGCACCGCCGAAGTCGACTTCAGCGTCTTCCCGGTGGCCGGTTTCAGCTACTACGACGGCCCGGCCCTGCTCGACCGCCTGCAACCAGGCCACCCGGTGGTGCTGGTGCGCGAACCCGACAACCCCCACGACCCGCGCGCCATCCGCATCGAGGCGCTCGGCTGTCGCGTCGGCTACGTGCCGCGCAGCGAGAACCGCCCACTGGCGCGACTGCTCGAACAGGGCGCCGAGCTCAGGGCGCGCATCGTCGGCGTGCAGGCCAAGGGGGAGAGCTGGGACGCGATCCGCGTAGGCGTGTCGCTGCACCTGCCGGGGACCTGAGGCCGCGCTAGAATCGCCCTGTCGCCACGATGGAATCGAGCCCCGGGAGCGCTGAGCCATGGCCCTGCTCCGCAACATCGTCCTCCTGTGGACCATAGTCACCACGACCTTCTTCTGGACCACCACCATGCGGCTGGTGCTCAAGCCGGAGATCTCGCAATGGCGGATCTTCGGCGTCGGCGGCCAGGGCACGGACGGCCATTTCTGGCTGCCGCCGCTGGTTGCGCTGATTGCGCTCGCGGCGTTCTACCTGGAAGGCCGCGGCCGGCTGCGTCGGCTGTTCCATGGCTGGCTCGTGGCCTGGCACCTGGCGCTGACCGCGCTGTGCCTCTACGGCGCCCTGCAGGTGGGCGGCGAGATCTCCTTCGGCACCTGGGGCGTCACCCTCTCCTTCTGGTGGCTGGCTTTGCCTTTCGCCGTGTTCCTCGGCCTGGCGCTGTGGCTGGTGGTGCACGAAACGCGCTACAGCCACCAGGTGCCGCTGTTCAACTGGCAGCAGGTCAACCCGAAACCGCTCATGCTCGCCGTCGCGTTGCTGCCGGTGGCGCTCGTGCTCTTCCGCCTCGGCCAGGGCTTCGACGGCTGGGTGAAACTCGCCGTGGCCACGACGATCGTGCAATGGGTGCTGCTGGTGGAGGGCGTGGCGCGGCCGGCCAGCCCCCGGTGATCCTGTCCTAACCCAGCAGCCCCGCGTTCTCACGCCACAGCCAGAAGTTCAGCGCCGCGGCGAAGCTCACCCAGCCGAGATACGGCACCAGCAGCAACGCGGCCACCCGGCTGAAGCGCCAGAACGCCAAGATCGTCGCCAGGATCAGCACCCACAACAGCAGCACCTCGACGAAGGCCCAGAAGCCGAGGTTCCAGGCGAAGAACAGCCAGCTCCACAGCGCGTTGACCGCGAGGTGCACGACGAACAGCCCGAGCGTCCCGCGGGTGGCTTCCAGCGGCGCCGCGCGCCACACCAGCCACGCGGCGATGCCCATCATGGTGAACAGCGTGGTCCACACCGGACCGAACACCCATGCCGGCGGGCCCCAGGTGGGCTGGATGAGCTGGCCGTAGAACTCCGGCGCATTGACCGAGGCGATGGCCCCGATGGCGGCGGTGATGTAGGCGAGGACGAGCCAGAAAGCGAGGCCGAGGGCCTGCACGGCGGGGCTGCGAGACGTGGTCGGGTTCACCTTGGCATCCTTGGGCATCAAACCTGTGCCAAGTCTAGCGCGTGCCTTCGTCGTTCACCCACGCGTAGACGATGACTCTCGCTTTCGCCTGGTAGCGGAAGAAAAGCCGACACTGAATACCTGGCCCATCCGCCGGAACACGAAAACCCGGTCCAACTCAGGCGCTGCAACGCGCCCCCTGCGCATCGCTGTCCAGCCACACGATGGGCGCGAAGCCCTCGCCCGGCTGGCGCATGCCCGACACCTGGCCGCGATACAGGCGCGCCGCCGCGTACCAGGGCGTATACCCGTGCGTCCACACGCGAATGTCGGCCTTGACGCGCGCGGTCTCGCTGCCGACGCGCACCAGGCGCATCAGCGGCGGCGCATAAGCCTGGGCGATGTAACCGGCGTCGGCCAGCGCGTCGAAGCGGCGCCGGCTGATCTTCGCGCCGAGCAGCACACCGCGCGAGCCGAAACCGGAGAACGGCTTGAACACCAGCCCGCGCCGCTCGCGCCACAACTCCTCGGCGGCCCCGGCGGTCACCTCGACCGTGGGAAGCACGCCCTCCAGTCCCGGGCGCAGGGCGCAGCGCTCCGCCGCCAGCCGCAGCAGGAGGCGCTTGTCGGCGTAGGCGCGGTACACGTCGGGGTTGGGCGCCACCACGGCTGCGCCCGTCTCCCAGGCCTGACGCAGCACCGCCGAGCCGGGCGCGGCGAGCAGGAAATCGGTGCAGCGGTTGTAGACCAGCTCGACCGGGCCGTGCGCATCCACCAGCCGGCCGTCTTCCAGGCGCAGCGACCCGATGCCGCTCACGCGCGCCTCCAGCCCGACCAGGCGCAGCGCATCGACGGCCGCGAGCATGTCCCGGTACAGCGGCTCGGACTCCGGCGCCACGTCGACGATGGCGACGCTCGACAGCGTGCGGCCGGGCCGCAGCGCCGCCCAGGCCGCGAGGATCATGCCGGCCGGCGCATGAAACGGCCGCGGCTCGATCGCGCCGCACACGCGCGCCGCCGCGCCCCGCGCATCCTCCAGCAGCGCCTGCTGCAGGAAGGCGCCACCGGCATTCGTGTTGATCTCGATGAGCCGCGGGCCTTCGGCCGAGAGGTGGTAATCGAAGCTGTTGAACAGGCCGGCGGCATGCACCTCGGGCGCCGCCCCGGTCAGCCCGGCCAGCACGCCGCCGATGGACTGCGTGGTCTCCACCAGCTGCTCCAGCAGCGCGCGCTCGAGGCACAGCGCCGTGCCCGAGGCCAGCGGCAGGTCCGGCGACAGCTCGAGACAGGAGCACGCGTCATGCAGGGCCTGGGCGGTCATGCCGGTCCTCGGCGGTGGTGGGGCGGGCAGAGTTTCGAGTTGTGCGGAGGGATAGTCAACAGGCGCGAGAAGCAGGTCGCCGCGCGCCTCACACGTCCATGATCCACTGGATCAGCAGCTTCATCACGAAGCCCAGCATGCCGAGCGCGAGCACGAGGAACAGCACGAAGGTGCCGAACAGCCCGGCCTTCGACTCGTAGGCGATCTGGCCGATGATGAACAGCATGTAGAGCATGAACGCGGTCAGCCCGAAGGTGAGGCCGAACCAGGAGATCTGCTGCTCCGTGAAGCCGAACAGGTCGGCGGCGTTCACGGCGCCCCCCGCACCCGCGCCGGCAGCCCCTCGGCATCCACGGCGTCCGTGTAGGCGTGCCAGCTGGCATGGCCGAGCAACGGCACCACCAACAGGCTGCCGAGCAGCGCCACGGCCAGCCCTGCCACCGACAGCCCGGCCAGCACCCCGGCCCACAACGCCATCACGCCGGGGTTCCGGAGCACCACCAGCCAGCTCGCCGTCACCGCCTGCAGCACCGTCACCTGGCGGTCCAGCAGCAGCGGCAGCGTGATGACGCTGGAGGCGAACACCGGCGCGGCCATGAAAGCGCCCAGCATCAGCCACAGCTCGAACAGGTAATGCTCGCGCGACGCCACGACATGCCGCAGGAAATCCACCGGGCTGTTGATCGGCTCGGGCGACAGCGCCGTGATCAGCGCCGCGGAGGTCAGCACCCAGCCGGTGCCGGCCAGCGCCAGCAGGCAACCGAAAATCACGAGGCGCCAGTCGTGCCGCGGCTTCCCGCGCCAGCTCATCCAGGCGTCGTACACCGTCTTGAAGCCACCCCGCCGCCCGGCCGCGAGTTCCCGGCTCACCGCATACAGGCCGACCGCGATCACCGGCGCGACGAGGAGGAAGCCGCTGAAGGCGCCGGCCAGCAGCCAGAAGTCATTGCCCGCGATGGACAGCACCAGGAGGGCAAACATCACCACCGCCACGCCGTGCGCCATCCCGACCGGCCAGGTGCGGCAGAAGTCGGCCCAGCCGGCCCGCAGCCAGCGCAAGGGATGCTCGGGGGCCAGGCGGCGGACGGTGAGAGTTTGCTGGAAGTGTGGGTCCATGGGCGAAGTGTAACCGGGGTCAGGTACGCGGTCTGCGCACGCGCCCTGCTTCAGCTGTGAGCCGTAACCACAATCCTCGCGGCGACAGGATCTCGATGGGTGAGTCCGCCGCAATGGAGAGGAGATCCTGGTCGCCGGTCACCAATACCTCGGCACCACCCGCAACCGCCTCCGCCAGGACCAGTCCGTCCGAAGCATCCCTGATCACCACGGGCAATGCGGGGGTCTTGCCAACGACCATCGCCTCCCGGCGCAGGAAGGCAATGAGCTCCCGGGTGGTTTCCACCGGGATTCGCATCTTCTGGCGCAGCACCCGTTGAGACTCAGCCAGCACCGTGACCCCGAGGATCAGTTCGTGCTCGGCGAGCACCAGGTTGAAGAGGTCGGCGCACAACCCGCGCGTGGCAAAAGCGCTCACGAGCACGTTGGTGTCGAGAGCGACTTTCACGACACGTCTTTGAACACGTCCTCGTCAGTCAGGTAGCCGCGCGCCTCCGCCAAGGGCATGACCCGGCGACGCAGGTCCTGGAACTCGGCCAGTGCGAGTTGGCGACGGACCGCGTCACGAACGACCTCGCTGCGGCTGCGGCCCGTACGCTTCGCTACCCGCGCAACCAGGCGCTCCAGGTCCGGATCAAGACGAATGGTCAGTGCTGACGATTTCATGTCATACATTGTAGGACACGATTCTGGCAGCAACAATTGGCACGACCGTGGTCGCCCTGGCACGACCCGCCACCGATCTCCCTAGGTCGGCGCCAGGGTCAGCGCCGGCGCATCCGGCAACTCCTCCAGCAGTGCCAGGCGCTCGGCGTCGGTGGTGGTGCCGACCACTTCGTCGGTCCACACCCGGAAGACTTTCAAATCGTAGTTGCCGAAGGACGTCATCATCGCCCCGTCCGCCGCATCGCGGCCGCGGACCACCAGCACGCGGCCGATGCGCGGCGTGTTGTAGCGCGCATCGAAAGTGAACCAGCGGTTCTCGAGATAAGCCTCGAACCAGGCGCAAAAATCGCCGGGGCCGCTGTCGGGGACGCCGACATCACCGAGATAGCCGCTGGCGTAGCGCGCCGGGATGTTCATGGCGCGGCACAAGGTCACCGCCAGCTGGGCGAAATCGCGGCACACGCCGGTGCGCTCGCGCAGCGCATCGGACGCGGTCTTGGTCGAGCGGCCGTACTGGTAGCCGAAGGTCAGCTGGTTGTGCACCCAGTTGCAGATCGCCTGGACCCGCGCCCAGCCCTCCGGCGTCGCGCCGAACAAGGCCCAGGCCTGCTCGACCAGTTCGTCGCTGTTGCAGTAGCGGCTGGGGGTCAGGTAGCGCAGGGTGTCCGGCGGCAACTCGGCAATCGGGTGCTGGCGTGCGTTCCAGTCGAAGGGATCCGGCTGGCCGTCGTTCTCGACGATGCAGTCGGACCACAACGTCATGCGCCCGGGCTGCGCGACCATGCGCACGCGGCGATTGGCGAACTCATCGAGATACTCTTCCTGCGGTACCGCGGGATCAGTGCGGACCTGGTCAGAACCGATCGCGCGCCCGCCGTAGCTGGGATGCGGCAACAACGCCAGCAACAGCGGCGTCGGGCGCGCGCACTCGATGGTGATCTCGAAGCCGATACGAATAAACATAGATGCGGCGCGCGGGCCCCTTCGTGCCGGAGTGCAGTTACTTTTTCCTTCGATCCATGAGCAAGAACACCACTGCGACCACCAGCGCGCCAAGCAACACCGCGCCCCAGAAGCCGTAGCCGCCGAACCAGCCCATGCCGTGGCCGCCATCGTCCATCATGTGCCCCGTCTGGGCCCAGGCGATGCCGGTGGCCAGCAGCGCCAACGCACCAAGAATCATGGAAATCAGTCTGTTCATAGTTGCTCCCGATTGGTTGCTCCGCACCGCCGTCTTGCCAAGCTAGGCCGGGCTGGCGGCGACGTCTGTTCGACGGCGCACACAGTATTGTTGCGACCGCCGGACCAGGGCATGCGTACGTTGGCAGACAGACGCGGTCCTCGGCCAGGCGCACATTAAGCCCATGGAAATCTTCTCACCACGCCACCGGCGGTATAACGACGAACAACCAGCTCGACGCACCCTCATGAGCACGATGCCCATGGTGCGCAGCAGCGGGATGGCCCTGGTGGCGATGCTGCTGGCGGTGGTCCTTGCCGTCCTGGTGTGCGGCTGATCTAGGCTCGCGTCCCGCCAGCCACCGGCTCGCACTCGATGGGTGTTCTGCTTCGGCGTCTCCGCGGAGACGCGCCTTACAAGATCGCCCGCGTCCCCTTGCACACCGGATACCTGTAGCAGCCCCAGAACGCCCTGCCCGCATTAGCGCCGCCACGCCGACATCTCGTGCACGCCAATGCTTACACTGGACTGGCACCTCCGAGTCGGTCGAGCATTTTCCCGGCCCGGAACCGCTTCAGCAGGTTCGCTCCCGTGCCGAGCAGCAACACCACCGGGAGGACGAACTGGCCGACCTGGGCGAAGCCACGCCATAAGATTTGAGGTGCCGCGTCAAACGGCACGGAGGGATCGGTCACGATCTCTCGACCGGCGTACCAGCTTAGAAATACCCATGAGGCGACGGCGAGGCCGAGCGACGCCCACCATGGCAACAGGGCGGCGACATCGAACAGGTCGTTCAGAGCGGACTTACGGCGCCTCATTCAACCACCGGATAACAAGCATCTCCCGACACCGCCTGTGCGCCCTCCATAATCAGGCGGGAACCCCGGCCGCATGCTGGCCGAAGCAGCTGCGGGCATCGTCAGGGCCCGATGATCTCGTTCAGGCCCTCGACCACCTTCGATACATCTTCCGGAGCAGCGCGGCCGATCTTCTTGCCGATTCGCTCCACCGATAACGTGCGGACCTGGCTGATCTTGACCCATGAGCGCTTCGGCAAACTGCGGCCGTCCAGTTCAAGCGTGAGGGGGAACCCGGCTTTCTGTTCCTGGCGGGCCAGGGCCACGGCAATGACGGTTCCCGAGCGATCGTTGAAAACATCGTGGCTCAGAACCAGTACCGGCCTGGAACCCACTTGTTCTCGTCCTCTCACCGGGTTCAAGTCGGCCCAACGGATGTCGCCCCTTAATATGCGGGCCAAGATTCCAGCTCCTCTCCCAGCCCCTCCTCGGCGAGCGCCTGCTCGAATGCGGGGTCGAGCTTGGCGCATTCGGTGGCAAGGCGAGTGCGTTCCATACGGTCAAGCTTTTCCGCCACCGCGGCCTGCACCGCGCGGCTCCGGTTAGGAAACACTTTTTTGGCCACCAGGGCGTCCACCCGCTTCAGGGTTTCGCTCTCGATGGTGATCGCCACTTTCACACTACTCATGCCACACCTCCATGGTGTGACGATTTATCATACCCATCGGGCCTGCGCAATGAGGTCGGTATCCACCTCGGTGCAGCCAGCTCAGCGCGCGGTGCACGCGCAGGCCGAGGGACTCGGGGAAGGCGTGGCGCAGCTCGCGTTGGCGGGCCTTGAGCGTGTCGTGGTCGAGTACGAGGTTCACGTCCGTCATTTTTCAGGCACAAGCCTGACTTCGAGCTTGCAGCCAACCGCATGCGCGTACCGCTTGAGCGTGCTCAGCGATGGCGCGTGCTTGCCGGCGGCCTCGAGGCGGGAGATTGCGCTCTTGGTGGTACCCATGAGTTCTGCCACCGCGTCCTGGGTAAGGCCAGCACGCGCCCGGGCCTTGAGCAGCTGGTCTGCGACCTGGTACTCGATCTCGAGGTTGTCGTAGTTCTCGGAGAAACCCTTCCGCTTGCGGGCGCGCTCGATGAACGCCTTGTGGTCGTGCTTCACGGGTTGGTGCTTCACTCAGGCAACCCTCGATCGTGGCCAGGACCTTCGGATGGAAATACTCGATCTCGAAGACCATGCGAATATTAGCGAATTTGCTAACTTGCGGCAATGAATGGAAGCACCACCCCGACCTCGCGTGCCATGCATAAAGGGGGGCTTAGCTACTGGCCATGCTTGCAGCAGCAGGCGAAGCTGAACAGGCCGCAATTCGGGCTCTAGTGCGGCGATTCTCGCGCTGGCAGGCCATCCATGGCCCCGGCGCAAGGCCCGTCACGTCCGGGTGACGGGGCCAGTATCGGGGGTGGCGGGCTCAGGGGGTGAGCCTGTCGGCTGTCACTTCTTGCGGGTCAGCGACTGCGACCCGCGAGCCACCGGCGGAGGGACGCCTGGGACTCGTTGGACGGCAGGCCACGCAGTAGTGACACGACGCTGATGTCCTCGTCGACGGCGGGCCAGTGGATACCGGTTCCGTCCCCGATGAGCTCCCATTCCTGCCGCTCTTCCCGCGTCGCGTGCTCCAGCCTTGGGTACCAGGACAACGGAACAGAAATACTCCGGCCGTCAGTGAATTGCACCGTCAGCTCGTCCTCGGAGCTGCTGACGGACACGGCGCGCGGCGTTTCAACCTGCTCTGCTGAAGAACTCATCCCAGGCCTCCGAAGCTTGTCAGCCCTGCTCAGGCGGCAACCAGCAGCTTTTCGCGCAGGAACTCGGGGGCGAAATCGGCACCGTTGGGCCAAACCAGCGTATGCAGTTCCTGATGGAGCTCGACCCGAGCGAAATACGCCTCGTCGCGTAAAGGCTCGAACACCTCGCCAATGAGTTCTGCCGACAGGTCGACGGGGCCTTCGAGCCCGTCGTTGAACCGAAGCCAGACCGTATGGCCGCCGAGATACCTGGCTGCAATGATTCTCGTCAGCATATCGTTACTCCAGCGGCGCAATCCGCGTAAGACGCTGACCCGCCTGCGCACGATCCCACGCCGATATTAGCTCAGCTTTCCGCAGCACGCGCCACTCTTCCACCAGCGCGCGGACCCGCCTCGGCAGATTCCCGGTTACGAATCCGCTCTCGATAATGACGATCGCCTCATACTCGCTGTACAGCGCATGGAAATGTGGCGGCGCATGATCGCGATAGTAAATCGCAATCACGATCCCGAAGAAGCGGCTGATCTCAGGCATTTCCGCAGCGTGGCTCACAGGCTGCCGGGTTGGTAGAGCCGATAAATCTGCGAAATACAGCGTATTTGAGCTGTCGCAGCTGGGACACTTCGGCCGAAGCGTCGACCCCCTGGTGCAGTGCTGCAACAGCCGCGGTAACATCCCCGCTCGCCTCGCTCAGGACAACAACAATGACAATCAACTGGGTTCTCGCGGAGAGCTCGCGCATGCGCTATGCGGCGGGCTCGTCCATGTATTTTGCACAGGGCATTCCCTACGGGCTGATGAACATCGCCGTGCCGGCGTGGCTGGCCAGCCAGGGGGTCGGGGCGGGCCAGATCGCCTCCTTCCTGGCCGTCATCATCCTGCCCTGGGCCTTCAAGCTGTTGTCCGGGCCGCTGATGGACCGCTACCAGTTCCTGCCGATGGGCCGGCGGCGGCCCTGGGTGCTGGGCGCACAGCTCGGCATGACGCTGTCGTTTTTCGGTCTCATCTTCGTCGACAACCCGGTCGAACAGGTCGGCCTGCTGACGGTGCTCGGTCTCCTCATCAACGTGTTCGCGGCCACGCAGGATGTCGCCGTCGACGGCATGGCGATCGAGGTCACGCCGGTCGATGAACAGGGCCGCCTGAACGGCTTCATGGTGTTCGGCAAGGCCATCGGCTGGGCAGTGACGTCGGCTGTCAGCGGAATGATGCTGGTCACGTTCGGCATGGGCGTGACCGCGCTTGTCGCGGCCGCCGTGCAGGCCGTTATTTTGCTCGGCTTCATGATGACCGTGGAGCATCGCGGTGAGCGCCGCCTGCCGTGGAGCGCCGGCGCGGCGATGTCCGAGCGGCGTGCGGCCGCTTCGTTCGCGGACGTATTCAAGGGGCTGAACGCGGTGCTGTGGTCCCGGGTCAGCCTGGTCCTGATGGCGATCATGCTTTTCGACGGTTTCATCAGCGGCTACGGCCATGCCCTGATGCCGATCGCGGCCATCAACCTGTTCGGCTTTACGACGCCGGAATGGTCGCAGCTTGTTGCGGTGATGGGGCTGGCGGGTGCCGCCGTGGCCCTGGCGCTGGGTCCCATGATCGATCGCTTCGGTGCGAAGCGAATGCTGATCCTGACGGTCTCGCTGGTGGCGATTCACGCCATCCTGCTCGCCCAGACCCAGTTTCTGTGGGAGAACACGACTTACGTCAGGACCATGCTGGCCGCCTGGGTGTTGCTCGGGCCGGTGACGATGGTGTGCATGATCGCGCTGGCGATGGCCATTTGCTCCAGCGCGAATTCGGCCACCCAGTTCGCCATCTACATGTCGGTGGCCAACCTAGGCGCCGCAGCCGGCTCGAAGGCCTACGGCATGATTGCCGAGCAGACCTCGTACGTCGAAGCCTACCTGCTGCTTGGCGCCATCACGGTGACGATGATCTTCATCACCCTGTTCCATCGTCACCGGCCGGCGGAACCGGCCGGCCGCAAGCGGGCGCCGAGTTACACCGTGGGCATGGGCGCCGGCGGGTCGGGCATGTATTTTTCCGGCGCAATGCGCTGCCCGAAGTGCCGCGCCGACATGGAACAGGTGATGATCGACAACACCGAGGTCGATCGGTGTTTCTCCTGTCACGGCCTGTGGTTCGACGACGGCGAGCTCAGCAAGCTGCGTACCCGGGAGGCGGCTGCCGCGCTCGACATCGGCGACATCAAGACGGGCAAGAAACAGAACCAGGTCGACAACTACCGCTGCCCGCGCTGCGCCGGACCGATGCATCGCATGGTCGACCCCGGGCAACCGCACATCTGGTTCGAGCAGTGCGGTTCCTGTCGCGGTTCGTTCTTCGACGCCGGCGAGCTGACCGACCTGGTGACCGTATCCGTGGCGGATTTCTTCAAGCGGTTTGTGACGCCGGAGCGGCGTTGAAGGCGCGCCGCGGCTTCCAGGCTGCGGGAGGCGAAGGGATTGGAATCCCTTGGTGTCGGCGCATAGCCGATCTGGAGGTCTTGGGTCGGGGAACCCCGGTTAAAGCGCGCCGTCATGCCGCCCCAGACAAGCGGGATTAAGAATAAGAAAGGGAGGCCGCCCGTTAAGACGACCTCCCTTGAGCTAGGACAATAATCTGCAATCCCGAGATCGCAGGTTCACGTGCCTTAGTTGGCTAAGCACACTTTGTTCGTTGTCCAGGTTCCGGTAGCAGCGTTCACATTATCGGTCGTGTTCACTTCCTTAAACGAAAGAGTGTCCTCCCCGATCAGGTCGAAGGCGGGATACCAAGTGTATCCATTCGGATATACCGCCTTGAAACTGACGTAGGTGATATCGCCATCTGCATTGAGCGTGTAGTTGAAATCGCTGAGTGTCTCTTCGAAGCCTGGAGTGGAACCGATAAATTGACCCGTGCCCCCAAGGTTTCCGTCAATGTCAAATCCGAGCTTGAATGAATGCTTGTAACCAGCATTGCTATTGACGCTGGTAACCGTAATCTCATACTCGGTGTTGCAGGGCTCGTAGGTGAACCACATGCCCCAGTTGCCACGGGTATTGAAACGGCCACCATCCGCCCATGCAGTCTCATAATCAGGAATGAACAACTTGCCGCTCGCCAGGTCGGCGAAGCCAGCGGCAACCAGCGACAACGGCGTCTTGATCCCAGTCAGGGCATCAATTTCAGAGAAAATTCCACTCGCGTGGTTTGCGCCGTAAAGCGTGCCATTCGAGCCAAACGCGAGCTGCTGATCCAACGCGTTTGCACCGTCAATCTTTGCAAACTCACCGGTAGTCAGATCGATGGTGAAGAAGAACTGCGGCGCGATGCGGGTACTTCCGTAAAGCATGCCTTCGCTGGAAATTGCGAAGTCCCCAAAGGTGAAATCAGCAGGTTCCCCAAAGCTATCCCAGGCGGTCGTGCCCTCACACAATTCCACATCGAATCGGACAAGCGTGTTTGTGCCCTCTGCGATGTAGTAGTACGCGCCGTCATACCATGCGGCACCCACAACCGAGCCGGGGAGATCCATCTCACACGCCCTGCCATACAGCCCCGTATCGAGGACGTAGTACCAGAGCGGAGAAGATGTCGTGTTCACACTCGGAGGTGCAGTGAAGTAGAGCGTATTGGCGTCTGGGTCGTAAGCCAGTCCGTTAGAGTATCCAGTGCCGTTCTCGAGCATCGTGCCATCGAAAGATTGGAGCAGAGTCAGGACGCCACCGACGGCGTCGATCTCATACAGCCCCTTTGCGCCACCACCGGTGCGAGTACCATAGATGACTGCCTCCGACTGACCAGCTACCTCGTTGCTGATCACGGCATGGGCAGCGACATACAGCGTGTCATTGGTGATTTCTCCCAGGCTGTCAGTCGGGATGCAAGTGTTCCATGCTGGAACCCCTCCCAATTGATCGTCGCCGTATGGAAACTGCCCTGGGACTGGATTGGCATAATACGGTTCGCCGAGGCGCTTATTCTCACGCGTCAGCGGGAAAGCCTCCGTGGCACCCACGTAGAGATGGGTCTCGTGAATGAGCCAGCCTTCTCCAAGCGCTTCGGCGCTCAATTCATAACTCACGCAAACCTGATCGGAATCGTGGGTCACACTAAGGGTGCCGACATCGACATCCTGGCTGGCATAAAGTGTCCGGGTGGCGCCATCTGCCAGGGCAGTGTTGGTTAAAGATCCTGCGAGCAACACAACAGCGCAAGCAGATGAGGCTAGTGCGGGTCTAATGATTTTCATGGCGTTGCTTCCTCCATTGAAGCGTCCTGAGCATCGTCAGTTACCTAACGCCTGGTTCGGCAGCCCGGCCGTCTTCCATGACGGGGAGACCCGAGGCTTTGCGACCCTACCTCGCGGCAGGTGTGCCATTTCGGTCAGACCATTTCTGGTACTTTTGGACCATACTCAGTCCGATTTGCAATTCAAGTAGATATTTAACATAACGCCATAGGGGTTTTCCGCAGCCTTCCCTTACGGCGTTGGCGCACTTCATAAGGAGTTGAAATTATGCGATCACCAGCAGGTCAAGTCCGGGCCCGGCAACGCGAATGGGCCCGCTCACAGGGGGTCGCGTTCGACGATCAAGGCTATACGCTCAACCTTGAGGACAACTTGTACGTGCCTCTTTCGAATGCGTCGATGAAGGAGTTCGAACAAGGCGACGGGGCGGAGCTTCCGCGTGACGGTGAGCGAGGAAAGATGCAGGCCCTGCACTCTTCTTCGGCTCTGGCCTGCAATGTCTTCGAGTACTGGCGCCAGCGTGATCCGGCGCCGCTTGCCGAGGCACTCGGTTTGACGGAAAGCATCGCGGAGATCAGGTTCGAGCAGAAATATCGAACAGGGCTGCCCGGCAATGCGCCGAACCTGGATGTCATCCTTGCGCTGACCTCCGGGCGCATCATCGCGATCGAATCGAAGTTCCTCGAGCCCTATGGCAGGCACCCCGCCCAGTTCAACCCCAAGTATTTTGAGGGCGGACGAGCATATTGGAAATCGGCGGGCCTGAAGTGTTGCCAGGATCTGGCGCATCAGATCCAAGGCGCAGAGAGGAATTTCCGCTGGCTCCACGCTCAACAGCTATTGAAGCATGCGTTGGGTCTTGCGCGGTCCGGGCACGAATGGGCTCTGTGGTACGCCTGGCATGAAGTCGAAGGCACCCAAGGCGCCGAACATGCCGCAGAGGCTGCTAAATTTGGCGAAATGCTGGATCTTGACGGCATCGGCTTCCGCTCGATGACTTACCAAGACATGTTCATGCGAATCCGAGCCGTCTGCACCACGCAGCATCAACCGTACCTGGACTACCTCGGTAACAGGTATTTCGCCTGAGGAGCGCGCAAGCGCTCGCTCCTCACTCCACCACCGGATAACACGCCTCGCCCCACACACCCTGCGCGTTCTCCATCATCAGGTGGATGACTATCGGCACCACGTCACCGAGGATGTTGGCGCCGTCGCGGATCTGGTCGCGGTTGACGCGGCTGTTCCAGGTGGCGCCGCCGTGCAGGACCTGGTTGCGCAGCACGTAGAGCCGCTCGAAGGTGGCGGCGAACAGCTTCTTGGTGCGCCCCTCGCCCAGCGCCCGACGCGCGGAGGACCGGCTGCGGTCGAAGCGCTCCTGCCACTCCGCTTCACTGATATAGCCGTTCACATGATCCCAGAACGGCTGGTAGACGAAGCGGTTGTCCAAGAGGAGCCGGATGGGGCCCGGGTAACGCTTCCACACCAGTTCGTAGAGCAGCTTCTCCCGATCGGCGTCGATGAGCCGGTCGAGGAAGGTGAGCAAGAGCCGCGTCTCCGAGAAGTCCCGCCGGCGCGGGAACTCCTGGGCGTAGGCGGCGTTGAACGCAAGCCACAGGAAGATGAACCGGGCATCGTGGTCCTCCGGTTCCTGCTGGGCGCGGTATAGCCAGCTCAGGGCGCGGTGGACACGCAGGCCCAGGGATTCGGGGAAGGCGTGGCGCAGCTCGCGCTGGCGGGCCTTGAGCGATACGAAACTGAACTGCCCCCGCGCGGACGTGTTCATAGTGACGACCTCAAGCGCTTGGAATTCAGTCTAGCCGAGCGGCCGGTCTGCCAGCAGCCGGCGGATCTCATCCAGCGCTTCGCTCATCTTCCTGGCGTGCTGCTCGATCGCTACGAGCACGGCAGCAGCACCGAAGATCAGCGCGACGGCGAGGATCGTCCCACCCCATACCGCAAGAGCCTCGCCGACCTCGCCCTGCGAGAAGATCACGCCACCTGAGAACAACCCGATAGCCAGGCCCAGTGCTGCAGCGACGCTGAGAAATCCAGAGAAAATCTGCGACAGGAAGTTGATCATCCTTGAGCCCCCCTTCGAAGTGCTACCGACCGAGATTACGCCGGCCAAGAGGCACCCGGATCAGGAAATCCCCCTACCCTGCCGGGTGGCGGGCCATCCCTGGCCCCGGGCTTTAACCCAACCTTCCTGGTGACGGCACCAGTATCCCGCTCGCCAGGCTCACCGGGTGAGCCCGTCCTCCCTTTTTCTTCTCATCTTTAGATGAGAGAAGAAAAAGGGAGGGTGCACCCATGGAACAACGCGACATCGGCTGGTACGACCGACAGCTCATCTGCCGGGCAATGAAGTTCAGAGGCACAACCGAGCGTGCCATGGCGGCGATCGAGATCCCCGAGCTGCACACGGCCTGGAAAGGGATAAGAGATGGCCTGGTCGCTCGAGGCCTTTCCAGGGGAAGTTCGCTGCGTGACGAGCACCTGGTCTGGTCCACGCTGTCCCGGCTGTCAGGCCGACGGGGCATCGTGCATGGGTGTCGAGCCATCGCCGTCGATGCGGAGCTGCTGGACCTCCTGCTTGCCTTCTGCCGTGCGGTGATACGATTCGAAAGCCCTCGGTGGCGCCTGGAGCCGACGCGTTGTCCCGTGTGTCGCCTCAGCCGCCATGTGCCGCGGGTTCTCAAACTGGAGTGGACGAGGCGTCACATGGAAGAGCATCAGCAGCGCGTGGCCGGCGTCCTGGTAGGGCTCGCGGCGGGCGACGAGAACGGCGGCCCCACGGAGATGGCGCTCCGCCTGGCCGAAAGCCTGCTGGAGTGTCGTCGCTACAACCCGGATGACGTGTTCGCCCGCTATCTCGACTGGCATCGCCAAGGGGCCTATGACACCGGGCCGGTCACGGGTCGCGTCCTCGCCCATGCATTCGCCGGCATGTCGCGCCGCCAGGCCGCGGAGCAGACAGACCGCGAACTGGAAGGCATGACCGCCGGCTGCAACGCGGCGCACCGCGCCGGCGTGCTGGCCATGGGGCCCTGGCTCGACATAGACGGACTTGTGCAGGCTGCAGGAGATGAGGCCCGTCTCACTCATGGTCATCCCATTGCCGCGGACACCGCGATAGCCGTTGCCGTGAAATGCCGCGACAACATGATGGGCAACTCGCGGTTCGCGTCACGGCACCTCGGCGCTGTCTCGGAGCAACTGCATGCCGAGGTGAAAGAAGCTGTCAGTAAGCCGCGCCCGGTCCTGAGCCAGCTGCTCGATCCGGCAAGCCCGGCGAGAACAGAGCTACATCGCGGCGGTTATTCTCCGGGCACGCTCCGCGCCGCCCTCGCATTCGCCACGACGGGTCGCGACCCGATCACCGCGCTCCAGGCCGCGAAGTCATTTGCCGGACCGGCAAATTATTGCCCTGTACTGGTCGGCGCTTTTCTCGGCGCACGCTTTGGCGCAGATGTCTTCGACGACGGTCAGTTGCAGCATCACCCTGCAGAGCATATCGCCCGGATCAGGAAGGCCGCATGGGGCCTCGCGGAACTCTGGCGACCGGACGCGGAGCAGACCCATGCCGGCTGAAGCAGGTGGCCGGCGAGACACCACGAAGAGGAAGAAGCGCCACACACGCGCGCCGAATCTCACCAGGGAACAGCTGGAAAGAGCGATCTTCCTCGACTACGAGGGCAACTCCGCCGCGCCCGGCAGCCAGGATCATCCGCCGCCCACGCTCCTGGGCTATCTCGTGGATAACAAGCTCGGGGCGGGCATCGTCGAGCCGCTTTTCGCCAAGCACTGCTCGGGCAGGTACCGCGCTACGCACGCCATCGCCGCCGACCATGTCGAGCTCGTCATGGCACTCCTCGAATGGGCCGAGACCGAATCCCGGGTCATCGTTTCGTGGAGCGAGCACGACCTTAAGGTGATGACACGAGCTGTTCCGGAGCTCGAGGAACGCCTGAAAGCGGTCCATCGCAATGCGATCAAGCCCGCCCGGAAGTACTTACGCGGACTGGGGATCGCGCCAACCCGCGGCTCTACAACGCTCTATGGCGTATGCGATTTGCTGCGCGTTCCGGTCATCGAGAAGTTTGGCGCCGGCCACGTCGGGGAGGGACTGCGGCTTATCCGCTCACAGCTAAAGGAAGGTCGGACCTATGCTGAACTCACGCCCGCCGCGCGAAAGTCATGGCAAGTCATCGTCAAACACAACAAGCAGGACCTGCTAACCATGCGCGAAGTGCTGCAACAGGTGGTGCCGAATCCGGCGAGGCAGGACTAACAACGCCCGGCTCCAACGCTTGTACATACAAGCGACAGCCTCCAGGGGCTTTGAACCATCCGGGCTACACGGAGTACCGTTATCGAAACCCGAGCTGCAAGGAGGCGGCCGATGACCGACACACTGCCCGACTGGATCCCGCGCGAATTCATCGAGAAATATGCGCGGGACCATGTGCCGCCACCCGCCCTTATCGCTGCGCCGCCCTGCACAGCTCGTGCGCGCTTCGAGCCCGCCCCGGATCAAGCGGTCGAGGACGACGGTGCACAGACTGTGGCGGCGGTCATCGAGCACGGCCAAGTGCGTGCTCGCTGGCGCCATGACAGGCCCAAACCGCCGGGCACCTGGCACCTGCAGATACCCGTCACCGCCCTCCTCGACGTCATCGGCTATCAACATCGTCAGCAGGTCCTCGCCCGGCATCGCGTGCTCTGGAAACTGGAACTGAAAATCGGGCTTGATCGGCTTGCGAGGGAGCATGGGCACCGCTTGGCCAGGCCGACCCTCAAGCGGTTGTCCGAGACCGTGGCAACACGGATCGACGGGGAGATGGGGCGCAAGGTCAGACGCCTGCCGTGCAATGCGGAAGCAGCGAAATGACCAGGAACGCCACCAGGTGCCCGGCTCCGTCGTACCGGGCGTTGCTACGCGGAAAGCTGCAGACTCAGCTGGACGGGTCGGTCCGGGCCATCAGCGGCTTCGCGCGCCAGAATATATCGCCCGACTACATCGCGGCGCGCTTCGAGATCTCGACCATCCCCACGCCTGGCCGAACCAAGCAGGACGAGGAAATCTCAATGGAGACCGTCACCCAGGAGTCCAGGGACGGGAGCCAGTATGTAGAGATGTCGTTCCACAGCGCTGGAGGGTACGACGAGGAACCGGAAGTGGTGGTCTTCAGCCGCAGGCCTGGCGGAAGAGCCGAGTCCCAAGTGTGCTCCGACCCGCCTCTCATTAGGGAAATCCCGCGAGAAATCCTGTTCCGTGCGGAACTGGGCACCATGCTCATCGAGACCGCAATGGAAGGCCGGCATCATGTCGATGCGATCGTCATCGACCCACGGAGCAATGGCGCCGCCACGCGCGCCTCGATCCGAATCCGGCCGTACAAGGGCGCAATGCTTTCCACCTACCGCGCCCGTGCCTGGGAGTTCGAGTACGAGTACTTCAGCCTCGATGACCCGGATACGGTCGTGGTGAGAGAACTCGAGGTGATCACATCAGAAATCGTGCCTCTGTTCTCGACGATGGACTGGGGCGATGGCTCGATCAGCCTGCAGTACACGATACAAGCTACGCGGCGCATGTCGTGAGCGGAACGCAAGCTTTATCCTGGCATCTCACGCCGGTAAATCGGGACATACAAGGTTTCTCTTCACGCGCAGTCGATCGCAATCAGCAAGACTCCCAGTCCGACGATAAACATCCACACGAAGTCGATGAACGTCATCACGCCATCGTCGTCATCGTCGTCCTCTCGCTTCCCCATAACGAACCCCCGTTGGACCATGGGTCAATCAGCATCCCGTGCGGAGTTTCCACGAGGCGCCCGGTGGCGAGCACCCGGCTAACCTCGTGACCCCCCAGTTCCTATCCCAGGTACTGATGACGAAACCCTTCCCGCCCGAGATCGTAGGGCGCCGGATTGGTGGCATGTGGAACCGCCGCCATCCGATTGCCTACGAGGTAATTGATCCGGTAGGTGCAGTTGCCGGAGGGATGCAACATGCCACCGATGACTCGATCAGGTCGCAGCAGCCGCTCTCCAACCAGCCGATCAAGCACCTTCTGAACCAGCGGACCAAGCCCGACGAAGACCGCGTTGTCGAGTTGCCGCACCTCCTCGACGAAATTCTCCAGGAGGTATCTCCGGAGCAGCGGATGCTTGGTCATGTCCGGCGCGCCACGGTAATCCTGGTGGTTAACGAAAACCGGGTACCGAAGCAGAGATGTGGCGTGCAGCAGATATCGGCTCGTTGAAAAGAGCTCGCTTGCATCCTGCAACCCAAGCCAAGACTGGAAGCCCCAGTGGTTGAGCTGACGGACCAGGTTGGTACGCATGGGCTCCCCGCTGAATGCGGCCGTCTCCTTGGCAGCGCGAATCGCCTCTTCGGGAGAATTCCCAGCCAGCAGAGCCCGCCGAGCTGCGTTGTTCGCGTTGACCATCTGCGTTGGCCCGGGCGTGATGCCTACTAGCACGACGCGTGCAAGCGGATTGATGTACTCGAAGGGCGCGTAATAGACCGCGAAGTCATCGCACGAGTCCATCAAGAGCCTTGGATCCCGCAGAGCGGGTGCCGAAGCTCCGCAAATGACGGGGATGTATTTTTCTATGGTGAAGCCGCTCATATGGAACCACCTGCGCTGCTGAAGTGATCCGCGAGGGCCGTGAGCAAGCGCTTCAAGGCGACAGAATCCTGAGCCTGGTACGCACGAGCATAAGGCGCCTTGGACGTGCCCCTTAGCGGATATCCGTGGTAATTACTGCTTTGGAACAGGTTTGTCCCTGTCCGCCGGTTTACGGGCGGCGAGATACCATTCGTGGCGGCATCCAAACCGGAAACAAACTGGTCCGGATGTACTGCTACCCGGTACTGCTCGAACCGGCCATCCGGTGTGACGCCCTGGTCTTTATGGAGATAAATCGCGTGAGGGCTGAGCGAATGGAGCAGCTTCAGTACCTTCACGTATGCGTCGCTGCCATCCTTCTTCATTCCGATTTCATATCCGAGTTCCTTCACAAGCCTCACAACCTTGTCACGAGTCTCGTCATTTACAGCCTTGGTTTTTGCCATCTCTATAGTCCTCCCGAATTGTTGAAATCAATTTGCCGTTTCATTCCCACGCGAGCGAGCGCTGCGTAATCAATGATGGGGGCGCTGACTGATCCTCCGGGGCCATGCGAACCCTGAGGTCCGGATTGGCTGCCAGGGCATCGACTAACTCCTTCAGCGTCTCGAACGTCACCTGGTCTTTTTCGAACCGGCTCGTTCCTGCAACGAAGAAGCCATCCCGGTTGCGGTGCGGGACAAACCGTTTGCCCTTGAGCACGCCGCGCCGGGCGTAATAGACCGGCGTCGGGGTACGCGCCTTAGCTCCGGAATCTTTACGAGACTCCGACGGGCCCGGATCCTGGAGATATGTCGCGAGGAACGGATAGCGATGCCGGAAGAATCGGATCACCTCGACCTTGCCTTCGCCGATCTCTGGATCCAGGCCAGTCGCCTTAACGATCAATGGAACCAGCGGGCTTGGTATTGGGCTCGAGCCGTTTCGCCAGTTAGCGATATTGTTCGGCTGGCCTGTCCAGCCATTCTCTTGCAATGACTGTTGCAGGTCGGCATTCCCTACTCCAGCCAGATTCATCCTTCCAACGAGCCACTCGGCTTCGTCGAAGACGTCGATAACTTTTTGCATAAAACATTCTCCGCTGAATAGGCCCTGCACAGCGCGCACTGTATCGCGCCTCTTTCTGGATTGCAAGCATTGCTCGGCGAGCAGCAGCCAAGTGCTCCAACCGAACGCCGTTACTGGGACGCCGGTGGGCTACCGGCTAACCTGCCTATACGCCCCGCTTGCCTTCCGCGGCCATCACAAACCCCAACCCATACAACTCCAGCACCTGCTGCAACTCCTCCGCGGAGGCCCGAGTCGAGACGCAGGGCACGGACGATGCCGGGCCGCCGAGATCGGACTCGCAGAACCCCAGCCGCTCCGCCTGGTGGGCCGGCAGTGCCTTCCAGATCTCGAAGCCGGGCGTGTACTCGGTGGCGATGCGCGCGGCGAAGTGGGCATGGCGCTCGACGTCGACATCGATCAGCAGGGATGACAGCCACTCGTTGATGACCTGGTCGGTCTCGCATTCCGGCAGCGCGTCACCGTTCTCGTCAACCTCGAGCCACTCGCACTCCTCGTCGTAGTCCCAACCAGCCGCAGCCATGACCGCCTGCTTTTTCTGCTCGTAGGTGGCGTCCTCCGGCAGCTTCACGTCGTAGTACTCGGCCATGCTCGGACTGTCGACGATATAGCTCTCGGTCGAATCGTCGTCGCAGCGAGCCCGGACGCCAGTCCACCCGTGATACTCCAACCAGTCGAAGTCCGCCGCCACGATTACGCCGCGCTCGAGCGTGATCAGCACCCGCGACTTCTCCTGGCAGGGGCGCCGGGGGAAGGCGATGACATTGCCCGCGGTCGCCTCGCCCTGGTCCGGATCCTCGCCTTCCATGCGCTTGAGCGTCCTCCGGGCCAGGCATGCATCGGGGTAGCGCTTGAGGTGCTGCCGCAGGACATGGCGCAGGTGGTACGCCTCCTTCCACGACAGGGGCAGATAAATCGCGCCGTCCTTCTGGAAGACGGACTTGGGAAGATCAGACATGAATCAGCCTCCAATGCATTGTCATTGCAAAGGAAGCCGACGCGCGTTGTGGAATGGACCCGGTTCGTTGCCTGGGTCGGCCACATCCCCCCTCTCGGGGGCAGCCACCTTGCCTGGGTCGGGCAGGTTGGCGGAGCGTCAGCTCACTCTTGATGCGTGGTCGAATTTAAGTCTGCCTGCGGCTCGAAGCAACCTGCGGGCTTGAAACCAGTGTGCCGCCCCGGTGGCTCAGGAGGTGAGCCACCGGGGCTTCACGTTTACCGCGGGTCCCGCCGCCGCGGCTCGGCCTTGCCCTGCGCGCGCTTGCGGCGCAGGTAGTCGGGCGCGTCCATGCTGCCCGGATCCTGACATTCGTTCACGTGGGCCATGCGGCTGCGCATGCGGCGCGAGCTGTACATCGCCTCCTTGGCGAACATGAGCTCGTCGCGCTGGCGGGCGAGCCCCTCCAGCTCCTCCACGACGCCCTCAAGCCACGGGTTGTCGACCGACATCTGCCGCGCCTGGGCGAGCGCCAGGTTGACCGCGTTCCAGTCGTGCCGGCGCGCGGCATCCCGCGCCGTCTGCTGCATGCCGGCCACGAGGAGCTCGTTCACCCGGCGGCGCCCCAGCTCGTCCTCGGCCAGGGCCGCATAGGCGGCCGCCGGCATCGCGGGCAGCGCCAGCGATTCGGGGCTCGTCTGGTGCTCGACCCCGTCGAGGTCACGCCAGGCCGCGCGCACCTTCACGAGGTCGCGCAACTCGCCCGCCGTCGCGGTGCCGGCCTCTACGGTGAGCTGCACCAAGGCCCAGGCCTCGCCCTCGTAGGCCACGTCCGGCAGGCGCCAGCCGCCGCGCGCGCCCTGCCGATAGCCGTTGAGCACCTTGGCCGAGACACCGGCCGCGGTCTCGACCCGCAGCTCCACCTCGCGGGCGCACAGCGCGCCCATCAGCGCCAGCTCCTCCTGGAACGGGTCGGCCAGGTCGTCGGCGCTCTGGCCGTAGTAGGCGTTGCCGCGGCCGGCGTCGGCCATGGCCGTCATGAGCTCCTCGTTGAAGTGGTGCCCGAGGCCGTAGGTCGAGGTGGTCACGCCGGCGTCCGCGAGCTGCGTCACCTGGTCGGTGATCGTGCCGATGCCGGTGATGCCGCTGTTGGCACAACCGTCCGACAGCAGGATCACGCGCGACAGGATGCCCGCGCCGGTGTGCGGCGCGAGCGTCTCGGCGCCGGCCAGCCAGCCGCCGTGCAGGTTGGTGCAGCCGCCCTCGTCGATCGAGTCAATCGCGCGACGCAGCGTGTCGCGCTGGTCCATACCCAACAGGCCGGTCAGGCGCTCGACCGAGTCGTCGTAGATCACGATGGTGGCCTTGTCCCCCGGGTTCAGCCCGTCCACCACCATGCGCGCGCAGCGCTTCGCTTCCTCGAGCGGCTTGCCCGACATGCTGCCGGAGCGGTCCACCACCAACGCCACGTGCACCGGGCCACGGGCCGGGCGGTCCTTCTCGGGCCGGGGCGGCGCCTGCACACGCACCAGCACGTCCACCGTGCTGCGATGTTCGGCCAGCACCGCGGCGCGCGCCGGCGTCATCACCAGTGTCAGTTCGTTCTTCAGTTCCCTGTTCATTTCCGTTCTCCTCGGGTCATCCTTGCCTCGCGCAGCGCCTCAGCGAGCGCCTTCCCAAGCGCCTCCGCCTCCGCCGGCCCCAGCCGGCGCAGCTCGCGCGCGTCCACGTAAACCGTCGCCCACGGCGTCAGCCGCAGTTGCACCATCTCCTCCCGCTCCACCGTGCCCGACTCGTTGCCGAGCTCCCGCAGGGTCTCCGCCAGGCCCATGCGCCGCGCCGCGAGGCCGGCCGCCCGGGCCAGCGAGTCCGAGCGCGGCGGCGCGCTGTCCGAAAAGGACGGCTCGCGCATGCGCATGGATGCCGCGACGGGCGACACCGCGCGGCGACGCGAGACTTTATCCGGGGCAGCCTGCGAAGCCCTGATGCGGGCGATCGCCCGCTCCGCGTCGGTCGGCAGCTCCGGCTCGCCCTCTTGCAGCGCGGGAATGGGCAGGTCGTAGGTCTGGATCAGCTCGGCGATCTTGGCCAGCGGCCAGCCGTCCTTGAGGAGCTTCCGGGCGATCACGAACTCGGCCGCCTGCCGGGCCCCGTAGACCGCCTCGCGGCCCTGCCGGACCGGCGGGGTCAGCACCTCGACGGAGACGTAATGGCGGACCAGGCGCTCGTTGGCGACCTCGCCGTCTTCGATCCCGTTGTCCTGCAGGAGTTGGTTGCAGAGGTCCGCGAGCTCAGTCGCGGAGCCCTTGAAATCAAGGACTTCGTCGGGGATAGCGATCGGAAAGACTTGCGACATTGACAATCTCCGTTGACGATGACAGCAGCTTAGTCACGTCAATGGCCTTTGTCAACGTCAATCACTGTGTCGGAGCGATTATCTCAGGGGGGAGGCTCAGGGGGTGAGCCTGTCATCCCTGCGAACGTCAAGTCGCTCCAGTGCCAGATTCGTCTTAAGAGGCCCGTCCATGACTACATGTTCAGGGGTTGACCTTCAAAACCGGTAAACCCCACATCTCGCATGACTCGTATTTACGGAGTACGGTCAGGCGTTAATCTCGACTGCGGTACCTGGAAAGCCTCAGCATTGGAGAGATTATCCCGGTTGAGGTGGCTCACGCGGCGAGCCCGGGCCCTTGTTAGAAAATACAAGTTGGCTGCTCTTGGGCTTAACGGAATCATTTACCTTTTTTCGATGTGTGTCCCCAGATCAGCCAAGTATCAACCTGTGACTCTGCCTGGAGGTCAATTTTTCGCGGCTATGATTGGCCAGTCATTTAATCCTGAGCTTTTTTGTCAGCTCGTATCCATTGGCAGGAGCGCTGCGTGGAACCTGGAACGCAAGTAAGACTGAAGAGTGACCCATCCCGCATCGGCACCCTCACGGGAATCAAGCGGACAATGGGTGGCAAACTCTACTACCAGGTAAGATTTCCTGACACCAGTACATTCTACGCAGAGCCCAGCCTTGAACCCGCTGACGCAGGGCCGCAAGATCCCATCGAGCTTCTCCGCGAGGGCCGCCTTGGTCGCGCCCGCGACTTGCGTAGTTGCCTGACTCACATACGCCTGACCGGGCGCCTCGCCGACCTGATTTACAGCATGGAAACGACTAATACGGATTTCTATGCCTATCAGTTCAAGCCAGTCCTGAGTTACCTGGAATCCCCGAGTAACGGCATTCTGATTGCGGATGAGGTTGGTCTCGGAAAGACCATCGAAGCTGGACTGATCTGGACAGAACTACGCGCCCGATTCGACGCCCGCAGGCTGCTGGTAGTTTGTCCGGCCATGCTGCAACAAAAGTGGCAGATTGAGCTCGAGCGCAGGTTTGGCGTTGAAGCCTCCATTCTGGATGCAAAAGAGCTGACCGCTCTGCTGAAACGCGTCCGGCAAGGCGAGAAATCATCTTATGCGGCCATCTGCAGCATGCAGGGTGTTAGACCGCGTCGCCAGTGGGGAGATGACGCGAATCTTAGTCCCGCCTCGATCTTGGCCCGTCTTCTCGACGAAAGCGCCTTTGATGAGCCGCTGGTCGACCTTCTTGTCGTTGACGAAGCGCACTACATGAGAAATCCCGAAACGATGACCTCGCGTCTTGGCAAACTTCTCCGACCGGTTTCCGAGGGCATAGTGCTCCTGTCGGCGACCCCGCTTCACCTCAAGAACCGGGATTTGTATGAGCTCCTGAACCTCGTAGACGAAGATACGTTCTCAAACCCTGACGTCTTCGATGACATTCTGCAAGCCAATGCGCCGCTGCTGAACCTGCGAGACGCGATCCTCCAAGGCAGTGCGCGGCAGAAGGATTTCCTGGAAAACTTATCCAACGCGCGGTCTCACTACCTCCTGCGTGAGAACCAGCAGATTTCGAACCTGGTTCAGCATCCGCCCCCTGATGAGGCGTTTCACGACCACGGCAGGCGCAGTGAACTTGCAGCCGAAATCGAGAGAATCAATCTGCTGTCCCATGCGGTGACAAGGACTCGGAAGCGTGATGTTCATGAACGCAAGGTCGTT
The DNA here is from genome assembly GCF_011089885.1 of Thioalkalivibrio sp. XN279. NCBI lineage: Bacteria > Pseudomonadati > Pseudomonadota > Gammaproteobacteria > Chromatiales > Ectothiorhodospiraceae > Thioalkalivibrio > Thioalkalivibrio sp. XN279. Next base: position 232,759 of record NZ_JAANBD010000023.1, on the reverse strand, counting down.
CGTGAAGCTGTGCCAGAGCACGTAGAGATGTCGACGCTTGAGGCTGAAGCATATTCTGCCGTCACACAGATAATCCGAGATTATGCTGAGCGGCAGGGTGGGCACGAGGGATTCCTGCTGGTGCAGCCCCAGCGCCAGCTATCAAGCTCCATGGCCGCCGCAGTCGCGGACTGGCATGAACGCGGTCTGGACTTGGAAGAACTGTTTGACGGAGTGGACGAACTGCCCGATGAGGACAGAGCCCAGCCGGGACCGCTCGTCTCGACTCTGATTCGGCACATTTCCGACGTTGGCGATCCGAAAGCGTTGCGCAAGGCAGATACCAAGTATGCACGATTGAGGGCCATGCTCTCGGACCACCTCAGGGCGCACCCGGGAGAGAAGATAATCCTGTTTGCAACCTTCAAACCGACCCTGCGTTACCTGAGACAGAGGCTCCAGGAAGATGGCATTTCCGGGGTCTTGCTAACTGGCGATTCCGGCCAGCAGAAGATGGAAATCCTGGAAGACTTTTCGAGGGATCCGAATACCTCAATCCTGCTCGCCTCAGAAGTAGCCAGTGAGGGTGTTGATCTGCAGTTCGCACGAGTACTGATCAACTACGATCTTCCGTGGAATCCAATGCGGGTCGAACAACGCATCGGTCGAATAGATCGCATCGGCCAAGCGGCAGATCGGATAACCATCTGGAATCTTTTTTACGCAGGAACGATCGATGAAAGAATTCACGACCGGCTTTTTCAGAGACTGAGAATTTTCGAAGAAGCGCTTGGCGGCCTTGAGCAAGTCCTCGGAGAAGAAGTCCGACAGCTGACGATGGACTTGTTATCAGGACGACTCACGCCAGAGCAGGAAGCGCAACGGATTGATCAGACCGCCCAAGCCCTTGAAACGAGGAAGCTGCAGGAGTCACGACTCGAGGAAGAAGCCGGAAACCTGATTGCTCACGGGGACTACATTGTTAGGCAGGTCAGCGCCGCGCGCGAAATGAGCCGCTGGATTACTGGCGAAGACCTTTGGAATTACATCAGGGATTTCATCGATGACAGGTACCCGGGAAGCGATTTCAGGCAGGCTGAAAATCGCGAACTGGTATTCCAGGTCACTCTGTCGGAGAAGGCGCGGGCAGACCTTACAGCGTTCCTCAAGGCGAAGAAGCTGCTGGGAACCACCCAGCTGGTTTCCAACAATCCAAAACCAACGACCGTTCACTTTTCCAGCAAGGCGCACACGACGCGACGCGGGAGAGAAGAGTGGATAACCCAGTTCCATCCATTGGTCCGGTTCGCAAGTCACACCATCGGTGCAGAAGCCAACCCCTTCTACCCTGCCGTGCTGGTCGAGGTCCGCACCAGTTCGATTCCCCGATTGCAGGCCGGACTCTACCCTTTCTACGTCGGTCGATGGTCCTTCACCGGCCTCCGTGTTATCGAGAAACTGGTGTTCCAGGCTGCTGCCATTGACAGCGACGGCGGGCTGACGCCGTTGGATGCAGATAACGCAGAGTGGCTAGTTACGCGCGCGGCAATGCACGGAACTGACGGGATTGATGCCGGGGCAGGCATTGAATATGACACTGCGGCCCGGGCGGTTGAGCAACTTATGCTCCGGTCCTTCGCGGAATACGATTCCTTCGCCGGGCGTATTGCTGCTGAGAATAGTGACCGGGTCCGATTACAGAAAGCTGCGGTCCGGAAGCACCTGCAGCGGCAAATGGAGTCTCTGCAAAGGGTTCGGGCCTCTCTTGAGGAGAAAGGTCGAACAAGACTGATCCCCGCGACAGAAGGAAGGATGAACCGCCTCAGTGCACGAATGGCGCAAAGGCTCTCAGAGCTCGAATCCGCGGGCAACACGCGTCACGAGCGTTCTGATGTTTGCCTGGGGCTGATCAACATTCGGTGACAGGCCATTGCTGATTTTGGAGACCAAGGATGGGAAAGCGCGGCAGAAGGGATGAGGGGCTCTTTGGACACAACAGCCTGGGCGACAAACTCAGGGCATTGCTCTTCGGCAGCAAGAAAGACTCCCGGAAAGATACTGCGAAAGAGGAGGCGAAACGACCCATAGAAACAGTCCGCCGCAGCGCGGATCAGGTCGAACCGGCCCGGGAGCGCCTTGAGCAGGCCAGAGAGGCCCGGCCGGATTCCCGCCACCCGCACCTAAAGGGCAGTTCCAAAGCAGAGATCGTCCTCCCCGAAATAGCGCCCTGCCATTTCGAGATGCTCCGGGAGCGTCCTGAAGCTCCACGCCACACAGGGCCACGCGGGGCGCGGAAGTCGATCCGGCTGAAGTACGGAAGCGGACCGGAAACCGATCTTGTCATTGGCATTGACCTTGGAACCTCTTGCACGAAAATCGTCGTTCGAGACGCGATTCGCGACGAGGCTTTTGGTGTACCTATTGGTGAATTATCCGGCTTCGACTCGGCTTACCTATGCCCGAGCCGGATATCGATCTCGCAAACCGGCACATTGAGGCTGGAGCCCGCCGGGCTCAGCATCTGGGACTTCAAGACCCGCCTGGTCAAATTCGGCGACACGCTTTTTCGGCTGGAGGAACGATTTCCGGAAGCAACTGCTCTAGAAATGACCACTGCGTATCTTGCTCTTGTCCTCACTCATACCCTCTGGTGGATCGAACAGCAGCTCGGGCGCCGACTTGAGAAGACCGCCGTCACGTGGCACCTGAACGTCGGGATACCAACCAACCAGTTACACGTCGCGCACTCCGCTACCCCCTTTCGTATCGCTCTTCTCGCCGGCTGGATTCTCGCCGAGCAGGGTCCCACTGACATCACGCTTTGCGAGGTCAGGACAGCGCTGGCCGAGGTCGATTCCTGGCTGGCCGCCGAAGATGAACAGGCGTGGCGCCCAAGGCACCATATCTCGAGGGATTTCGTACACGCCTTCCCGGAGATCGTCGCGGAGGTGTCCGGCTACGCGAGATCAAAAATACGTAAGGCTGGACTCCACTTCATAATGGATGTGGGCGCCGGCACCGTCGATCTGGCGACGTTTAACCTGGTCGACAGACCAGATGGAGACGCTTACGCGATCTTCCTGACGAAAGTGTATTCGCTTGGCACTGCCCGACTCCTCAGCTACAGACAGAACGCCCTGGATTCCATCCTTGGCAAGGACTCTGATCGGGACGAGATCGTAAACAAAGCCCTCTTTGGCGGGGCGGGAATGACGTCGAGCTTGCCTGACCTGAATACACTGGCGCCAAGCCTGTCTGCTGAAAGGCGCCCCGAAGTGGATAGTGGCTTTATCTCGATGGTTCGGAGCGGGTGCGCCCAGATTCTTCTTGAGACGAAAGCAAACAGGATCCAGGACGCGTACCAGTGGGAAAACGGACTCCCGGTATTTATCTGCGGCGGCGGATCGCTCGAGCCCGTCTACTTGCGGTCACTGAAGCTGGTCGAAAGCACGTTTACGCCAGCAAAACAGGGGTTCAGGTACATTGATTTGCAAATGCCGGACCAGTTCTATGCGTCTGGCCTCGCTCCGGCGATGTTTCACCGGCTGGCTGTCGCGAATGGCCTCGCATACCGGCACTTTGATATCGGGGAGCCTATTCCTCCCAGTGAGATTCCGGATTTGAAACGCCGCGATATCCCGGAGCTGCTGGGAGGTGCGTTTGTAAGGAAAGAGGACGTTTAAAGCCCTGCTCGTTTAAGCATCCACTCCGAAACCAGAATTGAACAAGCTCGAGCCTAAGCCATCAATTCATAGACAATCTGGCCAATCTGCTGCGCTAGGTATGGCGGAACCGCGTTACCGACCTGCACATACTGCTGGGTGCGATTGCCTTCGAAGAAATAGTTGTCCGGAAATGTCTGCAGCCGGGCCGCCTCCCGAACTGTGAGACTGCGGCACTGACCTGGATCGGGATGTATAAAGTAGTGTCCGTCTTTTGCGATGTGGCTGACAATCGTACTCGACGGCGCGTTTCGGGCCTGTACTTTGAATCGGTCAGCGAACTTTCCAGTCTCCCAGCTACGGTGGTTCGGCGCGAATATTTCAGGAAATTCACTGGACCTAGGAGAGAGGCCCTCCGTCTGATAAGCGAAGCTTGCGCAGTACATGTAGCGACCAAGATCCGTAGGCATATGTGCCTTAGACTCGTGATTCACGAAACCCGCGATTTCTTCATCTAACAGCCATCTCCGGAGATTATCCGGACCCTTGAACTGCTTATTTCCCGGAACGAACTGCCCCCCACGAGTCCTCAGTCGATGCGCTTTCTTCAGCCCTCGATCTACGACGTCGCAACTCAACCCTTGCCGTGCGAGCTCTTTCGAGACGATTTTCGCCTGTGCAGCGATCTCTGAAGCCCAAGTTTCATGCGAATCTAGTTGCTTGGAAATACCACTGCGAACGTCGGGAAGGTCTGCCAACATTTCCCCGACGGTCCATTGTCTCGGAGACTCTTGAAGCACCGATGGCGAGAGAGAGATATCCTCGCGCACGCCAAGCAGGATCACCCGATGCCTGGTCTGCGGCACACCGTAATTCTCGCTGCGAATAATACAATCGGAACCCGAAGTATCGGCTTCACCGACCTCGTGGCCTGTTACCAGAGAATAGATCCTGTAACGGCCCTGCCGCGTCGTACGTTTCCCCAAAGCGCGATCAGGGCACCTCAAGTCCACCAGCAGGCTAGGGAATATCCGCTGATTCTCAATCGAGGACGACAGGATGCCCTTTACATTCTCCATGACAAAGACTTCGGGCCGCATGGTCTGGAGAACCCGGAGGTACTCGGCATACAGGAAATGTCGCTTGTCCTGTTCCGGGCGATAGTCCTTTACGCCACGATTGCGGGCGCGACCAACTAGTGAATACGCTTGGCACGGGGGACCTCCGATCACAACCCAAGGACCCTCATGCTTCCGCTTGAGTGATCTCAATCGGGTATAGATGAGTTCGTCATCTGCACTTTCTCCCAACTCACGAGGCGAGCCAAGAGTTTCTTCGATGGCCCTATTGGCCTCATCTGGATACCTTTCAAACAGTGTTTCCCGCGAAATCACTCCGCGGATGTAGTCGTAATAGTCTCTCGGAAGCTCGGGAAACTGGCGCGTGAACGCTCTGAGCTGGAGCGTGCGGTGCGCACTCGGCTCCATCTCAACAGACATTCGGATCTTGAACGGTTTGTGCACACCGTCTCGACTGAATGCCGAAATACCTTCGCCCAAGCCGCCGGGTCCGGCAAACAAATCTATGACGCCTATATCGGATCGCATCGACCAAAAGTCCTTGTTGACGATCAGGTTAGGGGGTCTTCCGATGACGAGCGATCCATCATCTCTGCCTTCAGACCGCAGAGCGGTGTTCGAGGGGCTGCTCACCGTCGCAAACATACCAATGCATGTAAGAGCGACTCCGAGTGAAAGTTACTAGATCAAATTCAGCTCTTCTCCCGCCCGGCCATTCAACTGACCAGACGCGCACCAAACTCTCTCAGGCGCCTTTCGTACTCAACTTTGGTATCGGACTGAAGGAACGTTGTAAGCAGAAATTGCGCCCTGGACAGCCCTGCATAATGAAGAAGGGCCTTGGCTTCGTCCTCCAATCCTTGTATATCGATCGCAATCACGCACTTTCTCTCAAGGCCCTTGAACGCGTGAATGGTGCAGAAGGCGATGTGGTCTCCGTTTGGGACATCCTCCGTCAGGTCGACGATCGGCTGACCCGCCAGTCGTGACATGTTCCGAAGAAGCGATCCGCTCTTCCGTCTACTGCTGAGGATAATGATATCTGTCGGATCGAGATCCCGCTCAAGCAGGCGCTCGACCTCTTGAGTTATCTTTTGCTCAAAATCGCTAGTATCTCTATAAGTAACGGTCTTACATGCTGGCCCATCAATGGCTCCCTCGATAGCACATTCGAATCCCGCGATTACTGAAGTCTCAACGGCAACCGGACGAGTATTTCTACAGTTAACCGTCAGTTCATAACTCGCGTAGCCGACATCTTGGAGGCGCTCCAGCGCCTCAGTCGACAGCTCCCCGTAAATGTCTTGTTTAGGATCCATAAAGAGATGCCATTCGCCGAAGTCGATCCCGCCTTCGACGATAACGTCGATTGCATCGAGGTGGGACGGCGTAAGGATGTCCTGGGCCTCGTCCACGATCAGGACGTCGAATGGCTTGAGATCCAATTCGAGGACGGAATCGGCAAATGCTTCCGGCATTACGGTACCGTAAAGTTTGCGTTCGTCGCCCCCGGCAGCACTCAGCAGTTCAAGATTCCCTGCATCGCTGATTACGCTCCGATAATAGGAATGCAAATTTGCGACCGTGATCAGATCTCTAAGGCTTTCTGGAATATTCTCTGTTATATGCCTTGCGAGCAACTTGTTGAAGCAGACGTAAAGCACTGACTTGCGGCACTCCTCAGCGCAATACTTGGCCTTGTCAAATGCCAGCAAAGTCTTTCCCGTTCCAGCCAATCCGCTCACAATTGTCTTTGGATTCGCCTTCATCCCTTTCAATATCTTTGCTTGAGTGGCCGTCAGTTCAATGAGCTCTGCGTGCAGTGCGTTCAAGTAGCTGCCCAGACTCATGTGAGACTCGACGTCTGGGCGAAGAAGCCGACGGATCTCCTGTATGTCCTCCTTCTTTATCTCCCGCGGCGATCTTTCCCTGGTTACTTCATGCCTTTCACGCCAGAATCTGGCCAGGCGCCCGACATAGAGAGCGAGATCTTCTCGCCGGTGTCGACGATCCCACAGGACCTCCTGAATGATCTCCTCGCTTTCAGCGGTGAAAGTCTCGTATGGCAAGGCCACTCCATACCCCACAAGGCATCCCCGAAACCGCTCGTTGTCATAGAGCCTGTTGCGAATAGTGGCTGCCGCTCCGGACGCCTGAGCCCACGGGCTTTCCGCCTTGGTATACGATTCCCGTCCATTCGGTGAGGTGATAGTCCACTCTCCATCCCGGCACGAGACCGTCCCGCCCTTGACCTCAATCACGAATAGGCCCTTGGTGGAAATAATGACGATATCGGTCTCGCCCCACATCTTGAGCGGGTGCCTTGAAAGCTCCAACGAATGCAGCACGATCCATTCATCCGGCAACTGGCGGCCTAGGCTTTCGAATACCAGTCGCTCGCTTCTCGGACAATCTTTAGTGATTTGCGGAATCAGCTTTGCCACGCCCGTCCCTCAGCCTTTCTCAATACCATCGAAGTAGCCTTTCCATCTGCCTTCTGCATGGCCGATCAGCATGGATCTGTCCAATTCCTTGTTGAACTTCTCACAGGCTGTTTCCGGAACGAGCAGACAGCAATGGCATGCAGCCCCACTGATCCGTTCTCCGGCAACATCCGGTTCCGTTTCCAAGCAGACCGGATCGCTGCCACACCACATGGCTTCCTTCAGTGCTCGTACAACGAGAGGTGCGAGCCTTGTTGGGTCCGCCAGTCGAACGAGACCCCCGAGGCTACCTTCCGAGTCGGGGGTCCCCGTATAGATGAGCACGCCATGCATCGAAGGACCCTCCTCGTCGTCTTCCTTTATGTAGAGGCGCTCGCGAAGCGCAGCAGATGAGTATCCGCATTCAACAGAAAGGCGGCGGATCATGACGTGTGCAAACGAATGAACGAGTAGCACGCGCGGCGTTATATCGTACTCCGGCGCGTACCCTCGTTCCGCAGCAACCTGCTTGGTCCAGCGATCAATTGCAGCTGCTCGCACCGATATCTCTGGATTACACGCAAGCCAGGACTCGATCTCTTCATTCCGGAAGCGAAGGAAAATCCCCTCCCCTCGAATCTCTGCAGCAGGAAACCAATTTCGATTGGTTTTCGCCAACGGCGCAAGTCTGCCATCCCGCAGCAGCTGCTGGGCATTCCGGATTGAAACTGGTTGAGGCTCGATTCGTGAAAACCCGATCATCGCCCTGACTTCGCGCAGCCTCGATACGGCCCCGATGCTATCGAACCACTTCTGGATCATAGGCGGTGGATCGCATGCGACGTTCTGAAACTGCGATACATAGCCACCTATGGCGGGAATATCCTCAGTGGAACCCGACAGAGCCGCGTATTCTAAAAATCGAAGATCGGGATTACGGTCTTCCGAATCATCGCCGCGCTCCAAGGCTTTCCTGCGGCGGCAGGCACTGAGCAGAACTTGGACCGGAATCCCAAGCTCTTGGGCGGATCCCGCGAGCACATGCCCCAGACTCTCTTCTGGCAGCGCTTGATAAACCGACCAGTGCTCGTCAATCAACTGCTGAACGGGTTCCGAGATCGGCGGAATCGATAAAGCGCTCACCACGGCCGGAAAATGAACATTGGAAGCGCCGCGTTGCAGGGTACGGACTTCTTTCTCACATGGCTCATTATCCAGAAGCCAAATTCTTCTACCTTGGCACTTCAATCCACCTAGCGCCGACTTCTTGAAAGCATCTCCCATGGACTTGGTAGCGTTGCAGCTAGGGTTCATGCACTGTACGAACAAGTCTGCAAGCGCGGCACTCTTGCCATGCGATCTGAGGTAGAGCACGGGGTTTTCACAGACACCCAATTCGCGGTTCTTGTGGGCCCACCATATCCAAGGGAAGTCCGCCAAGTGGCCTTGGGCACATGCCTGAACGAAACGCACGGGATTAACCTTTTGATTGCATGCGGAACATCGCAACTGGCGCCCGTCTGCATCCGCCTCGAATGGTCGGTTCTCGGTACCCAGCCTGTGACATTTGGGACATTCCAACCATCGTGGAAACCGGTATACCGGGATGGCATAGTCGGACTTCACGAGATTCTGCCGGCCTTTCACCTCCTCGAGAATCGGCGCCATCCGAAACTCATTGACATCGAGTTGAGCTTGCAGCCTTGCTTCATAAATGATGATCGACGACTTTCTGGCAAGTCGAGTCTGCTTCTCCCACTCTTCCAAGCCCAGAGGAACGAACGAGCCGGGCTCAAGATCGACTATTGATCCGATTCCGTAGGTCGTGATGACCTGCGAACGCCGAATCTTCCCCAGCCATGGCACATCAGTCATTGATCTCCCTCCGAACCACCCGCCGCGTCGTGGAATACTTTGAGAACAAAAGCGGTCGATGGCTCGATTTCCCGCATGGAGTTCGGCGTTGGCCACGCCGGTGTATCGCTTATCCGCATCTTCTCGGCATCTCTCATGAGATGCGGCGACACGCGGCCGGGGGGAGCAGGGGCCTCCCAGTAGCGGAGCTTCTTTCCGATTGCCCTCTGTTCAGCTGCGCGCATTGCCCATCGTTGAACAACACGATCCAGTTCGTCACGAGTTTCGGACTCCTCCACGCCATTCGAGGCCAGGCGGGACCGTTCGACAAGGAAATCTACAACCTGTCTGACCAACGGATGGTCAGGATTGAACTCTCTGGCTTCGTCATCCTTGCGGAGCCCGGGAGTTAACTGCCTCAATGTGGCGATCAGAATTGCATGTAGTGCCTTGTCTCTCGCCCTAGGCGCCCAAGGAGTCACGCTTGTGGCTTCGACGTTTCGATAAAGCGCCGCGTGGTAGTTCTGGAAATGCTCGAAGTGCGCAAGATCTCGTGGCCGCCCGAAATTCAGGACCGTGCAGACAAGGCCAGGAATTCCTCGTCCGACGCGACTGGTCGCCTGAATGTACTCCGCAGTGGACTTCGGCTGACCGTTGACTACCATCAGCCCCAACCTCGGAACATCGACGCCCACGGAGATCATGTTACTCGCTAGTACTGCGTCAACTGGCTCGCCGCTCCATGGATCGCCGCCGAGCTTGATGTTCAGCTTGTTCAGCTCCTCGGGGATCTTGCTGGATGGAATTCGGCTGCTGAGTTCCATCGGTTCCTGCTGCATCGGCCGGACGGAGGTTCCTTGTCGACCTGCGATGAATTGCATGGTGCGTGGGACGTCATCGAGCGTCATCACAATCGCACCTCCGAGCTCCCGGAGGCTGTTGAAATAGGCCACGGTCGTCCAATATGGATCGATATCGTCGTCACTCCAGGAGCCAAGCTCAAGCTCCGACTGGACTGACTGCATCGCTGCTCCAAATACTGCCTGCAATGCGAACTTGGGACTTCTTCCGGCGGACGAGACGCCAAGGTACAGACGGTCCGGGGCAATGTCGTCTCTGACGGCGAAAAAGGAATCCGATGAATCGATTCCGGGCGGCGGAAACTGAAGTACTGAACGGTTGAAGAGCGAGAGAACCTGAGCTTCAGCTTGACCGATCGTTGCTGTCGATCCAATTACCTTGGGCAGCGCCCCCGAAATGGAACACAACAGATCGATCGCAGATTCGTAAAGTCCCGTTACCGTTCCGAGTGGACCGGATATCAGATGCAGCTCATCCTGAATTATGAGTTCCGGTCGATTCGGCGTATCGAGTCCAAATATTCGACCGAGTTCCGCCTTTCTGGGCAGCTGGGCGAACTTATCGACCGTTCCGATTAACAATGCAGGCGGGCTCTTGAAGATCGTCTCGTCCGTCGTGTGTATTGGAAGGCGCCGCCCATACCACTCGCACTGATCAGAGTGACACTTGATATCCAAGCGGACATCTTCCTCATGCACCGAGTAATCGCTTACCGCCAGCTCCGTGTTGCAGAGGGGACAATTGAGCAGTTGCCGCGGAGTGGATCGAGGTCTTGACCCGCTCCGCTCCTCGTCAAGTTTCTCCCGAGCTTTGTTCAACTTGTTGGGAGTCGACTCATCACCAACGTAGAGCCCGAGTTCAATGGGTGCTGTCCCGAGCTCTTCGGGGTTCTCGAGTCTTAAAGACTCGCAGGATGTGATCAATGCAGCTGCTCTCTGGAACTGCTGAACCGTCAGCAGCCTGAGCGTATAGCGCATCAGAACGTCAGTGCCTCCCTGCTCTCTTCGATACCGACTCGTAAGTCTTGTATGGAATATCGAGAAAGCAGTAAGTCCCAAGTACGCCTCGGTCTTACCGCCGCCGGTGGGAAACCAGAGGAGATCCATGGTCTCCCGATCCTTATCCTGTGGATCGGCGATTCCAGGAATCACGAGCAGAATGAACGCGAGCTGGAATGGTCGCCAGACCAGTGGCCCCGCTCTAGCTCCCTTTGACTCATAGCGCGCCTGCGCGTCGAGCGCCTGATTCGCCAGAATGAAGGCTCGCCAGACGGTATCGTTTGATTCGAGGGCCTCGGCACCACGGCGCATTCTCACCGCAGCCTCATCACAGCGGCTGCGATTGTACGCCGCAGCTTCAGCGAGAAGTCCGTCGAACTCGCCGACCCGCGAAGCGACGTACCCCGTGATCCAGCGCTCATAGATATCGCAGAACTCGTGCATTGCTTTGACGACAGCAGGCCTGTTCTCGTTCTTTCCGAGCCATTCAGCTGCGAAAGGATTTAGCGACCGCCGCCTCATTTGGGCAAGAGATTCGTGGCCTTTGAAACTCGTACTCTTGACGACTGCTGTCGGAAGCCACGTCGTTGCGACCCAGTCGGCCGCGATCTCCGAGGCCGGCCACGTCGCAGAGACGCCGTGACCTACTGCAAACTCACGAGCGTCTCGGTATATCAACGTATTTGAACGCGAATCCTGATCGTCAGCGGTAATTAACAATTTTCGTGGCATGACCTGCAGGGGCAACCCGTCACCAACGTTTATTACCTTGACGCCGGCCTGAAACAGATAGTTCGCATCGAGCGGAAGCCCTCCCAATGTCTCATTGGGAGCCAGGTTGATAAGTGTTGCTGTGATGGTGACATGTTCTTCGCTCACCCTGTACCTGACATGAACTGCGAGATCAGGGTCGGTTAACTCGGTTCCATCGGGCAGCTGAAAACGACTTACCTTCCATTCTTTCGATTCGTCCCGCGGGTTGATATCAAGTACATAGTTGAGTTGTTTCCGACGCCACCTGTAGATTGGGCGGGCGCGGCGTTCCTCTGCGGCGTCCTCGTCGGGCTGGCGTTGTTCAACGTCAGCGACTGCCGGCGGCTTTACATCGCCATCGGCAACATCCTCATCGGGGACGTCAAGGGCTTCGACCTCTGGTTGGTCCGAGAGGATCTCCTCTGGCAAATAGCGGGCTGTAGACGCTGTTGTGAGGCGGACCGGCGTCCCTTTTGGTACCGAGAAGGTGAGGCCTAAAGAACACGGCCGAATAGCTCGATATCCGGGTACTGCAGCATCGATGGCGTCGTCATCCCTGCCTTCTGCGGACTTATCCAATCCCTCATCTTCGTCAGGGCCGAAGCCCGTCTCCTTAGGCCAGAGAATCCCCGTCAGGTAGGTATCGGAAGGACTGGAAGCCAGAATCTCCTCTGGCTCGCCTGGACCGCATAGGACCTTGGACAGCTCTGCTACGAGCCTTGACCGTATGACTTCCTGCTCACTTTCCGACATGGCTTTCTACCTATGATTGTTCAGGCGCGCCTTCTTTTGGGCTTGAAATATCCCAGTCCATGTATGCGTATGCCGCACCAGAGACCACTTTTTCGCCAAGGTTCGTGTATTTGCGACAGCTGCTCTCCCGAACCGGACATGCTGATTACGTCAGAAATCCTCAGGTTGAAGATTCTCGATGGGAGCACAAACTTCGCACCATTTCCGAAAATCTTGAAGACGGAGAGCAAATCGAATGTGAGCTGTGATCTTGTTAATCCAAGGAGCCGATTCGGTTCCCCGTCTTGCTGCAAGTAGATCTTGTATATGAACTGGTTCCTGGCACCTTCGACTACGCTCTTGACCAAGACGACCTTTCTGCCACGAATCAGCTCGGCGCTCTTTGCGAGCCAAGCCTGAGAGGCCCGGGCCTCTTTATTGGAATCGAAGCAGACTGTTGATACGAAACTCGGCTGTGACACGTCGCCAGGCAAACCGATTTCCACCTGGCACCCTCTACCGGATCCCCACCATTCACACCATCTGTTTCGCTGGTTCTGCCCGAAACTTGCCTTTCGTATCCTGTTGTTGCCACCTCCTTCAAGGCGCTCGAATGACTCTCCCGCACGACTAAGCGCTACGAACAGGACGTTTGCCGCCTCCAGCAAGCCACCTTCGTTTAGATGGCCCGCATCACGCACTTCATTCCGTTCTTCCCGAACAATATTCACGAGGTCGTACTCAAGGCCCTTCGATTGATGGACCGTCGTGATCTCAATCGATGACTTCAGCACCCCCTCGTCATCCGGCAGGAGGTCTGGCCACTGCAATCTTTCACGCAGAGTTGCGATGCTGATTGACTCCTGTCCTCGTAACGACGGCGCCGCAGTCTTGAGAAGCTCCCACGCTGCGTCGAAACTCGGCACTCGGTAGCCACTCTCCATTTCAGCATTCTCGCCATACACCAATTCGTATATTCTTGAGAATGTATTCTTGGTAAGCACGTCGGCAGAGAATTGACCCAGCGTCGCACCGATCCATGCGGGCACCGATTTGGTCGGTGATCCCGCCGCCAACACAATCGGAATTTTGGGTGGATCTTCTGAGCGGCCGTAAAGACTGTCTGCAATTTTCAGCGCCTGGCCATTCGTCTGGCACAGAATCGCGAGCTTTGTTCGCTCACCGCGAAGGCTGTCGTCGTCCATCACATCTTTGAGCTCAACAGCTGGAGACGCGTTGATGATTCTCGCGAGCTTCTCGAGCTTTTGCTCCGAAGAATCGGAGCCGAGCAGAATCGCCCGTGCCTTTTCAACCGTTCTGGCGATTGCCTGCATCGATCGGAAGTTGCTGATGAGACATCTTTCGTCGAGCTCCTGCCCGTACATGCCTCTCACGCGATGGAGCAAATCCTGGGCCGTGAACACGCTTGCGTTTTCTTGGTTCAGTCTGAGACTGAAACCGTAAATCGCCTGCGCCGGGTCTCCGAGCAAAGTGAAGCCAGCCCCGTTGCCTCCGGGCGGACAGACAAGCTTCAGCAATTCGACAACCAATTCACCCCTCCAGCCGGCAAGATCCTGCAACTCATCTACGATGACATGCCGGATGTGCTTCAGATGCCCGGAGACTTCGTCCCTTTGCTCATCGCGCAGCCTCTGGACGAGGCTGGCTATGTTGCTTTCATGCGTTCCTGATAGCAGCTCCTCGGCAGACTCGCCGCATTTCCGAAGCACTCGGAAAGACCACGAATCAAACGTCCGGACAACTACATGCCGCAGCTCCAAGAGCGACAGTTCGTCTACGTCCGGCAGTCTCCGAATCCGGTCCGCAACGTTCTTCACCGCATTCCGAGAGAAAGAGAGTACGAGAATCTGAGCGGGTCTTATTCCGACACTCAAAAGGTGTGCAAGCCGCCGCGCCAGAACCTCGGTCTTGCCGGTTCCAGGTCCTGCAAGAACCAAGACTCGCTTGCCCGGTGGGGCTTCAGCTATCTCAGCCTGGTCCGGCGTCAGCCGCATGGAAGTTGTGATGGATGGATTATTGGCCACAGCGAGCTCCGTTCCTGCCAATTGAAAATGCGTGGCCGACCCTTGCCCGAACCGTTCCCAGCTTCTCTTTCTTGTTACCCTTTGAAAGTCGCGCCACGCCCGGCTCCCAGAGGCTGGCCGGGAATCCGGGCGAACAGGACCGCATGACGAAAGGACCGCATTCTGTCCATGGCGTTGGTTCGTCTTTTGCCTCTGCAAGTTTCGGCTTGGAGAACCGGCGGGAAAATACAAGCGTGGATACTACTGAGCAGACGGACCAGCCATTTCTATGACTGACGTTTTTACAACCAAGAAGCGCAGCGAAGTTATGTCTTTGATTCGGGCCAAGAACACGAAGCCCGAGAAGATCGTGCGAAGTTATCTGCACAGAGCCGGCTTTCGATTCCGACTGCACAACAAGAAGCTGCCAGGCACCCCGGACCTGTGGCTGCCCAAATTTAATGCTGCAGTTTTCGTCAATGGCTGTTACTGGCATAGACATCGAGGCTGCAAGCTTGCCTACACCCCGAAGCAGAATCGCAGCTTCTGGGAAGCAAAATTCTCTGCCAACGTTCTGAGAGACGAACAGAACAAGTCCGCCCTTTTGGATCGCGGAATTCGCATCCTCATTATCTGGGAGTGTGCACTGAGGACTCTGGGTGACTGTGAGAAGAATCTTCCGAAAGTCGAAGATTGCCTCTTGTCGAAGAGCGTCTTGATGGAGATCCCAGAAAACTGATAGGAACTCCAAACTAGTGACACCATTGGCTCGACGGCCGCGCCCCGCGTATTTGCCGCGGAATTGCTGATTGTCTTGGTTGACTTCCCGTGCAGTCTCAAGCGAATGTCTTTTCTTGCGTCCGCTGACCCCTATGAACGCCGGCGGTCGACGAGATTCGAGGACCTTCTCGGCCGTCTGACCCGTTGGATTCAGCACCCAGTATCGCCTTAGATACTCGTACCGGGAACTGATATTTAATTTCGAAAACAGGGGGTTAGAAGCCAAACTCTATCTCCGGGGCCCTGTTTTCCCTTTGCAATCCATCGTCTCGCTATCCTATCTGAGGAACGTCAGCGCAGTCGCGCGGTGCAACATACTGGGATTTTTAGCCCAATATTGGTTCTTGACTCAATACGCACTTGACCCTCAGCGTACGTGCCCGGTACCGACGCGAATGCGCCTGGGGTCCCACTTTTACCAAAGTCCCCTGTGGTAAATCGGCCACCGATGCGTTTGCCGAGAAACCAGCCACTCCGTCCTTCTCCTCCACCGCGCTCCGCAGCTCCCATGCCAGCCGCCCACCCGGCCCGAAGGTGATGTCAGATCCGCTGGAATCCGAGCACTCGATAATTGGAGTTCTTTGGGGGCAGCTGCTCGTCAGCAGACCGCACATGAGAGGAGGCAGATCTAAAAATGCGGGGACCGCCCGGACGGTCAGCAGGTGGAGGGCAGGTGCATCGCAAAGGAGGTTCGCCGCGCGCCGCATACCTCGGAGGCAACATACTTCACCCGGAAATCCAAGCCCGAAAGCATGGAGGCTTCTGATATCTACAAGCTGCAGAAACTGGCTGATGAGAAAGCCCAGCTGAAGCGGATTTATGCGGAAATGGGCTTGGTGGATACTGCGCTGAAGGAGGTCATCAATCGCAACCTTAGGTCCGCCGATCGACTGAAGGCCAGCGCGGAAAGACAGTCGAGTGCAGCGGGCGTACTTCGCACTTAAGCTGAACCGGAGACGCAACGGCGAGACCCGGCTATCCGATGACCGAGCCTGAATGTTGACGAATCACGACGGTATCAATGCCTCTTGGTCTGCGGCACTAATGTTGGGGACGCTCTTGCATGGCCGACGCTTCTGGACCTCCAGAGTCGTCGATCACTTCGGCCGGAAATGGCCGGCCCGCGAGGGCGGCTTGAACCCTTCGCCGCTCTAAGCAGCTCCGCACCCTAGCTCGAAGCCCCTCGTGTCACGCGCGCGTTCGAGACAGAAGCTTGCCCCGGTTCCTCATTGCGCTGATGAGGTGCCTTCAAATAGGCAAGCTTACCGGGCAAGATACCGTGACGCTTTTTCTCCGGTAATCTACGCGCAAGGGAGTATCTTCACCAACAGCCGAGGGACGGTAATGGCGAAGGCGATCGCGTCGTGCGCATTTTCCCAACGCCGACGAGAAATAGAGGCGGAAACACCTTACGAGGCTCGCAGACTAGCCAAAGAGCTGGAAAAGTTCTGGCAAGCGGAGTTTTATTCGGATTCGTGGCGACTCAAGCGCTTCCGAAACGTGCTATCCACCTTCGGGCCGCTTCGAGCTGAGATCGCCGAGAGTTTCAAAGTCCCGTGCGCTTGGAAGAAAACCGCTCTTCGCTGGGACCACGCGCCACCGCGCCCGGTCAAACTTTGGGAGCAAAAACTCATAAATGGGAAAGCGACAGATATTCACCCCCGCTGGAGGAGCCCATTCGGACCGAACGTCCTAGGTGATAGAGGTGGAACAGCCACTGATCCCAACGCCTCCACGTCCAACCAGGCTTTCTTGTCAGACTATCAAGCTTTCCTCGACTCGATCGAGACCGCATCTCGGCATCGGATTGATGTAGCGCTATCTGAGGCCCCAGAGTTTCCCGTTCCCCCACCTCAATTCGAAGAGTTCCCAATTGTTCCAACCGAAGCGATAGCGCCAAAGCAGGCGCCCGACCGCCCACCGCCGCCAACCAAAGACAGCGATCCTCCTTCCATCTCGGAGATGCTCGCCTTAATGACGTCCAGCTCGACGCGCGAGGCGCGGGCCCGCGACCTCACCGAAAAGTACGCGGAGTGGAAGAAACGAATTGCTGAGATCGACGAACAAGCGGAAGCCGTGTCCGCCTATAACCGGTGGGCCCAATTGGCCAATACTGATCGAAAGGCCTTCTGGGATTATGCAAGACACGAGTATGAGAAGGCACGTCAGGAACTCCGCGAGACTTGGTCAAGACTGAAGACCGAATGGGATACCCAAATACAGTCCGACCGGGAGCGCTTCCAATGCCTGCGTGAGAAGTATCGCCAACGCAAGCCCAGTAGCGTCGAGGACTATTTCCGAGCGAATCTAGATGCGATACCACTACCAGGTTGGTGTCCGCGGAATTACGAGGTTCATTATGATTCGGACCAGTCAGTACTATTAATCGATTACCAGTTGCCCAACATTCCGCGCCTGTCGGTCCTTAAGTGGAGGGAGCTAAAGCGAGGAGGCAAGACCGTATCGGCCAATAAAGCAGAGGCTAAACAATTCGCAGAGTCGATGACATACCTCATCGCCTTGCGACTTCTCTGGGAAACCGCTTGGGTCGATGAATCGAGCGCAGTTTCTCTCGTCGCGATCAATGGATTCGTCGTTTCTGACGATTCTGCCACCGGCCAGCGACGATCCGACGTCATCCTCTCTGTCGCGGCGCCCCCAGAGACACTGAAACAGATCGTCCTCCACAAAGTTGATCCCCAGAAGTGCTTCAGAAGCTTCAAGGGGATTTCCGCCTCGAAAATCCATGAACTTGTACCAGTACAACCAGTCATCCAACTCGACAAAAGCGACAGGAGGCTCGTGGACTCACGAGAGGTGCTGGATTCTGTCGGCGACGAAAACCTCGCAACTATGGACTGGCAGGACTTCGAGCATCTAATTAGAGAACTCTTCGAACGGAAGTTCTCCGGAAATGGAGCCGAAGTCCGTGTCACCCAGGCGAGTCGCGACCGCGGTGTCGACGCGATCATTTTCGATCCAGACCCGCTAACTGGCGGGAAAATCGTCATTCAAGCCAAACGATACGCGCACACAGTCGACGTGAGCGCGGTCCGCGATCTATATGGGACTGTGCTAAACGAGGGTGCAATGAAAGGTATCCTCGTAACAACTAGCAACTATGGTCGTGACGCATTCGAGTTCGCTAACGGCAAGCCGCTTACCCTATTGAATGGTCAGAACCTTCTGGCCCTTCTTGAGGCTCAGGGTTACAAATTCAAAATCGACCTAAATGCCGCGCGACAGCTCTTGAGGGCGGGGCGGAACCAGGAGTAGCCACCGCCGAGGAACATGGCTACGCGTTTCGTAACGGAGGCTGCGAGATTTGGCTGGCCTTGATCGCAGTAAAGGAACAACCGAGTCCGAGCGATACTTGGCCAAGCTGGCCGAGAAATCATTTGTTAATCTCTGGACTTACCCCAACGTATATCGGGACCAGGGTAATGCTGGCAATGGGAACGGCAAAGAAGTCTGCGACCTGTTAGTGGTCTGCGGAGATGATGTCCTCGTATTCAGCGACAAGACTATTGCCTGGCCAGAAAACTGCGATTTAGCGGTCGCTTGGCAACGGTGGTTCAGGCGTGCGGTCTGGCAGTCCCTGAAGCAAGTAAACGGCGCCATGCGTTGGATTGACCAGTTCCCAGATCGGCTGTTTATTGACCGTGAATGCAGTAAGCCAGTTCCCATATCTCTTCCGCCGCCGGACCGGCGGCGAATGCACGGAATCATCGTAGCGCTTGGCGCTGGTGAAGCTTGTCGGAGTTACTTTGGTGGCGGCTCCGGCAGCTTAATGGTGACGCCCAGCATCGTTGGTGAAGACCATCTCCAGCCGGATTCATCTCTCCCCTTCTCGGTAGGCGACGTTAACCCGAATGGTCCGTTCGTGCATGTACTCGATGACGTAACCCTCGACGTAGTGATGCAAGAACTCGACACCGTCCGTGACATGACCGAATACCTGCGCCGCAAGGAACGCCTAATAAGGCGTGGGCAACTAATTAGCGCTGCGGGGGAAGAGGAACTCGTCGCCTACTACACGACCCATATGAGTGGGGACGAACGGCATGACTTTACGACGCCTGATGGCACCGATCTTCAGGATAGCGATTTCATTGCCATTGAAGAGGGCACCTATGACCACATAAGTAGCCATCCCCAGTACCTAGCGAAAAAGAATGCCGATCAAGTCTCATACGTTTGGGATCGCCTTATTGAGCATTTCACGAGAACAATGCTGGACGGGACAGTTCTGACAGGCGACGAGTCCGATTTCGACCTCAACACTTATGAAGCTGGCATTCGTCATATGGCGCTCGTGCCACGGTTTCTGCGGCGCGTTCTAGGGCAGGCATTTCTGGAGGCTCTAGAGAACGGGCGCGATCAGCCTCGTTTCTCTCGAGCGGTGTTGATGGGTAAGAGCCATACAGGCGCAGACACTGCTTTCTATTTTATGACCTTGGCCGTACCTGATCCGCCGCCTCCGGGTGGTTATGAACACTATAGAGAAGTGCGCCGAAATTTCCTGCGCATTTATGCCCTCCTTTTCCTACGAAAGTACCCCCACCTTCAACGCGTGATCGGGATTGGAACTGAACCTCCGCCAACCGGGAAAGACCATGATGGATCGTCACAAGATCTCTTGTTTGCCGAGCAGCCCGAATGGACTGACGAACTCCACCAAAACTTAGATACTGATATTGAGAATTTTGGAATTATGCGACCAGGCACCTTCGAAACGCGTGCGTTTCGTGGGGAAGAGTTCCCTAAGGCTATTGATGATTCCTCGTTCCATCCGAGTCCGACGGCGGGACCGAACCGTCGGACTCGGAGAATGCTAAAAGCGAAGGCTAGAAGAAAGAAGAAAGGCGGCTAGCCGTGTTGCCCCGATGGCTCCGCGCTGCTTTCCTCCGCCCATCAGTACCAGCCCCGTGCGAAGCTTAGAAACCGCCTCCCCGACGCGAACCTCCACCACCGCATGAAAAATCTCGGCGGATTAAGACCTTCCGCAAGTAATTAATGCATCTATGCTGGGCTGCAGGTTCGCCAAAGGGTCCTAGTCACCTTCAAACGTGAACCCAGGCTTAAGGTCCGCCGCGGTGAGGTGCTACCTAATCTCCGTTAGCCGACGGACATGGACGAAAGCGGTCCGTCGCATCCGCTCGTCGTTACCTCTCATACAAACCTCAGTGCTTTTAGACGCCACTCCAACGCGTCACGACGAGGATACATTCGCGCTTCAGAGGGGAGGATGAGTGGCTTCCCCGCCAAACGGGTGAAGACTTGATGATCAGGAATCCGTTCGTCCAACCGAGGACTGACCCGCCAACGAAAATCAGTACCTGGCGCGATGAGGGACTGGTCCATCGCCCAATGCATATCAGGCGTTAGGGCCAGACCGTTACGTGGGTCATCGTCGCCACTCTCGCCGAAGGGGATGATGTGAGCCGCCTCGACCATTGCCGAGCCGTCTGGCAGCACAAGCCTCAGACCGGTTGCAGCACACCGGTAGTCATAAATCTCTGTGACGAGGCGACGAAATGCGGGGTCTCGCACGAAGGCTGGCGGCCCCGCCTCATCCTTGATCGCCCGTCCGAGTTGGCGCAATTGAAGCTCGTAGTTCGAGACTTGGCTCTTGATCTCGACGACCTTCCCAAGCTCATCAAGGCCCCGGTGGAACCATGTTTCGGCTAGGGTCGCAGAGAGAAGGTCGATGGCGACTGGGTCCTGGAGCAACTCGAAC
Organism: Thioalkalivibrio sp. XN279; assembly: GCF_011089885.1. NCBI lineage: Bacteria > Pseudomonadati > Pseudomonadota > Gammaproteobacteria > Chromatiales > Ectothiorhodospiraceae > Thioalkalivibrio > Thioalkalivibrio sp. XN279. The sequence goes on along the minus strand of NZ_JAANBD010000023.1, from coordinate 211,874 downwards.
AGCTCATAATCCAGGTAGGCGTATTCGATGTTCTCCTCGATATCCTGCGGTGATCGGGCCGAGCGCATGGTGCGAAGGACCGCCTCGCGTCCTGGCTTCGCCTTCAAGTGCCAGAATGAGGCGCGGCGACCCTGCAGGGAACCTTTGAGGTGGAAGAAGGGATAGTTCGGCTTTGGATGATCGCCGGGCGATCGTACCGCGTCGAAGTATTCTAGAAACCGCTCCAGCAATGCTGGGGAGTACTCGATCCGGTTCCTCGTCAGAGCGCCGCTCCGTGCCATGTCGAGCACGGCCAGTAGCATGCAGATCTTGTGCGGGCTGTAGCGGCCGCCCGCCTGGTTGACCTTCAGCTCCCGGAACTTCTCTTGGTAGGCGCTAAGAGACATCCGTCCCCCTGCGTCTGTCCGATGCTTTTTCGTATACGGCCCGGCCCGGAATCACATGCCGCACGCCGCCCCGCGGATCCTCGACGTCCCCGCGAAAACGCGGGATCACGTGGACATGCAGATGGAACACAGTCTGGCCGGCAGCTTTCCCTCCGTTAAAGCCGACGTTGTAGCCATCTGGCTGCCGGGTCTTCTCGATCTCTTGCCGGGCAATCTCGATTCCGCGCGTGACGGCTGCCTGCTCCTCGGGCGTGGCCTCGAACCAAGTCGGCACGTGCCGTCGAGTGATCACGAGCGCGTGGCCGTCAGAGACCGGAAACGCGTCCCACAGGCAGCAAATCAGGTCATCCTGGTAAAAAACTCGCTCTTGCGAAGGCTCGCAAAAGGGACAGTCCATGCTATCTCCGGGTGCGCCTTTCTGGGCTTTCTAGCCCAATATCGGCCCTTGACTCAATACGTATTCCCTCAGGGCGCTGGGGCTCGGGGTTCAAACCCCACCAACCCCACCATCTCCCCCACCGCACTCTCCAGCTCCCCCGCCATTTGCCCGAGCCGTCCCGGCGCCGCCACCCTGGCCTTCTCCTACGCCTTCCGCGAAATGACATTCGCCAGCGACTGGTAGTACCAGAGGATCTCGGGCACGCGCTGCTGGAGGTCCGTGCCTGGCTTGTCGTCCACAAAGCGGCGCCAGAACTCTTCCTGCGGCTGGCCCTCGCGGACGAAGGTCCTGAGGTCGGTGAGGATCGCGCGGTAGTTGTCCTTGTGTTCGAGCATGGCGAGGTAGGCCTGCTTGCGCTCGACCCAAGGCGGCTTGGCCTCGCCGGGCGCGATCATGTCGTCGGTGCGGTGCTCGACGATCTCGGCGAAATACCCAGGCAAATGCGGCTCGAAAATGTCCGCCTCGGCTACGACTAGCCAGCGGTCGTTACTCAAAATTTCGGTGAAGCTGGGACTGAATTTGAGCAATGCTAAACGGACGAAGGCAGGTGGTCCCATCGCTCAAGCAGCTCCCGTTCGGCTTGAGTCTCTGGCTTGTAAGCGATGAACTGGTCCGGGGAACACGATGGCAGACCAAGTTCGGCGATCATTTCGCCGTGGTACTTTCCTGATAGCAAGGCGATACCCATTAGCGCCAACTCGTCCCGGGCACCGCCATTTTTGCGAAGCCTCTTCATAGGGTCTTTCTGGCGTGCTACGCCCTCGATCACTCTACGATCAATAGGCACCTTTAAGGTTGTAGTGAACAACCTGACGATGCGTTCATTAGCCGCGCGCACAGCCGGATCGGTGATGTAAATCGCTTCCGCAACGTCTTTCGTAGCCCAGAAATTGGAGGGATACGGCTCATCTTCCAAAAGCCACATGATCTGTTTCCGGCCTAGGGCGGACAAGGACCGTTTGCTGTCCTTATTCGCACCGACTGTCAAATAAGCATCGTGAGCCACGACCAAGCCAAGAGAACAAAGGAACTTCGCCTCGTTGGACCGGATAAGAATACAGGGCTTCCCAACGGCCTCGGTTGGGATCATCCAATTACTTCCGATCGTGTTTTTTATATCGACATCAACGCCGTCGACGACAAGATCGAGAACGCCCTTCCGCAGGCCGAGAAAATCTCGAAATAGGATTTCAACCCTAGTGCCTAGATAGGTCTTCTCAGTTTTCTCGATATCCGCGAGTTTCAACCGGGCGGTGCGTGGAGTATCAACGACCCCGTCTATCGCATCCCGAATCAGAACGGGAAACGCGTCTCGAAGAGCCTCTAAACCGCCCGCCCGTGCAAGGACTTCGCGCCTAATTCGATCTAGGAGTTCGAAGTCGGGATGGTCCGGACTCATGACAGATATTCCCTCTCTCTCAACCGGCTAGTTTTTTCCGGAGTGGGCCATTCTTGTCCGAACATGCTTCTCAATACGTCCCACCGTCACTGCGAGGCGCCGTCCCAGATCATGCTCCCAAACTCTAATTACGGACCAGCCGTCCCGTTGAAGTTGTCGGGTGACTCTCTTATCTCGGGCGCGGGTAGCATCGATCTTCTTCTTCCAGAAGTCTGCGTTTGTCCTCGGCAAATTCTTGTGCTTGGGACACCCGTGCCAGAAGCACCCATCGACGAACACAGCAACCTTTGAGCCTGTAAACACGATATCTGGTTTCCCAGGCAAAGGGACCTTCAACCTATACCGCAGTCCTCGACGCCAGAGTTGATGCCGAAGTCTCGTCTCGGGCGATGTATCGCAGGACCGGTTCGAGGCCATGCAGCGGCGGCGCTGATCAGGATCTAGTGAATCGACCATCCGAAATCACACGAGCAGCCAAATACTCAAGCCGCAGCCTGATCCCTTCTCTGCAGCAATTCCGCACACATGCGAGCCAGCGCTCCAGCCAACGGCGGGCAGACGGCGTTTCCAATCTGGCGCGCGATACTGATCTTCCTGCCACGGAATTCAAAGCGGTCCGGAAAGCCCATCAGCCGGGCAGCCTCTCTATGGGTTATGGGTCGATGTTGGGTTGGGTGGAGGTAACGACCCTTCTCTGGTTTAAAGAACTCCGTGCGGATTGTCACAGAGGGCCGATCCCACCAGAGGCGGCCGAACAAATCCGTGCCGCCGCTAGTCTTTCTTATCCAACACTGCGGTGTGATATCAGGCGCATTTCTCTGAAGATCGAAGCGATTCCCGCCCTCAGGAACGCATTGATAGCGGCGCAAACTTATATCCGTAGGGCTTCGACCGAAATGCAGATTATCGGGAGGCTGACAACTACGGATCTCAGTACCGACTGGGCGGCCCAAGTCCTCAATAGCGTCCCGTACTGTCCTCCATTTGGGCTGCCGGGAATCATCCGGAGGAAAATGCGTTTGTGGCGGCGGGAATAAGAGCGGCGCCTCATCAAGCCCCGTGCGCCAACCAAGCACAATCGTGCGGCGGCGCGTTTGCGGCGCACCATAATCCGCCGCGTTAAGTATTGTCGCCGCAGTGTCAAATCCCAGGGCCTTCGCTCGCGACCTTATAGCTACAAGCTCCGGCGATTTATAGAGACCCTCAACATTTTCGATAAGGAATAGACTTGCAGCTGATCTCTCTACTACATCCATGTAGGGCTCCCATAGCCCGCGACGTCGATCCCCCTCTCGGTTCTTGTTCAACAAACTAAACCCTTGACAGGGGGGACCACCGATCACGATATCGGCTAACGGAAGGGACCTGGTCTCGGAAAGCCACTTCTCGATATCGACGCAGAGTGCATGTGGTCCGAAGTTCGCCTTGTGGGTCAACACGGCGTCGGGGTCATTGTCGATGGCTAAGACCGATGTGAATTCCCCGCAGAAGCCAGGGTCGACGAATCCACAGGTCAACCCCCCTGCTCCAGAAAATAGATCAATGACCCGATACTTCATGCTTCGACCTCGTCCGCGCATTGTTGTAGACGCAAACCCGACCGCCAAGGCGCACTGTTGACCCCCGATTACCACTCAATTATGCCACGATCCTGACAGCCACTCTCGGCCCATTGGGCGCCTTTCCGGATCCACGTCAATACCACAGAAAATGGCTCGATCAAGTTAGGGAAGGGCGGTACCGAATAGCTCTATGCCATCTCAAAGTCCAATGGTGCATACCGAAATTCGGGCCCGGGCAGCCTCAGCATGCAAGTCCATGCTGTTCAGACTAACCTCGTAGAGTGCGAGACGAACTTATGACAACGGCGCTCTCAAACTGAACCCGGCATCCCCCGCAAACCCCAGAATCTCCTGCACCACACCCTGCAGGTCCGCCGCCAGCCTCCCGAGCCGTGCCGACGGAGCTACCTCGGCCTCTGCCTCGGCCTTGCGCGAAATCACGTCCGCCAGCGCCTGGTAGTACCAGAGGATCTCCGGCACGCGTCTCTCGAGGTCCGTATCCGGCTTGTCAGCCACGAAGCGGACCCAGAAATCCTCCTGCGGCCAGCCCTCGCGCTGGTACCTCCTGAGGTCCGTGACGATGGCGCGGGTGTTGTGCAGCTTGTCGGCGGCGGTGACCAGCAGGGCGCGGTAGTCGTCCTTGTGCTCGAGGCTGGCGAGGTAGGCGCGCTTGCGCTCGGGCCACGGCGGCTTCTGCTCGCCCGCGGCCGGCATCGCGTCGGTGCAGTGCTCGACGATGTCGCCGACACGGTCGCCGAAGCGCGCCCGCACGTCCCGGAGCCGCGGCGGTCCGCCGCAGTCCTCGACCACGTCGTGCAGCAGGCCGGCGATGACCAGGTCCTCGAAGTCCTCGGGGATCTCGCCGTCGCCGTCGGCGGCCGCCTCCATGACGAGGCTGGCCACGGCCATCAGGTGTGAGAGGTAGGGAATCTGCGTGCCCTTGCGGCACTGGCCCGCGGAAAGGTCCTCGGAGTCAGTCCGGGGTGGACGGTACCAGTTTGGGGGCTGGGGGGCTCAGGGGGTGAGCCTGGGCAGTGCGGCAGAACATCTCGCGGAAACGCCTGATGCAGGCGCTGGTCTCGCTCGACCAGGACGTGGAGATCGTCGTGCGGCCGGCGCCCCGCTCGCGGACGGCGGGAATTACGGTCGCTGCTTAGCCTGCTTAAGAAATTGGCGGGCGGTTGATACGTCCCGGGTTGGCGTCATGACCGCACGAATTCCAACAGCGGGACGATGTCGTGGCTGTCAGCGGCCCGGAGTGCAGCGACGTATCGCAGCCGGGTCTCGCTCACGTCAACGAGGTTCGCGCGGCCCCAACTGAAGCGTGGCTGGCCGAGCGAAGCGAGCAGGAGATCGGCGGCCAGCCGGCCGTGGCGCCCGTTGCCGTTGGGATAACAGTGAATCCAGACCAGCCTGTGATGGAAGCGTGCCGCAATCTCGTCAGCCCCGTACGTGTGATGGTCGACCCAGAAGCGGACGTCATCGAGAAGCTGGCGCAAATGCTGCGGAATAGTGGGCCAGTCGACGCCGATATTCTTGTCGCTGTGCCGGTACTGGCCCGCCCAGCGCCAGACGCGGCCGTACATCCGCCGATGCAGGTTGCTCAGGAATGATTCATCAAGCACGTTCCGCCGACGGCGAAACCCCCAGCTCTCGGCCTCCAGGATGTTGTCCTGTTCGGCTGCGTTGAGCTCGCCGCGCAACGTGATGTAGGACGGAATGATCCCCTCGCGCTCTTCCGGGCTGAGCGGCGTCTCTGCATCGTCCCGCGGGCCGAGCGGGTCGTTCATTGCTCCTCCCACAACGCGGACCCGGCCTTGTCGATCAGTTCCTGCTTCAGCCGTTTGAATTGCGCAGACTCCTCGGCCGCATCGACTGACTGTGATTCCAGCGCCATCGTGTGGCGCGTGGCTTGCAGCTGCCGGCCGGCAAGATTCGCTGCGCGCTCTTCCACGAGCTCTTCGAGCGGCTTGCGCGGCACGAGCGCGTAGACCAGGCGGCAATCCAGCGCGTGGGCCGCCCGCTCGAGCGAGGCCAGCGTGATACTGCCGCTGACTTCGCCCTTCTCCAGCGCGAGCGCGCGAACCTGGCTGACGCCAAGCCGTGCACCGAGCTGCGAGGCGGTCATGCCGAGCGCCTCGCGAATAGCCTTGACCCAGCCGCGTGGCGGGCGCGCGAGGTCTTCAGGATTTTTGATCGCGATCAGCCGCTTATCAAGCTGGCGCCGGGCCAGCACCCGGTCTTGGGCACGCATGTTACTAACCTTTAAATTAGCTTACGACCCGCGCAAACTAATACATATGTTCACTAATGGCAAGCGCAAACAAATAAATAGGTTAGTAAAGAGGGGTCGCCTCAGTCGTCCTCGAGCGTCATCCGAAGCCGGCGAATCCAGGCTCTTGACCCAGAGTCTATAGCGAACCGAGGCCGGGCATGAACAACCAGAATCTCTGGATATCCCGGAGATTTGAGCAGTCAAGGCGCCCGACCTCCCACTCCCCCAACACCGGGAATCCACCTAAACTCTGTTCATGCCCCGCCACCGTCCAACGGTGCCGCCCGTGCTGCGAACCCACTTCGCGGCTGCCTGCCTCCTGTTCCTCGCAATCACCCTGGCGGCCTGCACCTCGTCCGGCCCGGCCGACACCGCGGACGCCGAGGTGCAGGCGCTGGTCTCGCTGCAGCCGGCCGGCGCCTTCTACCGCGACGGCCACCTGCTCATCCGCTACGACTTCGACGAGGGTGAGGCCGGCCTGGTCGCGGCGTGGTCGCCGCCGGGCCCGGACGAGCCGGGCCACCACCTGCGCATGGCGGTGATGGACATCGAGACGCCGCTGCCGGCGAAGCCGGCGGAGCTCGCCGAGGACTGGGAGCCGGTGGCGCTGTTCGGCTATCCGCGCTGGCGGGCGCTGGTCACCGCGCTGCTGGAGCAGTTCGCCCCGGCCGCGGCCGGCGAGGCCACGCTGGTGGCGGTCCGCCGCGCGGATTTCGTCGTGCATCGCGCGCCGGACGGGGTCCGACAGCCAGGTGCTGGCCGAGCTCATCCGCGCGCGCCGCCGCGGCGTCGACGTGCGCATGATCCTCCCCTCCGAGGGCGACTCGAAGATCATGAACAGCGCCAACCTGGTCGCCGCACAGATGCTCATCAGCCACGGCGTGCGCGTGTTCGTCTACCCCGGCATGACCCACGCCAAGGCCGCGCTGTACGACGACTGGGCGATCATCGGCTCCGCCAACTTCGACAAGCTCAGCCTGCGCATCAACCAGGAAACCAACCTCGCCACCTCCGACCCGCGCTTCGTCGAGGCCCTCGAGCGCGAGCTGTTCGAGGTCGACTTCGCCCGCTCCACCGAGTGGACCGAGGCCGCCCCCGTCGGCTGGGGCGACTACATCGCGCGGGTGATTGCGAAGCAGTTGTAGGGCGGGACGGGCTCGTTCAGACAAACAAATTGGCAATATCCGGTAAGCGTGCCTATGTTCTTTTTACGAGCGCCTGCCGCATTCCAGGCGCGGGTGCTCGCGAGGATAAAAGAACTGCAAGGAGCACCGTCATGACCACTTTGAAGTATGGAATTCGTCTAAGCCATGCTTGGACGACCGCCGTCGCTGCGTTGCTTTTGGCTGTGCCAGTTGCGGCCGCACCACCTGGGCCACCCGCCTTGCTCGACGGCAAGGTCGAGGTCACAAACTTCCCGTTGACACAGGACGTCTTCGTGCTGAACGAGGCCTCGGAGGCGATCCCGGTCACCGTGGCTGAGCCGATCCAGGTCGACGTGGCGCGTCCGATGCCGGTGTCCGATTCCGGCACATGGGATTACGCCGGAATGAGTATTGACACGCCCATGATTGTCCACGACCTGGTCTTTTACAACGATGATACGAAGGCTTGCACGTTTACAGTGAGCTTCATTGCTGACGAGTACACGTTCCGAACGCTGCACATGGTCGAACTCGAACCGGATGAGTCGATCGAGTTTCACTATATCGCCGGGTTCGACAATGAAAGCCTGCGCTTCGGCACGACTGTCAGCGACCCTAACGACACACACTGTGTTCGTAATTGGGCCGCGTTAGGCGTCGAGAAGAACTGAGGAGACCGGCGCGACGAGAGCTTGATGCAGAAAGCCGCCCCGGGTTTTCCCGAGGTGGCTTTCTCACCGTGCAGGCTCTAAGCCGCGGAGGCCTTGCGACGCCATGGCCGGGGCGCCGCTCAGTTCGCTTGCGCGCCGAGGTCCTTCAGCGAGAGGACCGCGATAACGCAGTCGGCCGGAGCCGCGAAACCTGCCGCAGGTCAGTCTCCCGGCGGGCCTTCCACAAGTCATAAGCGCACTGCATGGCCAGCCAGCTCTCCGGCGTGCGGCCCAGGCACTTGGACAGTCGCAGCGCCATCTCGGGGCTTACGCCGCTGGCGCCGGCAAGCACCCGGCTGAGGGTCGAGGGCGCCACGCCGAGCCGTGCGGCCAGCTCTCTCCCGCTCATTCCGTGGGGAGCGAGGTAGACCTCGGTGATGAACTCGCCGGGATGCGGAGGGTTGTGCATGGCCATCAGTGGGGGCGCCCTGTGTCGGAAGGACTGGATCACGGGGCGATTGTACGGCGTTGCGCATCACGCAACAAGTCGGCGGCACTCATGGCGCCGCTAGAGTGGCCAGGACGGGACGTCATCATGATTTCAGTCTAACGGGGCACGATTGCCGTCGGAACGCCCGATATCTGTTGATTCTCGGGTTAAATACTTGGGACAGCAGCTCACCGGTGATACGCTCCGGTTATCTTCAGGTGATAACGACTACTAGCAATGAAACCCAGCGTCATCAATGTAGGCATCATCTCGCGCGACGACTACATCCGGCGCACGATGGCGATCGCCCGTGGAGAGTACAAGCCCGGTTCCGGCGAGCCTAAGGTGTGGTTCGAATCGCTGCGGTCCATGGCCGAGGCCCTGAGTCCCGACAACCAGGAGCTGCTGCGCCTCATCGCAGCAGAGAACCCGCAATCCCTTGCCGAGTTGGAGCAGCTCTCGGGTCGCAAGAAGAGCAATCTCTCGCGGACGCTCAAGATGCTCGAGGGCTACGGCATCGTATCGCTCGCCCGGAGGCAACACCGGCTCGTCCCCAAGGTCCACGCCACGGATTTCAAGGTGGAGTTCGGGGTCAACGTAGGCAATTGGAGGCCATGACATGAATGCGATCCGACTCGCGGCCCTGGCCGCATTGCTGCTGCTGGCCGGCGGTGCGCTCGCCGCAGATGCTCCCGCGCCGGAGAGCCCGGCCTTCGACGCGGCGCTGGCCGAGACGCTCGGCGCGGACGAGTACGGCATGCGCCAGTACGTGCTGGTCATCCTCAAGACCGGCCCGACGCCGGTGCCCGCCGGCGCGGCGCGCGACGAGATGTTCCGCGGCCACTTCGCCAACATGAAGCGGCTCGCGGCGGAAGGGAAGTTAGCTTTAGCAGGCCCGCTCGACGGCGTGGACGGCTGGCGCGGCCTGTTCATCCTGGCGGTCGACGACCTCGAAGAGGCCGCGGCGCTCGTCGCCACCGACCCGGTCGTCATCCACGGCGAGATGATCGCCGAGTACCACACGTACTACGGCTCGGCGGCCCTGATGCTGGTCAACGAGACCCACGAGAAGGTGGCGCGGAAGGGGTTTTAGGCTTTGCTCTTGAGCGGGAAACGCTCGGGGTGCCGGATGGTCTCCAGGCCGAGATCTACATCCAGGTCCGGCCAGTAGAGGTGCCCCGGCACAGGTTCCTCGATACGTGATACCGCATCCGCCGACGCCCCCCGGAACCACGGGAAGTCATCGAAGGGCATGAACAGCTCTTCGCCGCGCACGAGCAGCCACACGCCGTGCGGCGAGACCTGGGTCACTTCAACCGCTGAAGTGCTTGTGCCATGCGGCGATGAGTTCATCGCGGTGCTCCTCAATGATTTTCTCGCACGCTTTCAATTGTGCTCGTGATAGCCCGAAATTCCTAGCCAGCTCGAGGTCGGGCTCGAGCCAGAACTTGGCTTCGCCCGAGGAACACAACACATGCACATGCATACGTGTTTCCTCCCTCGAGAAGAAGAGGAACCGGTAACCGCGGGCGCGAAAGATCGTCGGGCTCATGCTCCATCTCGCTGTCAGTGCGAGAGTCAGTGAACCTCAGCGGTCTCTATGAAACGAGTGGTTCAATTTGTCCGCTTGACCCCGAAATGCGCTTCAATACAACAACAGCGTCTCCGCGGAGACGTTCCGCTGCAGGTGCGACGGCAAGCCGCCGGACTAAAGTGTCAGGCTATTGAGCGGGAAGCGCTCGGGGCGCCGATCAGTCCTCCATCCCCTTTCGAAGTTCCGCCATGACCTGTTCGAACGGGATAAGTTTCTCGGCCTTCTCTTCCTCCGACATGGCGTCAACCTCCGCGACCCTGCGGAGCAACTCCTGGTGGGTGTCCTGGACGGTCGCCTCGCAGAAGCCGTGAAACGTCATGTCGTACAGGCAGTGCGCTACCACATGTGCCGGCGAACGAGCGTCGAGGGTGGCCGGCTCGATGGTCATGCCAAGCCATTCGCGCCAGGGGTGAAACGCCAGGGACCATCTGGTCTGCTCGGCGCCGTGCTCGGCTCGGGCGCGCTCGTCCCAGTGGGCGAACTCCTCCAGGTCGCGGTTGCAAGTGCCATTTCGCCCGATCACCTCGAGGGCCGGTTCCTCGTCAGGTTCCAGGCGTGGTGCGCACTCGATCGCGATCCGCATGGAACTTGCTTCAGACCGCGACGCGCGAAGCTCCCGCAGGACGCGACGATATTCATCCAGTCGCGGGCGTTCGTCGGGGTAAAGCCACGCCAGCGCGGCCTTGATTTCCGTCCACCTGGTGGTGGCTGTCAGTTCTGCGAGTGTCGTCATTTCTGTGCGCCCTCACCAGTTTTCTCCCGCTGCGCCAGGCCCGGTGATCGTGCATTCTGCCGAGACTTGGGCAGCGGAATCGAAACGGATACCATATTGGCACCATTTCGGTTTCGCCCAGGGCCGCCCCCCATGAGCACGTCCATCACTTTGAAGAATATCCCCGAACCCCTGTACAGGCGAATCCGGATGGCCGCCGACCGGCATCACCGCAGCCTCAACAGCGAGATCCTTGCCCGGCTGGAGCAGGCGCTGGCGCCCCATCCCGTGGACGTCGAGGAATCGCTGCAACAGGCGCGTCGCCTGCGCGAGCGCTACACGGGCCCGCCGCTGACGCTCGATGACATCGAGGCGGCGATCGACCAGGGGCGGCGGTGATCGTCATCGACACCAATGTGATTGCTTATCTTCTCGTGCCGGGTGACCGCACGAAGGCGGCGGAGGCTTTGCGTCGCCGGGACGCGGAGTGGGCGGCGCCGCTGTTGTGGCGCAGCGAGTTTCGTAACGTGCTTGCGACGCTCATTCGCCTGGGGCGCATCGAACTGCCGATCGCACAGGCCATCCAGGAGCAAGCCGAACGGCTGCTGGCGCCACTGGAGTTCGCGGTGGATTCCGAATCGGTGCTCGCATTGGCCGCGAGCTCGGGTTGCTCGGCCTACGATTGCGAATTTGTCGCGCTGGCGGACTACCTGGATGTGCCTCTCGTCAGCGCCGACCGGAAGCTCAAGGCAAAGTTTGGCAAGCGGGTGCGACTGTTGTCGTGATCGCCTGATAACCCGGACTTTCTCGACAAAACCCATAGAAATAACCGATTGCGACTCAACGGCATCGGCGCAACAATACTGTATGTCCGAACAGTATCCGGGAGCGCCGCAATGTCCCACGCAGACCACCGCCAACCTGGTCCAGCACTGAACCCCGAGGGTTTCGCCCGCCAGGCCCGCGCGGCCGAGCTCGAGGGCGAGATCGCCTCGCTGGCTGCCCATATCAACGCCGCCACTTACCGCCTCATCGAGATGCTGCGCGAGTTCGACGAGCTCGAGGGCTGGAGCGGCTGGCCGACGGCGGCGCACTGGCTGCAGTGGCGTTGCGGCTATTCACTCGGCGCCGCGCGGGAACGGTTCCGCGTCGCGCGCGCATTGCCGGGCCTACCTCAGATCCGTGAGGCGTTCCGCGCCGGCCGGCTCTCCTTCGCCCAGGTGCGCGCTGTCATCCGCGTCGCCACGCCGGAGAACGAGTCGACCCTTTTGATGTGGGCGCGGCATTCCACGGCCTCGCAGATGGAGAGATTCGCCCGCTTGTATCGTCGCTACGGCGAGAACGCCGCGGCCATGGGCCAGCACCGCGAGCGCTCCTTCACTTCGTGGGAGGAGGACGACGGCATGGTGTCGTTCCGCGTCCGCCTCCCTGCCGAGCAGGCGGCGGTGGTGTTGCGGGCCGTCGAGGCGGCGAAGGCGTCGCTGGAAGGTCGCGACCGGGAAGATGACGTCTCCGCGGAGACGCCGCCCTCGTTCTGGGACGAGCCGCCCGCCTACCCGGACGAGGACGTCTCCGCGGAGACGCGCTGCGCGCGCCGGGCCGACGCCCTGGTGCGGGTCGCGGAGTCCTATCTCGAGCCGGACGGCCGGCCGCGATCGCTCGCGGAGAAGTACCAGGTCCACGTGCATCTCGACCTCAGGCGCGACGCGGACGGCCCGGTGCCGGATCCCGACGCGCCGGCACTGGCCGAGGAGACCGTCCGCCGGCTCGGTTGCGAGGCCGGGCTGGTGCCGGTGCTGCACGACGGCGAAGAGATCCTGTCGGTGGGGCGCAAGACGCGAGCCGTGCCGCCAGCGATCCGGCGAGCGTTGCGGCTACGCGATCGTGGCTGCCGCTTCCCGGGCTGCACGCACACCCGCCACGTCGATGCGCACCATGTGCATCACTGGGCCGACGGCGGCGAGACCAAGCTATCGAACCTGGTGGAACTCTGCAGCGCGCATCACCGGCTGCTGCACGAGGGCGGCTACGGCCTTCGCGTCACCGACGACGGCGCGCTGGTGTTCACCCGCCCGGACGGCGAACGCATCCCGGACGTGCCCCGGCCGCTGGTCCTCACGGGCGATCCGTTGGCGCTGCTCGCTGCCGGCAATCATCACCACGGCGTCTCCGCGGAGACGTTCCGCTGCAAGTGGGACGGCAAGCCGCCGGATTACGGCGCCATGGTGCGGTTGCTGGATGGGAGTTCCGGGGTGGGTGGGTGAGCAATTGCGGCCGCTGTCTCACCGGTGATACATTCGCCGGCATGAGCGAGGTAACCATACGAGACTTGCGTAACCAGGGTGGCAAAGTGCTTGAACGGGTCGAGCACGGCGAAGTGCTGACGGTGACGCGCGATGGCCGGCCTGTGGCGGAGCTTCGCCCGCTGCCGCGGCGACCGGTGCCGGTAGCGACGCTGCTGAGTCGTTGGCACGGGCTGCCGGCGGTCGATCCGGCACAGCTGCGCGCGGACCTCGACAGTCTCCTGGATTCCTCGCTGTAATGCCGGCGAACGTGATCCATGAGCGGGGCCTGCTGGACACGAGCACGGTGATCCTTTTGCCCCGATTGGCCGACCCTGCGCTGCTGCCGGCCGAGCCTTGCATTGCGGCCGTCACGCTGGCGGAGCTCTCGGTCGGACCGCTCATCGCCGCCACGGACGAAGAGCGCGCGGCGCGCCAGGCGCACCTGCAACAGGCGGAATCGGATTTCGAAGCCCTGCCCTTCGATGCCCGGGCGGCGCGTGCGTTCGCCGGGGTCGCTGCGTCCCTGCGCCGCACGGGCCGGAAGACCAGGGCGCGCGCCTACGACGCCATGATTGCGGCGACGGCGATCGCCAACGAGTTGCCCGTCTACACCTGCAACCCAGCGGACTTCGCCGGGATCGACGGGCTCGAGGTCGTGGCGGTACCCGTGCCGGCCTGAAGCAGCACCGGCTAGTCCGCCACTGCCGCCCGCTCCGCCTCCAGCGCCTCCGCCCTCCTAGCGATCTCCGCCACCGCACCATTGACCAGCGGGCTGTACAGCGGCAGGTGGCCGTACCAGTACAGCAGTCCCCAGAACCCGGCCGGGTGCCAGTAGGAACAGAGCTCGACCACGCGCTTCCCGTCGCGCTCGCGGATGTTGAACTCCTGCAGGCCCGAGCCGGGCGCGCGCATCAGCATCGACAGCGTGAGGCGCTCGTTCGGCTTCAGGCCGAGCACGCGCCAGCCGTCCACGATGTCGCCCATGCGCAGCGTGTCAGGATCGCGCCGGCCGGTGCGGAAGCTCGGTCCGCCGATGAGCCAGTCGAAGGCGCGGCGCAGCCACCACAGCGGCCGGTAGGAGAAGAAATCACCCTCGCGGCCGAACTGCTGCAGCACCTTGAACAGTGACTCGCGAGAAGCGCTGGTTTCCTTTTCGCCGCAGAACTTCTTCGCATAGAACGAGTACTGCGGGTTCCAGTCGCGGCAGGCGATAGCGCCCTCGACCCAGCGCGCCGGCGTCTGGCGGTTCTGCTCCGCCTCCAGCGTGACGGCGACGGCTTCGCGGAAGGTGAGCAGGCGCTGCGGCACGAGCTCGCGCATCTCGTGGTCTTCGCCGACGTAGTCGTGCGCCATGCCCTCGACCAGCGACATGGCCGTGGTCGGCGGCACGGAGGTGACGAAATACAGCCAGTAGCTGGAGAGCCGCGGCGTGAGCACCGGCACGGGCAGCACCAGCGGCTTCTTGCCGACGAACTCGCCGTAGATGTCCATGATCTCCTGGTAGGTGAGGACCTCCGGTCCGGCGATTTCCAGCGTGCGGTGACCTTCGAACGGCAGGTCCGCGGCGGCAATGGTGTAGGTGAGCACGTTCTCCAGCGCGATCGGCGTCGAGCGCCGGCGCACCCACTTCGGCGTGATCATGAAAGGCAGGTGGTTGACGAGGTCGCGGATGACCTCGAAGGCTGCCGAGCCGGGCCCGACGATCATGGCCGCCTGCAGCTCGATCACCTGCACCGGGCCCTCGCGCAGCGTGTCGCCGACCATCGCCCGGCCCTCCATGTGCCGGGACAGCGTCGCCTTCGGCATGATGCCGCCGAGATACACGATGCGGCGCACCCCGGCGGCCTCGCAGGCCTTGCGCGCGTTCTCCGCGGCGCGGCGCTCCACCGGGACGAAGTCGCCGCCGCTCCACATCATGTGCACGAGGTAGAACACGACGTCGGCGCCCTCGAGCACGGGCGTGAGCGTCTCGGGCTTGAGCACGTCCGCGGACCAGCATTCCACGCCCGGCCATTCGCGCGCCTCGAGCACGGCCTTGTTGCGCGCCACCGCGCGCACCTGCCAGCCGGCCTCGGCCAGGGCCGGCGCCAGGTTTGAGCCCATGTAGCCGCTCGCCCCGAGCACCACGGCGACTCTTGGCTTGTTCATCGCCGCCTACCAGCCACGCGTGCCGGGCCCGCCCTTGAACGGCCCGCGCACCCACGAAGTGATCCAGCCGCCATAGAAGTCGCCCTCCTGCGGCTGCACGCGCTCGCCGGCGACGTAGCAGGCCTCGACCCGCCCGGCGTAGAAGGACACGTGGCCCCGGATGCGTTCGTCGGTCGGCTGCGGATAGGCCCAGCACACGTCCTCGACCAGGCCATGGTCGGTGCGCAGGTGCCAGTAGCGCGCCTGCCCTTTCCACTCGCAGAAGGTGCGCGTGGCGCTGGGCTCAAGCCGGGAGAAATCGATGTCCTCCGGCGGGAAGTAGAAGCACGGCGGGTGCGAAGTCTCGAGCACCCGCAGGCCGTTCGTGGTGGCAGCCAGGATCATGCCCCCGTCTTCGACCTTGAGCGGCCAGTCGATGCGCTCGATGCGCGGCGGGCGCGGGTAGTCCCAGGCGGATTCCTGGGTGGGGAGAGGTTGCATGGCGAGCGGCTCGTTCGTGGCGGGTGCAGGGACACTATAAGCCACCTAAAATCCGCCCATGCCCGTCGACCTGCACAAGCCGCCCCACCTCATCGTCGTGCACGGCGCGCAGCGCGGCCGGGCGCGCCAGCTGCGGCACGACCGCGCGGTATCGAAGCTGGTCAACGATGCGCTGGTGGCGAGCGGCATCTCCGAGAACTACACCGTCCGCCAGTACGTCTATGAAGACCGCAAGGACCGCCACCCGACGGTGCGGCTCGGCAAGCTGGTCTCGCTGGCCATCGCCCGCGGCCGGCCGCTGGCGGGGCTGGCGCTGGCCACGGCGGTGGACCTGGTCGGCGACGTGCTGCTCAGCATCGCCGACGGCAGCACGGCGCAACAGGTGCGCGCCGGCCTCAAGGCGTCCATCCTCGAGTCGCACGCCGCCGGCCATCGCGTGCTGGTGGTGGCGCACAGCCTGGGCACGCTCTATGCGCTGCAGGCGGTCAACGAGCTGGTCAATGAGTCGCCGCAGCATTTCGCCGGCAACGACCGCCGCCTGTGGGCGACGCAGGGGCTGGTGACGCTCGGCAGCCCGCTCGGGCTGGACTTCAGGCTCTTCGGCCTGCACGTCTTCCCGCGCTTTCCGCTCAGCACCCTGCCCTCGGACTGCGAGCGCTTCCCCTGGCACAACTTCTTCAGCCGCCACGACCCCGTCGTCACCGGCCGCGTGTTCGGCGAGTGCATGGTCTGCACCGAGGCCGAGAGCCCGGTGGAGCGCCGCTACCGCCCCCATGCCGACGCCGCCGGCTGGCTGCTCAACGGCCACCACGTGCGCACCCGCACCCGCTGGCTCACCGCCCACGCCGCCTACTGGACCGCGCCGGCGGTGGGGGAACAGCTGGTGGGGATGCTTTGGGGCTGACCAGGCGCGACGCGCCTGCAACCCCCGCCCGCATGTCCTAGTCTCTAGCTCATGCCTCCCTCCTGCACCACCGTGTTCGGCGGCACCGGCTTTCTTGGCAGTCGCATCGTGCGCTGCCTCGCCGAGGCCGGCGGGCACGTGCGCATCGCGGCGCGCCACCCGGAGTGCCCGCACTGGGCCATGCCCGGGCATGAAATCGAGCTGGTCGCCGCCGACATCACCGACCCGGGGACCTTCGCGCGTGCCTTGCGCGGCGCCGACGCGGTGGTGAACGCGGTCAGCCTGTACGTGGAGAAGCGCGGCGGGCCGAGTTTCCAGGACGTGCACGTGCGCGGCGCCGCCGACCTGGCGCAGCATGCCGGGACCCAGCGCGTCCGCCGCTTCCTGCACGTCTCGGGCCTCGGCGTGCACCCGGAATCGCCCTCGTCCTTCGTGCGTGCCGGCTGGCGCGGCGAGGAACTGGTGCGCTCAGCCTTCCGCGGGGCCGCGATCCTGCGCCCGAGCGTGCTCTTTGGCACGGGCGACGCCCTGCTCGGCGGGCTGGAGTTCGCCACGCGCATGCCGGTGGTGCCGCTGTTCGGCAGCGGCCGCGTGCGCCTTGCGCCGGTGCTGGCCGACGACCTGGCCGAGGCCGCGGCGCACCTGCTCGGCGACGACGCGCCGCCGGCACCGGTGTACGAGTTCGGCGGCGGCGAGAACCTGAGCTATCGCGAACTGGTCGAGGGCGTGCTCGCCGCCCAAGGCCGGCGCCGGCTGCTCATGCCCATGCCCATGTTCGCGTGGCGCTTCCTCGCCACGTTGATGGGCCTGCTGCCCAACCCGCCGCTGACCTACGACCAGGTGGTGCTGATGGCGCGCGACAACGTGCCGCGCGGGGACTGGCCGGGTTTCGGGGAACTGGGCATCCAGCCGCGGGGCGTGCTGGAGTGGCTTGGGAGTCAGGCCAGTTCGAGCACCGCGCGGCGCGTCGCCTGAGGAAGGTCGGCGATCACGAACCGTTCAGTCGGGTAAAGGTAGTCTTCGCCGGATTCGTCGATGATACGCAGCTGCCCTTTGCTCTCCGCGGCAGAGTCAGGCAGAGCCACGTAGATCTTAAGACGCTCGAGCGACGCCTCGTAACCCGAGTTGTCGAGGCAGATGACCAGGCGCTTCGCTTGGGTTGTCATGTTCTAACGCTCTCACAAAAGCCGCTTGATCTTGAATTCTCGCCGGCCGATGCCCACGGCTTCGTACCAGTGAAGCTCCGCCAGCAGCGTTTCGCCATCCGGCAGCCGTACTTCAGCATAACCTTTGCGCTTGCGCCACCGTCCGTGGCCATAGCGTTTTCGCAAGCGCGCCAACTCCCTGATGCCGCGCCCGCGGGCGATCGTCTCAACCCCCAGGATGCTGCTGACGATGTCGAAATCCATCCGGGGAAGTCTTCATCCCAGCCCGCATGGCCGACACCCCGGATACGCAGAGGTTCTGGCGAGAAACGCCGGCAATCCCGAGCCCCTACCCCTCCTCCGACGGCGCCAGGTCGAGATCGATAGACCGCGCCGCATGCTGCGCCAGCCCCATGCCGGCCTGGCGCATGGTGAGGTAGGTCTGGGTCGCGCCGGCGCTCTTGAGGCGCTCGAGGTGCTCCTCGTACAGGGCATGCGACACGATGGGGCCGTCGAAGCCCTTGCGCCGCAGCGCGCGGGCGGCGAATTCCTTGGCCTCGACGCTGTCCATGGCGAGGATCACGGCCGCGACATGAGAGACGTCGAGCCCGCGCCAGAACCCCGCGTCCTCGACGTCGGCGAACAGCACGTTGCGGCCGGCTTTCTTGTGACTGTCGATCTTGTAGGGGTCGGCGTCGACGGCGACGATGCGGTCGCACGACGGGCGCAGGTGCTCGTAGGCGGCGGTGCCGGTGCGGCCCATGCCGAGGATCAGGATGCGCGCGTTGCCGAGGTCGGTGGGCAGCTCGTCGACGTGCACCTTCGAGGGCTCGAAATGTTCCAGGCGGCGCTCGAGGCGGTCGAACAGGGACGGCGCGAAGCGGTTGACCGGGGCCGCGATGACGAAGGACAGGCTCACCGCCATGGCCAGCGGGACCAGCCACTCCGGCAGCACCGCGGCAGCCACGATCAACCCGAACTCGCTGTAGGCGGCAAGGCTGGCCGAGGCCATGAAAGCGGTGCGCGCGCGCAGCCGGAACTTGACCAGGATGAAGAAGAACAGCACACCCTTGAGCGGCAGCATCAGCGCCACGGCCAGCGCAAAAGCGAGATCGCCCCAGCCCGGCAGGCCGGACATCCCGATCTGCAGGAAGAAGCCGACCAGGAACACTTCCTTCAGCGCCCAGATCGCCTCCGCCAGTTCCTTGGAACGCTGGTGGGTGGACAGCAGCAGGCCCATCACCAGCGCGCCGATCTCGGAACTCAGCCCCACGCTCTCGAAACCCATGCCGCCCAGCACGAGCGCGAACAGCATGCCCATCAGCACCAGCAGCTCGTCGTGGCCGGTGAAGTCCAGCAGCCAGTGCAGCACCGGGCGCAGGAAAGGCAGCGCCAGCAGGCCCAGCGCCCAGGGCGTCGGCGCGTGGCCGCCCCAGACGGCGAGCACCACCAGCGCGACGATGTCCTGCACGATCAGGATGCCGATGGTGGTGCGACCGTAGAAGGCGCCGATGTCGCGCTTGGCCTCGAGGATCTTGGCCGAGAACACGGTGGAGGAGAACGACAGCGCGATGCCCAGCAGCAGGGCGGTGTTCCAGTCGAGCTCGAGAAACAGCGCCAGGCCGAGGGTGAACACGGACATGCTGATGCCGAAGTGGATCAGCGCGCCGCCGAGCACCTGCGGCTGTGTGATCTGCCCCAGGCGCAGCTTCAGGCCGACGGCGAACAGCAGCATCAGCACGCCGAGGTGCGCGACGTACTTCAGGATCTCGCCGCTCTCCTCGGGCAAGCCGAGGGTGGGACCGAAGAAGTTGATGGCGAAGCCCGCGGCCAGGAACCCGACCAGCGGCGGCAGGCCGACCTGCTTGACGGCCAGCCCGAAGAAGAAGGCGAAGGTGACGCAGATGACTTCGAACATGGCTATAACTGCTCGTAAGCCGCCCGCACCGCCTCCGCCCCATGCGCGCGCTCGAGCCGGCGCACCGTGAAGTGGCCGCGCGCCATGTCCTGGTAGTGGCCGATGAACAGGGCGTTGATGGTGGCGCCGCCGAAGGCGCCGACCAGCGGCACGGATTGCGCCGCCGCCTTCTGCGACACCACCACGGAGAAGCGCGACGCCACCTGGGTGATGAGCCGCACGATGGCCGGCGCGCCCCGGGCGCCCGCCTGGTGTGCGGCGAGGTATTTCGCCGCGTCCGAGACCGCCTTGGCGAGCGCGGCGCGCGCGCCGAAGTAGCCCTTCTCGGCCGCGTCGTCGGACTTGCTCGGCCCGCCCAGCGCCAGCACCTGGATGCACTGCACCTTGGCCTCGGGCGAGCGCAGGTCCTCGCCCTCGCTGCGCGCGATATCCGCGATGGAGCGCAGCATGATGGTGGTGGACACCGGCAGCTCCAGCGCCAGCGCGCCCATGCCGAACGCGCCGCCGACCGCGCCTGAGGCCATGGCCGCCAGCTTGTGCGTCAGGTTGGACGACGCCTCGGCCTTGGGGTCCCGCAGCGTGTACAGCGCCGAGTCGAAGGCCTTGCCCACCACCGTCTCGGTGAGATCGCCCACCACCTTGGTCACCGGCTTGGGCAGCGCTATGAAGCTCTTCTCCAGCGGCGCGCCCACGGCATTGCTGACGCGCGCGACGAAGCTCGGCTTCTCGAGGATCTGCTTCGCCGCGCGCAGCTCGTCGAGGTCCTGGGGTGTGAGCGTCATGGTTGTGCACGCTCCTTCGCATCATGCGCCAGCTCGGCCCGCACCTCGTCCTCGAAGTGCGTCAGCCCGTGGGCCTTGCCGAGCGCGACCGCCGCCTCAGTGTCCATGCCGCGATAACGGGCCGCATGCAGCGCGAACATGGCGCCGACGCGGTTCCCGGTCGAGCAGTGCATCAGCGCCGGCTGCTCGCCGACCCGCTCGAGCACGGCGTCGAAAAGCCGGACATTCTCCTCCGTCAGGCTGCCCTGTTTGGCCACGGGCACCTGGAGGTAAGCGAGCCCGAGCTCGGCCACCAATGCCGCCTCGTCGTAGTCCAGGTCTTCCTCGCCCGCCGGACGGAAATTGACCACCAGCTCGATGCCGGCCTCCGCCGCCTCGCGCAGCAGCGCGGCGGTGGGCTGGCCGCCGATCACCAGCTGTTCGCTCGGGCGGATGCCTTCGTCCAGGCTCCGCCACTCATCGGCCACGGCCGGCGCGGCCGGCATCGTCCCGGCCAACAGCGCCGCCAGCAGCATCGTGCGGGTCAGTTTCATTATTCACCTCCTCCTGGGAAGCAACTTAGCGCACTCGGGCCACATCAGTCTTCGTACAGGCGCGCAATGGTACCCATTGGCAGGAACAGGGTCAGCGGCGTCGAGGGCAGGGACACAAAGTCGTAACGGCGATAGAAGGCTGCTGCCATGTCGCTCTTGGCGTGCGTGACCAGCGCGTAGATCGCCATCTGGCTCGCGACCCGCGTGAAGCATCGATGCATGGCATCCAGCAACAGCAACTCGCCGCAGCCCTGCCCGCGGTGCGCGCTGTCGACGGCCAGCCGCCCCAGCAGCGCCACCGGCACATCGGGATAACGCGGCAACCGGGCAGACTCGTCCGGTGGCAGTTCGGCGAGGCGAACGGTGTAGCTCGACAGCGTGTAATAGCCGAGGATCCGCGTGGGCTCGTCGGACGCCACGAGTACGTGGCAGACGGCAATGCGCTTGTGCTGGTCCTGCAGCGCACGCTGGTGCAGGTAATCTTCCAACGGCGCACATTCGCAACTGAAGCGACGCCGGTCGTGCTGTCGCCCGAGCATCTCCACGTTGAACCGCCGGCCGCCCGCCGCTGGCCTCATCGGCGCGTCAGTTGCCGGTCAGCGTGCGATACCGCCGGGCTGCCGCTTTCAGCCGACGGCTTGGCGCCGGCGGCTGCAGCAGGGCCGCCGCGAACGCCGCCTGGTCGCGCGGATCGCCGAGCACCAGGCTTTCATGGCGGCGGAGCGTCTCGACGGCCGCCTCACGTGCGCTCGAGATCACGAACTCGCTGAGCTTACGGCCGGAAAGTTCCGCGGCGCGCTGCATCAGCGCCTTGTCCTCTGGGCGGAGCCGGGCCTCCAGCCGCTCGCTTTTGAGCTGTACTGCTTCCATGGGTCTTTTCCTTGGCATGATCCTAAATGTACGGATAATTCCCGTACACTTCAATTGCACTCGTCGCCGCGCCACCGTGAATCGGCGGAACCACATCCGCAAGGCCGCTTTTCCCGAAGGCTGGTGCAGAAACATGACCTCGCCACGACCCGCCGTTACCCTGACGCCATGTACGACCCGAACGACAAGCGCTTCCAGCAGCGCATCCTCAACATGCTCTGGTACGGCTCGCTCGGCGGGCCGCTGGTGGCGGCGGTGATCCTGCTGGCGATCCCCTACGGGCCGATCGTGGAATGGCTGCCGCGCCAGGCGCTGTGGAACGTCTCGCTGGTGGCGCTCGCGTTCCTGCTCGCGAGCGGGCGCGCCTTCACGCGGCGACGCCTCCAGCCGGATCGCGTGGTGGCAGGGGCGAAGCCGTGGCGCGAGCTGGAGCACGGCGACGTCGAGGGCGAGGCTTTCGTGCGCGTGCAGTTCGCCAGCATGCGCACCGCGGCGTTGCTGGACGTCATTCCGCTCGTGGTGCTGGTGCTGGCCATCCTGCACGCCCAGCCGCTGCTGGCGCTGGTGGACGGCGTGCTCGCGCTGGTCGCCGCAGCGCTGGCGAAGCCGGATTTCGTGAATACGCTGCTGGCGATCGAGTCACGCCTGCGGCGCGGCTGAGGCCAGGGCGGGGTTATCAAGCCCCGTGCAGGATCTCGCTGATCTCGCGCTCGAGCCGTTCGAGATCGGGTATCACCGGCGTCTCGTTCAGCACCTTGAGCCGGCACAGCACGGGCGCATCGGCGTCCAGGCCATGGCCATGACCGTTATCGCCGTTACCGTTGCCGTTGCCGTTCCCGTTGCCGCTCGACTGGTCCAGCTCGATGACGTCGGCGCTGAGGCGCACCAGCTGCGGCAGGCCCTGGCACAGCAACGCCATGCCGCCGCGGCCGAGCTTGCCGGTCAGGCTCCTGAGGATCACGGCGCGGCTGCGGCCGCCGATCTCCGGCACCGGGTCGCCGCAGGCGGATTCGAAGGAGACCAGCGGCACCATGCGGTCGCCCCAGGCGACTTCGCCGAGCAGCCAGTCGGGCTCTTCCTCGCGCAGCTGCATGCGCCCGAGGCCGATGACCTCGGCGACGCAGGCGCGCGGCAGCAGCAGCCGCCGGCCGACCAGCGGCAGCAGCAGGCAGTGCAGCAGTTCTTCCTGTGGCTCATCCATCGTCGCTCTCCCCGCGCTCGGCCTCTTCGCCGACCAGGCTGCGGATGGCGTTCAACAGGTCGCTCTCCTGGTAGGGCTTGCCGAGGTAGTGATCGACGCCGATCTCCATGGCGCGCGCACGATGCTTCTCGCCGACACGCGAGGTGATCATGACGATCGGGATGTGCCTCAGCCGCGGGTCGTTGCGCACGTGGCTGGCCACCTCGTAGCCGTCCATGCGCGGCATCTCGATGTCCAGCAGCATGATGTCGGGCGTGTGTTCCTGCAGCAGGGCCACGGCGTCGACGCCGTCCTTGGCCGTGATCACGCGCATGCCGTTGCGCTCGAGCAGCCGTTCGGTGACGCGGCGCACGGTGATGGAGTCGTCCACCACCATGACGAAAGTGCGCTCGTCTTCCTTGGCCTTCATCGGCACCGGCGGCGGCGGCTCGGGCGCACGCACCCGGGCGCGGATCAGGGCCGCCACGTCGAGGATGAGCACGATCTTGCCGTCGCCGAGGATGGTGGCGCCGGCGACGCCGCGGATGGCGGCCAGCTGCGGGCCGAGCGGCTTCACCACGATCTCGCGCGCGCCCAGCATCTCGTCGGTGAGCAGCGCGGTGGGACGCTCGGCGGCGCGCACCAGGATGGCAGACACCGTGCCGGTCTCCGGCAGCGCCGCGGCCTCGCCGTCGACCAGCGCAGCCACGTGCTCGAAGTGGTAGTCGTGGTCGCCGTAGCGGAAGGGGATGGCGTGCGGCCCGAAGTAACGGCCCAGCTCGTTGGCCGGCACGCGCACCACGCCTTCGACTGCCGGCAGCGGCAATGCGTACCACTCGTCGCCGGCCCGGGCGACCAGCGCCTGGGTGATGGCGCGGGTGAACGGCAGGCGGATCTCGAAAGTCACGCCCTCGCCCGGGCGGTTGCGCACTTCCAGCGCACCGCCGAGCTGGCGCACCTCGCTCGCCACCACGTCGGTGCCGACGCCGCGGCCGGCGCCCTGGCTGAGTTGCTGCGCCGTGCTGAAGCCGGGGCGCAGGATCAGCGCCGCGGCCGCCTCGTTGTTCAGCTTGTCGTCGCGCCCGACCAGGCCCAGCGCCTGGCCCTTGCGGCGGATGGCCTCGAGGTCCAGGCCCGCGCCGTCGTCGCTCACTTCGACCACGACCTCGGCGCCCTCGCGGCCCACGCTGACGGTGACGCGGCCGGTCTCCGGCTTGCCCACCGCGGCGCGGCGCTCCGGCGACTCGATGCCGTGGATGATGGCGTTGCGCAGCAGGTGCTCGATGGGGCCGAGCATGCGATCCATGATCTGGCGGTCCAGCTCGGCGGTGCCGCCGACCACCTGCAGCTCGGCGCGCCGGCCGAACTCCGAGGCGGACTGGCGCACCAGCCGCGACAGGCGCTGGGCGTGGCGGTTGAAGGGCACCAGGCGCGTGCGCATGAGCCCGTCCTGCAGTTCGCTGACCGCGCGCGACTGCTGCACGATGAGGTTCTCGGCCTCGCGGATGCGCTCGCTGATGAGCTGCTGGATGCTGGCCACGTCGCTGGCGGTCTCGGCCAGGGCCCGCGACAGCTGCTGGATGGTGGAATAGCGGTCCAGCTCCAGCGGGTCGAAGTCGCCGCGCGGATCCACCTCGCCCTGGTGGCGGTGCAGGATCTGCGTCTCGGTCTCGATTTCCATCTTGCGCAGCTGGTCGCGCAGGCGCACGAAGGTCGCGTTCAGCTCCTCGAGGTTGAACTGCACCGAGCCGAGCTGCTCTTCCAGGCGGCTGCGGTAGATGCCCACCTCGCCGGCGTTGTCGAGCAGCTTCTCCAGCAGGGCCGCGTCCACGCGCGCCAGCTCCTGGCGCGGCAGGGCGGCCGCCGGCGTCGGCGCGGGGACCGGCCGGGGCAGCGGCTCCGGCATGGGCATCGGCTCGGGTTCCGGCTCCGGCTCTGGCACCGGTTCCGGCTCGGGCTCGGGCTCGGGCTCGGGTTCCGGCTCGGGCGGCGTTGTCTCGATCGGCTCGACGAAAGTGGCGGTGTCTTCGAAAGTCTCTTCTTCCTCCGGCTCCGGCTCCGGCTCGGGCGCAGGCGGCGCCTCGAGCTGGGCCAGCAGCCCCGGCGGAATCTCCGGCATGCGGCCCTGCGCGGCAACGTCGCGCATGCCGTGCAGCGCATCGAGGCAGCGCTGCACCACGTCGGCGAGGCCGGGCGCAACCTGGCGCCGGCCCTCGGCGAGGCCCTCGAACAGGTTTTCCAGCGCGTGACTGAAGTCGCCGATGGTGCTCACGCCGGCCAGGCGCGCGCTGCCCTTGATGGTGTGCAGGTGCCGCTGCAAGGCGCGCAGTGGTTCGCCGCCCTCGGGACTGGCGCGCCACGCCGCCATCGCGTCCTGCGCTTCCTCGAGGATTTCTGCGGCTTCCTCGACGAAGATGCCGAGGATCTCGAAGTCGAACTCCGGCTGCTCGAGGACCGTGTCCACGGCGCCCGCCTCGGCGCGCAGCTCGTAGTCCTGGTGCAGGGCGCGGATGTCGTCCGCCAGCGCGGTGTCCGGCGCGCCGGGGCCATGCCCCTCCTCCAGCGCCCGCACCACCCGCGCGATGGCGTCCACGGACCGGCCCACCAGTTTCAGGCCGGCCGGCGGCAGGCCGACGTGGTCGTCGTACAGCTGCCGCAGGTAATCGTTCAGCGGGCGCGCGATTTCCACCACCGCCGCGACGTCGGCCATGTTGGCGCTGCCCGCCAGCGTGTGGCAGGCGCGATGCGCAGACTCGGTGACGGCGTAAGGCGGCGTGCGCATGCCGCAGTCGTGAATGAAGGTGCGCAGGTCGGCGAGGTGCCCGTTCGCCTCGCGCGTGAAGATGTCCCGCAGCACGGGGTCCATCTCGGGTTCCGGCTCCGGCTCCGGCTCCGGCTCCGGCTCGGGCTCGGGCTCGGGCGCCGGCGCCGATTCCGGCACGGCTTCAGGCTCAGGCTCCGGCTCGGGCTCGGCTGCAACCTGCTCGCCGCGGCCGGCGGCAAACGCCTCGGCGCGGGCCATCAGTCTCTCGATATCCGCCGTGGGCACGCGGCCCGTCTCGATCTGCTCGACCAGGCCCGGCACCTGGGCCACCGCCTCGCCGAGGAACTGCACCAGGGCGTCGCTGCGCGTGATGCGCCCCTCGATCAGCGCGTTGAGCATCTGCTCGACGCTCCAGGCGTATTCGCCGATACGGCGTGCGCCGACCATGCGGCCGCTGCCCTTCAGGGTGTGGAAGGCGCGCCGCAGCGTGCCGAGCGCATCGACGTCTTCGTTGCCGGCCCATTGCGTGTACGAGGCGCGGGCGGTCGCCTCGAGTTCCTTCGCCTCCTCGATGAACAGCTCGATGAGCTCGGTATCCGGCTCCTCGGCGCCTTCGTAGACGGGCAGCACCGGCGCGACGGGCGGCGGCGCAGCTGCCGCTTCCAGCTCGGGTTCGGGCTCGGCTTCGGGTTCCGGCTCGGCTTCGGCTTCGGCTTCGGCTTCGGGCTCGTACTCGGGTTGCGGTTCGGGCGCGTATTCGGGTTCGGGCTCGGGTTCCGGCTCGGGCTCGGGCTCCGGCGCGGTGATCGCCTCCGGCGCCGGCTCGAGCAGCGGCTCTTCAGGGGCGGCCGGCGCCGGGGGGGCATGCTCGCGCTCTTCCTCGCGGCCGAGCGCGGCGAGGCATTCCTCGGCATTCTCCAGCATGAACAGCGGCAGCTTGCGCCCGGCGCGGATCGTCTCCATGAAGTACTCGACGCTGACGATGGCGTCGGCGAGCCGGTCCAGCGCCTGGCGCGGCATGTCTTCGCCGCCCGGGTCGACCAGGCGGCGCACGTGGCGCGTGATGCCTTCCATCACCGCCACCGCGCGCGGCTGCTCCAGCATCAGCAGCGCCGCGGTCACGCCCTGGAGCAAGCCCGGCACGGCGTCCACGACCTGGGGATCCACCGGCCCGGCAAGGCGTTCGTTGATGGCGTCGCGCACGCGCGCCATGTTGACCAGGCACTCGCGCAGCAGCGCCTCCGTCACCTGGCGCATGGGATCGGGCTGGTCCTCCTCCGGCGTCTCGCCAGGCGCGGCGCCGGCGGGCCGCGGCTCGTCCAGCACCAGCCCGACCAGCTGCTCGTCCAGGCGGTCCTCGACCCGCAGCAGGTTGGCGGCGACCGCGAGCAGCTCGTCCTCGGTCTGCGCCCGGTCCTTGTCCAGCAGCCCGCGCAGGCGCTGCGCTTCCCGCTGCACCTGCTCGCGGATCTCGCCCAGGCCGAGCACGCCGAGGGTGTCGCCGATCTTGCCCAGCATGCCGAACTGGTTGTCCAGCACCTCGGTGGGAATGCTGCCGGTGCGCGCATGCAGGTCGAGCGCGTCCTTGACCTTGGCGAGGTCTTCGCGGATGGCGTCGGCCACGGTGTGCATCAGCTGCACGCTGGGACCGCCGAGGCTGTCGCGCGCATGCGCCACGTCGGACTGGTCCGGCAGCAGGTCGCCCAGGCTGAAGGTGTCGCGGATGGCGCTGACGCGGGTGCCGCGCGTGGTCGAGCGGGCGACGTAGAACAGCAGGCTGTTGAGCAGCTCCACCGGCGGCGCCGCGGCGACCGCGGCCTCGCCCTCCTCGATCATGCGCCGCACCTGGCGGTCCACCTGGCCGAGCAGGCGCTTCAGCGAGGCGCTGGCCGGGAGCCCGCCCTGGCGCAGCGCTTCCACCACGCCGCTCAGCACCCACCACAGCTGGTACACGGCGGGCTCGGCGGCGGCGCGCTCCAGCGACGCGGCCACGTCGGCGATCACGGCGAGGCTGCTGTCGGGACGCTCGCCGCGAATCCAGGACAGCAGTGCGGCCTGGTAACGCGGGCGCAGCTGGCGCGCCAGCGCGACGATGTTCTCGCCCGACGGCGACGGGCGCACGCGCCCCGGCGCCAGCTGGCTCTCGCTCGGCAGGTTGAGCAGCAGCAGCGTGTTCTCGGACAGCAGCGCCGAGCCGCGCGCGGCGCGCAGGTCGTTCAAGAGCGGCAGCAGCACCAGCGGGATGTCGCGACCGCCGCTGACCACCCGCTCGAGATAAGGCGGCAGCTGCACGATGGCGCGCGAGAGCGCCTCCATGGCCTCCTCGTGCTGGTGCCCGACCCCGGCGCTGCGCTGCAGGTGCAACGCCAGCTGCTCCATCTCCTCGGCCAGCAGCGAGGCGCCGTAGACCTCGGCGATGCGCAGCGCACCGTGCGCCTGGTGCAGCAGCGCGGCGCAGTGCGCCATGAGCTCGCGTTGCTCGGGGTGCTCGGCGAACTCCTCCAGCGCGATGCGCGCCTCGTTCATCACCGTGGTGACCTCGCCGGTCACCCAGAGCAGTTGTGGGGAAGCCCTGGAACTCACTTCTGCGGCGTCTCCGGCAGCCTGAAGCCGGCCGCGGAATTACGCAGCTGGGTGGCGAGGTCGGCGAGCTTGCTGATGGACTGCGAGGTGGCGCCGGTGGCGTCGGCCGTCTGCTCGCTGATCTCGCGCAGCACGTTCATGTTGCGCGTGATGTCGGTGGCTGCAGTGGCCTGGTCGCGCGCCGAGCGCGAGATGTTCTGCACCAGCGTGGCGATCTGGTTGGACACGCTCTCGATCTCGTCCAGCGCCGCGCCGGCGTTCTCCGCCAGCAGCGCGCCGCCCACCACGTCGGTGGTGCTGCGCTCCATGGAGGTCACGGCCTCGTTGGTGTCCGACTGGATGGTCTTCACCAGCACCTCGATCTGGCGCGTGGCGTTGGCGGCGCGCTCGGAGAGGCGCTGCACTTCGTCCGCCACCACGGCGAAGCCGCGCCCGGACTCCCCGGCCATGGAGGCCTGGATGGAGGCGTTCAGGGCGAGGATGTTGGTCTGCTCGGCGATGTCGTTGATGAGCTCGACGATGTTGCCGATCTCCTGGCTGCTCTCGCCGAGGCGCTTGATGCGCTTGGAGGTGTCCTGGATGGTCTCGCGGATGGCGTTCATGCCCTGGATGGTGCGCCGCACGGCGGCGCCGCCCTTGTGCGCCACGTCCACCGAGTGGCGCGCCACGTCGGCGGCGCGCTCGGCGTCGCCGGACACGGCCTCGATGGAAGCCGCCATGCGGGCGATGGACTCGGTGGCGTCGCTGGCCTGGCGCAGCTGGGTGTCGCTGGCTTCCGACATGTGCGTGGCCGTGGCCTGGGCCTGGCGCGCCGCGGCGTCGACCTTGATGGCGCTCTGGTTGATGGTCTCCACCAGCTCGCGCAGGGCCTCGATGGCGTAGTTGATGGAATCGGCGATGGCGCCGGTGATGTCTTCGGTGACCGAGGCCTGCACCGTGAGGTCGCCGTCGGCCAGCGTGCCGAGCTCGTCCAGCAGCCGCAGGATGGCGGCCTGGTTGCGCTCGTTCTGGCGCGCCTGCTCCGCCGAGCGGCGCCGCACTTCCTCGCCGCGGAACAGCGCCGCGACCAGCCCCAGCGACAGCAGCAGCGCGCCCAGCGCCAGCCACAGCGGCGCCGCCGCGCCCGAGCCGAGCGTGGCGTCCGGCGGCAGGCCGCGCCAGATCATCACCGCCGCGGCCAGCACGACCGCGACCAGCACCAGGCCCAGGATCGGCAACAGGGCCATGCCCCGCGAATGCTGTCTCATGCTTTTTTCCATACTGGAAGTCATTGCCGCGGCGCCTCAGTCGTCACGCGCCGCGTGCAGGAAATTGGGACTCTCGGCCAGCGCCTGCAGGTCGAACACCGGCCAGGCGTCGTCGCCGTGCGGGAAGGCGCCCGAGAGGTAGCGCCGGCAGCGCAGCTCGCCCTCGGGCGGCGTCTCCAGGCGCTCGCTGTCCGGGAAGCGGCGGAAGCCGTACACCTCGTCGACCAGCAGCCCGGCGCCCAGCTCGCGATGGTTGATGACCACCACGCGGGTGTCGCGCCCGAGCCGCGTCGCGCCGCCGCCGAGGAAGGCCTTCATGTCGATCACGGTCAGCAGCTGGCCGCGCAGGCTGGCCAGGCCCGCCACCCAGGGCCGCGCCCCGGGCACGCGCGCCAGTTTCGCCGGGCAGGCCACGATTTCGCGCACTTCCTCGCGCGGGGCGAGGAAGTGCTCGTCGCCGAGGCGGAAACCGATGCCCACCCACTCGCGCGCCGCCAGGCCCTCGTCGGCAGCCTCGGCACTGGCGAGCGCACGCTGCTCCATGGCGCGCAGCAGCGCCCATGGATCGTCGCGCAGCTCGGTGAAGGACGCTTCAGTCATTGCTGCCCAGGGCCGCCCTTACCTTCTCCACCAGTTGCGTCTCCGAGACGGGCTTGACGAGGTAGTCCTTGGCGCCCTGGCGCATGCCCCAGATCTTGTCGGTCTCCAGCCCCTTGGTGGTCACCATCACCACCGGGATGTCGGCGGTGTCCGGCGCGCGGGCCAGCTCGCGCGTCGCCTGGAAGCCGTTCATGCCCGGCATCACCACGTCCATCAGCACCAGGTCGGGCTTCAGCGCGCGCGCCTTCTCGATGCCCTCGCGGCCGTCGGAGGCGGCCTCGATCTCGAAGCCGTGCTTCTTCAGGTAACCGCCGAGCACGTGCACTTCGGTCGGGGAATCGTCCACGATGAGTACCAGGGCCATGCTTGTTCCTCCGCCGGTCGCGGTCCTCAGGACTTGACGTGCGTGCCGATGGCGGACAGCAGCTCGTCGCGCGTGAAAGGCTTCGTCAGGTACTGTTCGGAACCCACGATGCGGCCGCGCGCGCGGTCGAACAGGCCGTCCTTGCTCGACAGCATGATCACCGGCGTCGTCTTGAAGACCTTGTTGTGCTTGATCAGGGCGCAGGTCTGGTAGCCGTCCAGCCGCGGCATCATGATGTCCACGAAGATGATATCGGGGTGATGGTCGGCCACCTTCGACAGGGCATCGAACCCGTCCACCGCGGTATAGACCTCGCAGCCCTCCTTGGTGAGCAGCGTCTCCGCGGTCCGGCGGATGGTCTTGCTGTCGTCCACCACCAGCACTTTCAGCCCCTCGAGGCTGCGCGACTCGTCTGCGTCCACCGTGATCCTCCGCTTGAAGTGCTCGATTTTTAACATATCGCGCCCCTACCCGCCATGCGCCCATGGCCTCACCCCTTGATATAGTTGCCGGCTATGACAGGAGCACCCCGATGAGCAAAGCGCAGATCCGCCTCGGCGTGGTCATGGACCCGATCGAGCACATCAAGCCCGCCAAGGACACCACGCTGGCGATGCTGCTGGAGGCGCAGCGGCGCGGCTATGCGCTGGAGTACATGACCCAGCGCGACCTGTGGGTGCTGGAGGGCCGCCTCGGCGCACGCATGCGCGCGCTGGAGCTGCGCGACGACCCCGAGTGCTGGTACGCGCTGGGCGAGGCACGCGAGGGCGACCCGGCGGCACTGGACGTGATCCTGATGCGCAAGGACCCGCCCTTCGACATGGAGTACATCTACACCACCTTCCTGCTGGAACGCGCCGAGGAGCACGGCGCGCTGGTGGTGAACAAGCCGGCCGCGCTGCGCGACGTGAGCGAGAAGGCCTTCACCATGTGGTTCCCGGAGTTCACGCCGCCGACCATGGTGACCCGCTCCATGGCCGACATGCGCCGCTTCGTCGAGCGCTACGGCGCCGCGGTGGTGAAGCCGCTGGACGGCATGGGCGGGCGCTCCATCTTCGTGCTCAAGCCCGGCGACGCCAACACCGGCGTCATCCTCGAGACGCTCACCGCCCACGACAGCCGTTTCGCCATGATCCAGCAGTACATCCCGGAGATCGTGGCGGGCGGCGACCGGCGCATCCTGCTGGTGGACGGCGAGCCCTTCGACCACGCCCTGGCGCGCATCCCGGCGGCGGGCGAGAACCGCGGCAACCTGGCGGCCGGGGCGAAGGGCGAGGGCCGCGACCTGACGCCGCACGAGCGCGAGATCTGCGCCGCGGTCGGGCCGGTGCTGCGCGACAAGGGCATCCTCTTCGCCGGGCTGGACGTCATCGGCGACAAGCTCACCGAGGTCAACGTCACCAGCCCCACCGGCGTGCGCGAGCTCGACCGGCTCTACGACGCCAATATCTGCAGCGGCCTGTTCGACGCCATCGAGCGCCGGCTGGGGGCGCGTTGAGACGGGCCTGGCCGCACGCGTGGCGGCTGCCGGCGGCGCTCAGCCTTGCCGTGCTGGGCCTGGCCGCGCTTGGCCTGGCGGGCTGCGGGCGCGACGCGCAGGAGAACGCCACGCAGCACCGCTTCATGGCCATGGGCACCCTGGTCGACGTCACCGTGTACGGCGTGCCGGCGGACGAGGCCGGGACCGCCGCGCGCGAGGTCGAGCGGCTGTTCCATGACCTGCACCGCGCCTGGCAGCCGCAGGGAGACGGCGCGCTCGGCCGCCTCAACACCATGCTGGCTGCTGACCCGGCGACGGACCCGGCGGCGGTGGACGCGGACCTCGGCATGCTGATCGCCGCGGCCAACGGCCTGGCGCAGGACACCGGCGGGCTGTTCGACCCGGGGCTGGGTGCGCTGGTGCAGCTGTGGGGCTTCGCTTCCGCCGAGAGCCTGCCGGCCGCGCCGCCGCCGCCCGAGGCCGTGGCGGCCTGGCTGGAAGAGCGACCGCTGCAGGTCGACCTCGGCGGTTTCGCCAAGGGCGTGGCGGTGGATCGCGCCATCGCCCTGCTGCGCGCGCGCGGCATCGAGCACGCCATCGTCAACGCCGGCGGCGACCTGCGCGCCATCGGCCGCAAGGGCGACCGGCCCTGGCGCATCGGCATCCGCGCCCCGCGCGACCCGGCCGGCGTGCTGGCGGCGCTGGAGACGGCTGGCGACGAGGCCGTGTTCACTTCCGGCGACTACGAGCGCTGGTTCGAGCATGACGGCCGGCGCTACCACCACATCCTCGACCCGCGCACCGGCTACCCGACGGCGGGACTGGTGTCCGTCACCGTGCTGCATGCCGACGCCGGCCGCGCCGACGCCGCCGCCACGGCCCTGATGGTGGCGGGTCCGGAGGCCTGGCCCGCGGTCGCCGCGGCGCTCGGCATCGAGGCGGTGATGGTGGTGCGCGCGGACGGCGGCATCGAGCTCACGCCCGCGATGCAGCCGCGCATCTGGTTCACCGACGCGGCCTACGGCGGCCAGGCCCGGGTGCGGCCGCTGCCGTGAAACCCCTGCGCCCGGCAGATCTCGTGGTGATTGTTGCCGCCGGCCTGCTGGTCGGCGCCTCGTGGGCGGCGCTGTGGTCCGGCGGCGGCGCGGCGGAGTACGCCGAGATCAGCGCGCCGGACGCGGCGCCGCAACGGCTGGCGCTGGCCGCGGACACCGTGGTCGAGATCACGGGCCGCCTCGGCGCCAGCATCATCGAGGTGCGCGGCGGCCGCGTGCGCTTCAACGACTCGCCCTGTGTCGGACGCCAGTGCGTGCATGCCGGCTGGCTGTCGCGCAGCGGCCAGGTGGCGGCCTGCCTGCCGAACGGCGTGGTGGTCGAGGTCGCCGGCGGCCGGCGCGAGTTCGATGCCGTCAGTTTCTGAGCGCGCCCCGCCCGCCGGGCCGCAGCGCGACCGGCTGATCGCCGGCTTCGCCGCGCTGGCCATTGCCATCCACATCCTCGAGGCGGCGCTGCCCAGCCCGCTGCCCGGGGTGAAGCCCGGCCTGGCCAACGTCATCACCGTGGTGGTGCTGTTGCGCTGGGGCTGGGGTGTCGCCGCCTGGGTGGCCGGCCTCCGGGTGCTCGCCGGCAGCCTGCTGGTCGGCACCTTTCTCAGTCCCACCTTCATCCTCAGCGCCAGCGGCGCCGCGGCCGCGCTGGTGGCGCTGTGGCTGGCGCAGCGCCTCGGCGGGCGCTGGCTCGGCGCCGCCGGCTACAGCGTCTGCGCCGCGCTGGCGCACATGGGCACGCAGGTGCTGGTCGCCTGGCAGCTTTTCATCCCGCACCCCGCGATCCTGAAGCTGGCGCCGTTCCTGCTGACCGCGGCGCTGGTGTTCGGTATCGTGAGCGGCGTGATCGCAGCAGTGGTGGTGGACAAGCTGGAAGCCGGGCCGGAGGCGGCGCGCGCATGAATGCCGCCGGCAGCAGCTGGGTGGCGGGCGAGCGTCTCAGCTGGGCGATCTTCATCGCCGCGGCCGCGCACGGGCTGTTCATCCTCGGCGTCAGCTTCTCCGGGCCGCAGCAGGCCGGCCCGAGCGAGGTGCCGACGCTGGAGGTGACCCTGCTGGAGTCGCCGACCCCGGACGAGCGCGAGCCGAGCGACGCGCGCTACCTGGCCCAGGCCAACCAGGAGGGCAGCGGCAACGTCGCCGCGGACCTGCGCCCGGAATTCCACGAGCAACCGCCCGCGCCCGAGGCCGTGGAGGCCGAGCCACCGCCGCCCGAACGCCCCGCCGAGGCGCTGGTGAGCTCGTGGCAGGGACCGCTGGCCGCTGCCATCGCGCCGCCGCAGCGCGAGGCCGAGCCGCAACCCGTCGAGCCGCGCCCGGACGGCGGACTGACCCGGGTCAGCGACACCAACCCGCGCGAGTTCTTCATTTCCATCGATGCGCGCGAGAGCGTGTTCGCCGAGTATCTCGCCGGCTGGAAAGCGCGCATGGAGCGGCTCGGCACGCTGAACTTCCCTGCCGTGGCGCGCCGCGCGCACGACCGCAACCCGGTGCTCGAGGTGGCGGTGTCCGACGACGGCACGCTGGCCGAGGTGCGCGTCACGCGCTCCTCCGGCAGCGGCACCCTGGACCAGGCCGCCATCGACCTGGTGCGCCTGGCCAGTCCCTTCGACCCCTTCCCGCCGGCGGTGCGCGCGCAATACGACACCCTGCGCTTCGCCTACGAGTGGCGCTTCATCGACGGGCGGGCCGCGGCGGGGGTGCTGCGCGCGCCCGAGCCCTGACCCGGGCGCGCCGAGCCCCGCCCGCCGCGCGGGGATATACTAGGCGCATGAGCGAGGACCAGTACCTGACGGGGCAATTCCTGATCGCCATGCCGGCCATGGACGATCCCAATTTCGATCGCACCGTCACCTACGTCTGCGAGCACAACGACGAGGGCGCGCTCGGCATCATCATCAACCGCCCCATCGACATGTCGCTGGCCGAGATCCTGGCGCAGATGGACCTGCAGATCCCCGACCCGGCGCTGGCGGAGCAACTGGTGCTGCAGGGCGGGCCGGTGCAACCCGAGCGCGGCTTCGTCATCCACGACGACGGCGGCGCCGGCTTCTCCGCGACCCTGGACGTGCAGGACGGCATCAAGGTCACCACCTCGCGCGACATCCTCGAGGCGCTCGCCAGCGGCAACGGCCCGCAGCGCGCCGTCATCGCGCTCGGTTACGCCGGCTGGGGCGCCGGCCAGCTGGAAGCCGAGATGGCGGCGAACTCCTGGCTCACCGTGCCGGCCACGCCCGACATCATCTTTTCCGTGCCCTTCGAGCGCCGCTGGGAGGCTGCCGCACGCCTCATCGGCATCGACATCAACGCGCTCTCCTCCGAGGCGGGTCACGCCTGAGCATGGCCGCTGCGACCGACACGCTGCTGGCCTTCGACTACGGCCGGCGTCGCATCGGCGTGGCCGTGGGCAACACCGTGACCGGCCGGGCGCGCGCCCTGGAGACCGTGGCGGCGACCGACGCCGGGCCCGACTGGACGCGCATCGGCGCCCTGCTCAAGGAGTGGCGGCCGGGCCGGCTGGTGGTCGGCGTCCCGTATAATGACGCCGCTCCCGGCGCGCCGGGCGACGACATCGCGAGCGAGGCGCAGCGCTTCGCGCGCCGGCTGCACGGCCGCTTCGGCCTGCCGGTGGAGCTGGTGGACGAGCGCCTCAGTTCCGCGGCGGCATACGAGGGCCTGGTGGCCGAGCGGCGCGCGGGACGCCGCGGCCGCATCGCCAGGCAAGACATCGACAGCGCGGCTGCGGCCGTGATCCTGCAAGACTGGCTGGACAAGAACACCTGAGGCACCCATGGCATCGCAGTTCGACGCGCAAGGACGGCTCCGGCACCTGGTCACCCTGAAAGACGTGCCGCGCGCGCAGCTGGTGGCGCTGCTCGACCGCGCCGAGTCCTATCTCACCCCGCCGGGCGCCAAGCCAGCGAGCAACGACACGCTGGCCGGGCGCACCATCGCCAACCTGTTCTTCGAGCCCAGTACGCGCACCCGCGCCTCCTTCGAGCTCGCCGCGCGCCGCCTCGGCGCGGAGGTGCTGAGCCTCGACGTCAGCACCTCCTCGCGCGCCAAGGGCGAGAGCCTGCTCGACACCATCTACACGCTGCAGGCGATGCAGATCGACATCTTCGTCATCCGCGACGCGCAATCGGGCGTGCCGGCGTACATCTGCGACCACGTCGCGCCGCACGTCGCGGTGCTCAACGCCGGCGAGTCGCATCTCAACCACCCCACCCAGGGGTTGCTCGACGTGCTCACCATGCGCCGCCATCTCGGCGACCTGGCCGACAAGGTGGTGACCATCGCCGGCGACATCCAGCACTCGCGCGTGGCGCGCTCCGCCCATCACGCCCTCATGACACTGGGCGTGGGCGAGCTCAGGCTGGTGGCGCCGCCGACGCTGGCGCCGGACGCCAGCGAGTTCCCGGGCGCGACCCTGCTGGACTCGATCGAGGACGGCGTGCGCGGCGCCGACGTCGTCATGTGCCTGCGCATCCAGCGCGAGCGCATGGAGCAGGGCCACGGCCCCGACGCCGCCGAGTTCCATCGCCAGTTCGGCCTCACGCCGGAGCGCCTGGCGCTGGCGCAACCCCATGCCATCGTCATGCACCCGGGCCCGATGAATCGCGAGGTCGAGATCGCCGGCAGCGTCGCCGACGCGCCGCAGTCGGTGATCACCGAGCAGGTCACCAACGGCGTCGCCGTGCGCATGGCCGTGATGCAGACCGTGATGGAGACGCTCCATGGCTGAAGCCGCGCCCGACCGCCCGCACCGCGGCACCATTTTCGTCGAGGACGCCGAAGTGCTCGACATCGAGGCCTGGCCGGGCGAGCAGTTCATCATGCGCCTGGTGGCGCCGCAGTGCGCCGCCCATGCCCGTGCCGGCAGCTTCGCGCACGTCACCTGCGATCCCGCCCTGCCCATGCGCCGGCCGCTGTCGCTGATGCGCGCCGATCCCGGCTCCGGCGTGATCGAGTTCCTGTTCAAGATCGTCGGCGACGGCCTGCGGCTGCTGTCGCAGCGCCGCCCGGGCGAAAAGGTCAGCGTCATGGGCCCGATCGGCAAGCCCTTCGCGCCCACGCCGGGCCGCCCCCGGCCGCTGCTCATCGGCGGCGGCGTGGGCATCCCGCCGATGGTGTTCCTCGCCGAGACGCTGGGCCCGGCAGCGCGCGCCGGCCTGGTGCTGATGGGATCGGAAGTGCCCTTCCCCTTCGCGCCCGCGGCGTCGCGCATCGCGGTGGACGGCCTGCCGCAGGGCGTGACGGCCGCCATGCCGCTGATGGAGAACCTCGGGGTGCCGAGCCGCCTCGCCTCGCTGGCGGGATTCGACGGCTGCTACGCCGGTTACGTCACTGAGCTCGGCCGCGAGTGGCTGCGCGCGCTGGACGCCGCCGCCTTGCGCGAGGTCGAGATCTTCGCCTGCGGCCCGACGCCCATGCTCAAGGCCGCCGCCGCGCTGGCGCGCGACTTCGACCTGCCCTGCCAGGTGTCGCTGGAAGAGTATATGGCCTGCGCGGTGGGGGGCTGCGCCGGCTGCGTGGTGCGCGTCAACACGCCGTCCGGGCCGGCGATGCAGCGGGTGTGCGTGGACGGGCCGGTGTTCGAGGCCGCGGCGGTGGACTGGGCGGCGATGCAGCACTGAATCCGGTCCAGGCGGCGCTCAGCTTTCGTTCAGGTTCGCGCCTGCAGACTCTGTCCCCGAAGCAATGACGATCCGTTGCACGGGAGACAGAGATGGCTGCATACCTGAAAACCGGCGCCCTGCTGGTCGCGCTGCTGGCGCTGGCAGGCTGCTCCGACGAGACGGAGATCGTCGTCGTCGACTGCCTCGGGCCCGACCTCGGGCTGGACGGCGCCTGGTACGGCGCCATGGAAGACGACAGCGGGACGCTGTTCACCCTTGAATGGGAGATCTGCGGCGACCGCATCGTGCGCGAATACGTGAACGGCTTCGCCTCGAGCGTGTCCGGCCGGTTGTGGCAGGCCGGCGCCGGCGCCTGGCGCGGCACGCTGAGCGACGGCACGGACTTCCGCGTGCTCACCGACGCGGCGCGGCGCCACCTCGTGATGGTGAACGACGTGTTCGAATTCAGCGTGCTCGAGCGCGGCGCCGTCGGCCTGCCGGGCTACCTGTTCAGCGACCTGGACGGCCACTGGAGCGGCCGCAACGCGTGGCTCGACTGGGCGCCGGACGTAATCGATTCGGCCTGGATGCTGTGCGGCGCCGGGCGCTGTGACGTCGCCGAGGCCGGCGGCGTGTCCGCCACGTTGTGGTTCGACGTGCTGGACGATGACTTCGGCATGTACCGCGGCGAATTCTCCGACTCGCTCGGCCAGGCGGGCATCGCGGGCGCGTTGATGAGCCCCGACCTGTTGTTCCTCGGGACCTACGCCTGCCCGGCGGACTTCCGCGGGCCCGACGACTGCACCTTCGGGGCGCTGCGCTTCGACTGAGCCGCGGCGCCGCGCACGCGGAACACCAGCTGGATCCCTTCCAGCCGCACGCCCGCGGGCAGCTCGGGCAGGCCGCTCACCCACGCCTCCTCCGGGCTGAGGTCGGACAGCTCGCCGGTGTCGACGTTGTAGACGTGGGGATGCGGCGTGGTGACGGTGTCGTAAAAGACCACGCCGCCGCCGAGGTCGAGCACCTGCAGCAGGTCCCAGTCGGCGAATTCCTTCAGCGTGCGGCTGACCGTGCTGAGCGCATAGCGGTAACCGGCGCGCGCCAGCTCCCCGC
The DNA here is from genome assembly GCF_011089885.1 of Thioalkalivibrio sp. XN279. NCBI lineage: Bacteria > Pseudomonadati > Pseudomonadota > Gammaproteobacteria > Chromatiales > Ectothiorhodospiraceae > Thioalkalivibrio > Thioalkalivibrio sp. XN279. The sequence goes on along the minus strand of NZ_JAANBD010000023.1, from coordinate 173,161 downwards.
TCACCTCCTCCGTGGTGACGTGGCGCGGCCCGCCGAGCAGCAGCGCGGCGATGGCGCGGCGCGCCGGCGTCGGCCGCAGGCCGTGGGTGCGCAGCCGTGCGTCCCAGTCGGTCTCGGGCGCCGGCGCGGGCGCCGACGTGGGCTCCACTTCGGACTCGAGGTCGCGCGCCAGCAGGAACAGCCGCCAGGCGCTGGACTTGGGACAGGGATAGCGGCCGGTGTCGAGGCCGAGGCGCTGGCACAGGCGGCAGGCGACGTCGCCGTCCCATTCGCGGCACAGGCCGGAAGGATGGGCCAGGCGCAGCTGGGCGTCGCGGCCGCTGCGCTGCACTTCGAGTTGCCAGTGGGTCGGGTTCATGACGGACTCCGGGCCAGGGGACGCCCGCAGTCTATATGAGAATGATTCTTGTTTGCAAGAAGACCGGTCAGCCGAAGTTGATCTTGGCCTCCAGGTCGACCGCGGAATCGGCGTAGGCCAGCGCCCGCTCGAGGTCGATGACGCCTTCCTTGTAGAGCTTGTAGAGCGCCAGGTCGAAGGTCTGCATGTCGCCCTGCGAGGTCTCGCGCAGTGCCTGCTTGATGCCGCCGATGTCGCCCTTGAGCATCAGGTCGGAGATGTGCGGCGTGTTCAGCAGCACCTCGACCGCCGCCACGCGCTTGCCGCCCTTTCCCACCACCAGCCGCTGCGCAATGATCGCGCTGAGGTAGTGCGACAGGTCCATCAGCACCTGGCGGTGCTGCGCCTGCGGGAACAGGTTGATGATGCGGTCGAGCGTCTCCGAGGCGTTGTTGGCGTGCAGCGTCGCGATGCACAGGTGGCCGGTGCCGGCCAGCGTGATGGCCGCCTCCATGGTCTCCTGGTCGCGAATCTCGCCGATCAGCACCACGTCCGGCGCCGCGCGCATGGCGCTTTTCAGCGCACGCGCGTAGGACAGCGTGTCCAGCCCGAGCTCGCGCTGGTTGACCATGGAGCGCTTGTTCGGGTGCAGGAACTCGATCGGGTCCTCGATGGTGATGATGTGGTCGCTGGAGGACTCGTTACGATGGTTGATCATCGCCGCCAGGGTGGTCGACTTGCCGGAGCCGGTGGCGCCGACCATCAGGATCAGGCCGCGCTTCTTCAGCGCCAGGTCCGCCAGCACCTTGGGCAGGCCGAGGTCCTCGAGCCGCGGCATGTCCAGCGTGATGTAGCGCAGCACCATGGCGTAGTTGCCGCGCTGCTTGAAGACGTTGGCGCGGAAGCGCCCGAGACCCTGCTCGGAGATGGCAAAGTCGAGTTCCAGCTCGCGCTCGACGTGGCGCTTCTGCTCCTCGGTCATCACCGACATCACGATCTCGTTCACCAGCTCGACGGTGAGGATTTCCCTGCCCACCGGCATGATCTGGCCCTCGATCTTGATCTTGATCGGGGCCTGCGGCGTGAAAAAGAGGTCCGAAGCCCCCTTGTCCGCCATCAGCTTCAGGTAGGGCTTGAGATTGAACAGCGACGGCCGCGGCGGCGCCGTGACGGCGGTGTCCTCAGGCGTCTTTGCCATACTGCTGGGCCTTCGCGTCGTCTGCCAGGCGCAGGCTCTCCGAACCTTCGTCGCGCGCCTTGAAATCGCGCTTGCTCTCGAGCTTGATGCGCAGGCGCAGCTCGTTGCGGGAGTCGGCGTTGCGCAGCGCGTCCTCGTAGGAAATCTTGCCGTCCTCGAACAGGTCGAACAGGGCCTGGTCGAAGGTCTTCATGCCGAGGCGGTTGGAGCGCGCCATCACTTCCTTGATGCCGGTCACCTCGCCCTTGAAGATCAGGTCCGAGATCAGCGGCGAGGCCAGCATGATCTCCATCGCCGCGATGCGGCCGCTGCCGCTGGCGCGCGGCAGCAGGCGCTGGGCGATGATGCCCTTGATGTTCAGCGACATGTCCATCAGCAGCTGGTCGCGCTTCTCTTCCGGGAAGAAGTTGATGATGCGGTCCAGCGCCTGGTTGGCGCTGTTGGCGTGCAACGTGGCGAGGCAGAGGTGGCCGGTCTCGGCGAACTGGATGCCGTACTCCATGGTCTCGCGGTCGCGGATCTCGCCGATGAGGATGACGTTCGGCGCCTGGCGCAGGGTGTTCTTCAGCGCCACGTGCCAGGAATCGGTGTCCATGCCCACTTCGCGCTGCGTGACGATGCAGTTCTTGTGGGTGTGCACGTACTCCACCGGGTCCTCGATGGTGATGATGTGGCCCTTGGAGTTCTCGTTGCGGTAGCCGACCATCGACGCCAGCGTGGTGGACTTGCCGCTGCCGGTGCCGCCGACCACCAGCACCAGGCCGCGGTTGGTCATCGCCACGTCCTTGAGGATGGGCGGCAGCTCCAGCTCCTCGATGGTCGGAATCGTGGTGTTGATGGTGCGCAGGACGGCGCCGGCATGGTTCTGCTGGATGAAGGCGCTGACGCGGAAGCGGCCGATGCGCGGGGGTGCAATGGCGAAGTTGCACTCCTTGGTGGCGTCGAACTCGCGCGTCTGCTTGTCGTTCATGATCGAGCGCACCAGCGCCGCGCTCTGCTGCGGCGTCAGCGGCTGGTCGGTGACCGGCTTGACGCGGCCGTCGACCTTGATGGCGGGCGGGAAGCCGGCGGTGAGAAACAGGTCGGAGCCGTTGACCTGGATCATCTTGCGCAGCAGTTCATGGATGAACCGTATAGCCTGGTCGCGTTCCATCAGAATGCTTCCTTGTTCTGGGCCTTGTAACGGGCCTCTTCACGGCTGACCATGCCCTTGCGCAGCAGCTCCGTCAGGCACTGGTCCAGCGTCTGCATGCCCGTGGACTGGCCGGTCTGGATGGCGGAGTACATCTGCGCGATCTTGCCCTCGCGGATGAGGTTACGGATCGCGGCGGTGCCGATCATGATCTCGTGCGCCGCGACGCGCCCGCCGCCCACCTTCTTCAGCAGGGTCTGGCTGATGACGGCGCGCAGCGACTCGGAGAGCATGGAGCGCACCATTTCCTTCTCGCCGGCCGGGAACACGTCGACGACGCGGTCGATGGTCTTGGCGGCGGAGCTGGTGTGCAGCGTGCCGAACACGAGGTGGCCGGTCTCGGCCGCGGTCAGCGCCAGGCGGATGGTCTCGAGGTCGCGCATCTCGCCGACCAGGATCACGTCCGGGTCCTCGCGCAGCGCCGAGCGCAGCGCCTCGGCGAACCCGAGGGTGTCGCGATGCACTTCGCGCTGGTTGATCAGCGCCTTCTTGCTCTCGTGCACGAACTCGATCGGGTCCTCGATGGTGAGGATGTGATCGGGCCGGTTGTTGTTCACGTGATCGATCATCGCCGCCAGCGTGGTGGACTTGCCGGAGCCGGTGGGGCCGGTCACCAGCACGATGCCGCGCGGGTACATGGCGATGTCCTTGAAGATCTTCGGCGCGTTGAGGTCGTCGAGCGACAGGATCTTCGAGGGAATGGTGCGGAAGGCGGCGCCGGCGCCGCGATGCTGGTTGAAGGCGTTGACGCGGAAGCGCGCCAGCTCGGGAATCTCGAACGAGAAGTCAGTCTCGAAGAACTCTTCGTAGTCCTTGCGCTGCTTGTCGTTCATGATGTCGTAGACCATGCTGTGCACTTCCTTGTGCGTCAGCGGCGGCATGTTGATCCGCTTGACGTCGCCGTCGATGCGGATCAGCGGGGGCACGCCCGCCGACAGGTGCAGGTCCGAGGCGCCATTCTTGACGGAGAAACGGAGCAGTTGCTCGATGTCTACAGCCATCGCTAATCCCTTGTTTTGCCGCCTGATCGGACCGCCGCGCAGGTGGTCCCGAAGGTCTTTCGCAGTATACATAACCTGTGGGTCCGGAACATGACCGGGTTCTCAGATCAGTCGGTTGCCGCACGGCTGCACAGCGTGCGCGAAAGGGTGGCGGCGGCGGCCCGTGCTGCCGGCCGCGACGCGGCGGAAATCCGCCTCGTGGGCGTGAGCAAGCGCCAGCCCGTGGCGGCGATCCGGGCCGCGCTCGACGCCGGCCTCGCCGACCTCGGCGAGAACTTCGTGCAGGAAGCCGTCGCCAAGATGGACGAGCTCGGTCACGCGCCCGGGGCGGGGCCGGCGGCGTGGCATTTCATCGGCGCCCTGCAGTCGAACAAGACCGCGGCCGTCGCGGCGCGCTTCGACTGGGTGCAGAGCGTGGACCGGCTCAAGCTGGCCGAGCGCCTGTCGCGCCAGCGGCCTGCCGCACTGGCGCCGCTCAACGTCTGCATCCAGGTGCACGTCGGCGCCGAGGCCAGCAAGTCCGGCGCACCGCTGGCCGCGGCCGGCGACCTCGCCCGGCGCGTGGCGGCGCTGCCGCAGCTCAGGCTGCGCGGGCTCATGGCAGTGCCGCCGCCGGAGACCGACCCGGCGCGCCAGCGCGCCTGGTGCCGCCAGCTGGCGGCGCTTTATTTCGCGCTGCAGCAGGAGGGCATGGCGCTGGACACCCTGTCGATGGGCATGTCGGACGACCTCGAGGCGGCGGTGGCGGAGGGCGCGACGATGGTGCGCATCGGCACGGCCATCTTCGGCCCCCGCGCCTGATCCGCTATGCTTTGCGCCATGGAGTCCACGCGCATCGTTTTCATCGGCGGCGGCAACATGGCGCGCAGCCTGGTCGGCGGGCTGGTTGCCGACGGCGTGCCGCCGGGACGGCTGGGCGCCGCCGAGCCGGACGCGGCGCGGCGCGCGGCATTGCAACGCGACTTTGGCATCGAGGTTTTTGCCGACAACGCGGCGGCGGCCGCGCAGGCCGAAGTGGTCGTGCTGGCGGTGAAGCCGCAGGTGATGCCGCAGGCGGCACGCGCGGTGGCGCCGTCGCTCGCCGCGCGCAGCGCGCTGGTGATCTCGATCGCTGCCGGCATCCGCACCGCGGAACTGTTGCGCTGGCTGGGCGCCGGCACCGCGGTGGTGCGCGCGATGCCAAACACGCCGGCGCTGCTGGGCTGCGGCGCCACCGTGCTGTACGCAGGGGACGGCGTGGCGCCGGCGCAGCGCGAGCTGGCGGAATCCATCCTGCGCGCGGTCGGCTCGGTCAGCTGGGTGGAACGCGAAACGCAGATGGACGCGGTCACGGCGCTGTCCGGCAGCGGCCCGGCGTACTTCTTCCTGCTCATCGAGGCCATGGCGGACGCCGCCGCCGAGCTCGGGCTGCCGCAGGACCTGGCGGGCCTGCTGGCGGTCGAGACCGCGCTGGGCGCGGCACGCATGGCGCTGGAGAGCGACGAACCCGTGGCCGCGCTGCGACGGCGCGTCACTTCGCCCGGCGGCACCACCGAGGCGGCGCTGGACGCACTCGAGGCGGGAGACTTCAGGACGCTGGTGGCCACCGCGCTGCAGCGGGCCGAGGCGCGCTCGCGCGAGCTGGCCGACCGTTTCGCCCAGGAATGAACCGGAGTACGACATCGTCATGAGCGCGGCACTGTTTTTCGTCGTCAAGACGCTGCTGAACCTTTACCTGATGGCCTACATCCTCAGGTTCCTGCTGCAGTGGTCGCGCGCGGACTTCCACAACCCGCTGTCGCAGTTCATCCTGCGCATCACCGACCCGGTGGTGCGGCCGCTGCGCCGCGTGGTGCCGGGCTGGCGCGGGCTCGACATGTCCTCGCTGGTGGCGCTGCTCCTGCTGCAGCTGGTGGTGACGGCGGGACTGCTGTTCCTCGCCACCGGCGCGGTGGTCGGCGCCGGGATGCTGCTCTACTACACGGTGCTGAGAATCATCGTCGGCGTGATCCAGCTGTATTTCGTGGTCATCCTCGCCCACGTCGTCATCAGCTGGGTCAGCCCGGGCCACTGGAACCCGCTCATCAGCGTGCTGCACAGCCTGGCCGACCCGGTGTTGCGGCCGCTGCGCCGCCTCGTGCCGCCCATCGGCGGGCTCGACCTGTCGCCGCTGTTCGTGCTCATCGGCCTGCAGGCGCTGCTCATCATGATCCGCCTGCCGGGCTACCTGGCCTGAGACCTAGTAAATATCCTTATAAAATCTCGCTCGTCGGCCGCGCCGAACGCTTTTGTTTAAGCTATAGTTACGCCGTTAAACGGTTTACTAGGGTTTTTACTCAGGGTTTACTCAGGTTCAAGCGCGAGCTTGCCTCACTCCAAAGAACTGAAGGGAGACATTCATGGCCGCAAAGAAAAAGGCAGTCCCGGTCGCCAAGAAGCCGCCGACCAAGGCTGAGATCATCACCCAGATCGCTGACAAGACCGGTCAGACGAAGAAGGACGTCGGCGCAGTGTTCGACGAACTCAACGTCATCATCAAGAAGTCGCTGAAGTCCGCCGGCGAGTTCACCATGCCCGGGCTGATGAAGGTCCGAGTGGTGAAGAAGCCCGCCACCAAGGCGCGCCTCGGCAAGAACCCGTTCACGGGTGAAGAGATCACCATCAAGGCGAAGCCGGCGCGCAAGGCCGTGAAGGTCAGCCCGCTGAAGGGCCTGAAGGACATGATCTGAGCCTGTAGGCTCCTTCCGGACCCGTCTAATCGAGGGCGTCCGTGCTGCGAAGCACGGACGCCCTTATCGTTGCGTACTCCGCCCGCCGCAGGTGGAGCAGGTCGGCCAGCTTCGACAGCAGGTGCTGCTCGTGCTTGTCGAACACGCCGTCGCTCGCCGCCACCTCCGCCACCAGCCGCACCACTTCCCGCCGCTCTTCAGGCGACAGGGTGTCGTTCAGCACGCGCGTGAACTCGTACAGCGACACCGTGTGTTCGAGACTGCTGTCGGCGCGCGCCAGCAGCGCCTCGGCCGCCCCCTGTTCCAACGCGAAATGCCGCGCCAGCACCGCGCCCGCGGCGCGCCGCTCTTGTTCCGTCTCGTCGCGGTCGGCGCGCGCCATTTCTAGCAACAGCGCCGCGGTGGCGAGGCGCAGGTCGTGTCCGCCACCCGCCTCCCCGTCAGCCGGCGCGCCGAGCGACTCGCGCAACAGCTCCTTCAGTTTCGCAATCATGCTTCGCTCCCGTCTGCAAAGCGCCCGAGGAAATCCTGCACCGACTGCTGCAGCTCGCCGAGGCGCCCATGGAAAAAGTGGCTGGTCTCGGGCAACAGCACCAGCTCCGGCGGCGGCGTTTGCGCCAGCGCCCAGTCACGCACCGCGTGCCAGTCGACCAGTTCGTCCGCCTCGCCCTGCACCACCAGCCACGGCGCCCCGGGCTGCCAGGCGCCGCCGAGCGGAAAACGCTGCACCGGCGGCGCCACCGTCACCAGCGCCGCGGGCCGCGCCTGCGGCGCCGCCCGCAGCGCCACGTAGCTGCCGAAAGAGAACCCGGCCAGCCACAGCGGCAGGCCCGGCCAGCGCCGGCGCGCCCACTCGATCACCGCCAGCGCGTCCTCGGTCTCGCCGCGCCCCTCGTCCCAGGCGCCGGCGCTGGCGCCGACGCCGCGGAAGTTGAAGCGCACCGACGGCGCGCCGAGGCGGTTGGCGGCCCGTGCCACCGTGTGCACCACCTTGTTGCGCATGGTGCCCTGGTACAGCGGATGGGGATGACAGACCACCGCCAGCGCCGGGGGTTCCGCGCCGTCCGGCGTCGCGGGGTCTTCGACGATGGCTTCCAGGGGACCGGCCGGGCCCGGTATTTCCAGCGCTTCGGGCCGCGGCGGCCGCCACGGCTGATCACGGTACAATGCGTTCATGACGCATAGGATGCCGCAAGGCGAGGAAGCCGCGCCATGCACCCGCTGATCGAACTCGAAGGCCGACACTGCGCGCAGAACTACCATCCGCTGCCGGTGGTGCTGGTGCGCGGCGACGGTCCGTACGTGTGGGACGACCAGGGCCGGCGCTACCTCGACATGATGAGCGCCTACTCGGCGGTGAGCCACGGCCACGCCCACCCGCGCATCGTCAACGCGCTCGTCGAGCAGGCGCGCACGCTCAACATCGTCTCGCGCGCCTTCCACAGCGACCGTCTCGGCGAGTTCCTGGCGCGCGCCTGCCGCCTCACCGGCCAGGACATGGCGCTGCCGATGAACACCGGCGCGGAGGCCGTCGAGACGGCCATGAAGGCGGCGCGCAAGTGGGCCTGGCAGGTCAAGGGCGTGCCCGACGGCGAGCAGGAAATCATTGCCTGCGCGGGCAACTTCCACGGCCGCACCATCGCCATCTGCGGCCTGTCGACCGAGCAGCAGTACCGCGCGGGCTTCGGCCCCTTCCCGCCCGGCCTCAAGACCGTGCCCTACGGCGACGCTGCGGCGCTGGAAGCGGCCATCACGCCGCGCACCGCCGCCTTCCTGGTCGAGCCCATCCAGGGCGAGGGCGGTATCGTCATTCCCCCGGCGGGTTATCTCGCCGCCTGCGCCGAGATCTGCCGCCGCCATGACGTCATGCTCATTGCCGACGAGGTGCAGACCGGGCTGGGCCGCACCGGCAAGCTGCTGGCGTGCGAGCACGAGGGCGTGAAGCCCGACGGCCTGGTGCTCGGCAAGGCGCTGGGCGGCGGCGTGCTGCCGGTGTCCATGTTCCTCGCCCGGCGCGAGCTGATGGCGGTGTTCCGCCCGGGCGACCACGGCAGCACCTTCGGCGGCAACCCGCTGGCTGCTGCGGTCGGCCTCGAAGCACTGCAGGTGCTGGAGGACGAGGACCTGGCCGGGCAGAGCGCGTCCAAGGGCGCGTGGCTGCTGGAGGAACTGCACCGCATCGACAGCCCGCTGGTGCGCGAGGTGCGCGGCCGCGGGCTGTTCATCGGCATCGAGATCGACCCGGCGCAGGCCAGCGCGCGCGAAGTCGTGCTGGCGCTGATGGCGCGCGGGCTGTTGAGCAAGGAAACCCACGCCACGGTGGTGCGGCTGGCGCCGCCCCTGGCGATTCCGATGGAGTTGCTGGAATGGGCGGTGGCACAGCTGCGCGCCGTGCTGACAGAAGGAGGACTGCGGCCATGAAACTGATCGTCGAAGGCATCGACCACGGCAAGCCCATCCCGGAGAAATTCGCCTTCGGGGTGCAGGACGAGGCCAGCCACGTGCGGCTCGGGGAGAACCTGAGCCCGGGCGTCCGCTGGGACGGACTGCCCGAGGGCACCAGGACCCTGGTGCTGATCTGCGTCGACGACGACGTGCCGACGAAGCCCGACGACGTCAACCAGGAAGGGCGCACCGTGCCGGCCTCACTGCCGCGCGGCAAGTTCTATCACTGGGTGATGGTCGACCTGCCGCCGACGCCAGGCGGCTTTCCGGAGGGCGCCTGCAGCCGCGGCGTGACGGCGCGCGGCAAGACCTCGCCGCAGGGGCCCGAGGGCGCGCGCCAGGGGCGCAACGACTACACCGCGTGGTTCGACGGCGACGCGGAAATGGGCGGCGTGTACCTCGGCTACGACGGGCCGTGCCCGCCCTGGAACGACGAGATCCCGCATCACTATCACTTCATCCTCTACGCCACGGACCTGGAGCGCTGCCCGGTGGAAGGCGCGTTCACGGCCGAAGAAGTGGAGACCGCGCTCATCGGCCACGTGCTGGCCAGCGCGAAAGTGACCGGGATCTACTCGCTCAATCCGGACGTGCCGGCGGGCTGAGTCAGGGCTGCGGCGGCACCGCGTCGGGACTGACCCGGAACGGCACCACCTCGACGTAGCTGCCGCCGCCGGCGCGCGGCGGGTAACGGCGCTGGCGCACCTGTTCGAGCGCCTGCGCCTCGTACACGCCGGCGGGCAGCGCATTCACCACCTCGGCGCGCGTGATCCGCCCCTCGGCGTCGGTCTCGACCTCGACCTGCACGAAGCCCGAGACCTGCCGTGCGGGAATCTCCAGCGGCTCGATGGGCGTCGGCGGCCGCTCGGGCGGCCGCGGCACCTCGGGCCGCAGCAGTGCGCCGAGGTCCACCCGGTCGGTCTGCGACAGCAGCTCGACCGGGTGCGCCTCCAGCTCGTCCGCGGGCTGCTCGAACAGCCCGAAGCCCCACATCACGCCGACCATCAGCGCGACCACCACCACGGTCGCCGCGGCCGCGAAGCCGAGGAACTGCAGCGGCCGGCTCATGAGCCGCCCGGGCTCCAGGCGTCGTCGCGATACACCACGCCTTCCTTCATCACGAAACGCACCCGGCTCATGGCACTGATGTCTTCCAGCGGATCGCCGTCCACGGCGATGATGTCGGCCAGCTTGCCGGCCTCGATCGTGCCCAGGTCATGGTTGACGCCGAGGAAGGCCGCCGCGACCGAGGTCGCGGAGCGGATCGCGTCCATGGGCGGCATGCCGGCCTCGACCATGAACTGAAACTCGCGCGCGTTGCTGCCGTGCGGGCCGACGCCGCAGTCAGTGCCGAAAACGATGTTCACGCCCTCGCGGTAGGCTTTGGCGAAAGTGTCCTGGATCTGCGGCCCGATGGCGGCCGCCTTGGGCCGCACGATGTCGGGCAGGTACCCCGGCTCCTCGGCCTTCTCGGCCACGAACTTGCCGGCATGGATGGTCGGCACGTACCAGGTGCCGTGCTTCTTCATCAGCCGGATCACCTCGTCGTCCATGTAGGTGCCGTGCTCGATCGAGTACACGCCGGCCTCGATGGCGCGCTTCATGCCCTCGGCGCCGTGCGCGTGCGCCGCGACGTGGAAGCCGTAGTCGCGCGCAGTGTCGACGATGGCCTTGAGCTCGTCCTCCTTGAACTGGGGATTGAGGCCGTTCTTGGCCAGGCTCATGACGCCGCCGGTGGCGGTGACCTTGACCAGGTCGGCGCCGTCCTTGTAGCGCTGGCGCACGGCCTTGCGCGCGTCGGCCACGCCGTTGATCACCCCGTCCTGCGGGCCCGGATCGCCGGCGATGTGCTCGGCCCAGCCGTTGGTCGGGTCGGCGTGCCCGCCGGTGGTGGCGATGGACTTGCCCGAGGTGAAGATGCGCGGGCCGACCACCTTGCCGGCGGCAATGGCGTCGCGCAGGGCGATGGAGACGTTGTAGCTGTCGCCGAGGTCGCGGATGGTGGTGAAGCCGGCCTCCAGCGTGCGGCGCGCGTACACCGTCGACTGCAGCGTCACCTCGGGGGCATCCTGGGTGAAGCGGTTGAGGTAAGACGTGCGGCTGTTCTCGCTGGACACATGGGTGTGCATGTCCATCAGCCCCGGCAGCACGGTGGCGCCCGACAGGTCGATGAGCCGGTCGCCGGGCCCCGGCGCGCGATGGCCGGCCTCCAGCGCCACGATGCGCTCGCCCTCCACCACGATGGTGGCCGGCCCGGTCGGGGTGTCGGCGCGGCCGTCGATGAGCCGCCCCGCGTGGATCAGCGTGGCCGCGTCAGCCGCGCCGGACGACAGGAGGATGACGGCCGCGGCGAGCGCCGCGACACTGCGCATGCCCGCCGCCATCACTCGATACCCAGCAGCTCGACGTCGAACACCAGCGTCGCGTTCGGCGGGATCACGCTGCCGGCGCCGCGGCTGCCGTAGCCGAGCTCGGGCGGGATGATGAGCGTGCGCTTCTGGCCCACCTGCATCCCGGCCACGCCATCGTCCCAGCCGCGGATCACGCGCCCGGCACCGAGCGGGAAGCGGAAGGGCTGGCCGCGGTCCACCGAGCTGTCGAACTTGGTGCCCTTGCGGTCGGCGGCGGCGGGGTCGAACAGCCAGCCGGTGTAGTGCACCACCGCGGTGCTGCCGGCGGCGATTTCCGGGCCCTGGCCCGGGGCCACCTCGATGATCACGAGCTCGGCGGGCGGCTCCGCGGGCGGCTCGGCCGGGCCCTCGCCGCCCGGGGCACAGCCCGTCAGGGCGGGGGCAAGGAAGGTGGCGGTCAGCATGGCGAATCGGCGCATGGGTGCTCCTGCAACAGCTTTGGAATCAGGGAAGCAGGCACCTTAGTGCAGGCGCGGCGCGGCGCGCAAGCCGGCTGGAGCCAGTCCTGGAGCCAATCCTGGAGCCAGTCCTAGAGCCAGTCGATGTCCTCGACGAACACGCGCATGAAGTCGTAGCGGTCGTCGGTACCGATGCCCCAGGCCGCCACCAGCTCGCTGGGCACGGTGAAATCGCCGAAGCGCGCCTCGGCCTCGACCACGATGCCGTAGGGCGCCAGGGCGCTGCGCCCGTCCGGCGCCAGGCGTCGCCGCAGCACGCTGGCCTCCAGCAGGCGGCCGTCGTCGCTCACCAGCACCGTCATCGGCGTGGTGCTCCCGGGCACGGTGACCACCGCCCGGTCGGTGTCGCCGCGGCTCCAGCGCGCGCCGCGCTGCGGCGTCAGCGCCGCGGGGAGCCAGGCCAGCTCCACCATCATCCGCCCCGTCGCCGAGCGCGCCAGCTCGGGCCCGCGCCGCCGTAACGCCGGCCACCAGTCGGCCAGCGCATAGTCGATGCCCGCCTCGTCCGCCAGCAGCCAGTCCGCCCCCTCCACCACCAGCCGCCCGAGCACGGCCACGCGCGCTTCCCACAGGAAGCCGCGCTCGGCGCTGATGCGCTCGCGCGCCTCGAAGGGGACCCAGTCGTCCGGACCCACCCGCAGCGTGCCGCGCATGCGCACGTCGGCGGAGCGCGCCAGCGGCGCGCCGGGCGGGACGGCATGGCGGAGGTACTTTTCGGCCGGGAACGGCAGCGTGCCCAGGGTCTCGGCGACGAAGCACTCGTCGCCGACGTTGGTCTGCAGCAGCACGTCGTGGATGCGCTGGTTGCGCTCGCCGCGCAGGCGCCGCCCCCGCGCCAGCCAGCCGAGGAAGGCCAGCAGCGGCAGCAGCAGGAGCAGGCTCAGCGCCGGCACGGGGCGTGTCCCGGGTCGGGTCGCCGCTCGCGCAGCGAGCGGCTAGCCGGGCGCGTTCTCCGGCAGCTCGGGCTCATCATCGGCCTCCCGCACCGTGGGCTCGGCAGACTGCACGGCGCGCTGGGCCGCGGCGCGCGCGCGCGCGATCCACGACCAGGCATCCAGGGTGGGTCCGGAACAGGGGTAATCCCCGGCGTCTCCCGCCGCCTCTGCATTCATCGCTTTCGGCTCCGTGGGCAAGTGTGCGGGGCTCAGGACTCGGCATCCCAGGCCGCCTTGACCCGGGCTGCCCACGCCTTGTAGCCGCGCAGGGTATAGATGGAATCGTCCTCGAGCACGGGCGGTCGACGCCCGAGATGGCCGATACGGCCCACCGCGCCCGGCACCGTGGCGGCGGCGAGAGGCAGGCGGCTCTTTGGTAACGTGCGCTTGCGCGGGGATTCCGCCATGAAAGGCGTCCTGTGCTCGAGATCGAGCGCCATTCTCCCGAGTGACGTCCCGCCGGCACCGTGACCTGATTCACACCCGCGCAGCCGCAAATCCGGCCAGGGCGCGGGAATGTGAAGGGGGTCACGAAGGCAGCCGGGCCTCAGCCCACCAGCCGGTAGCAGGGCTGGTACTCCACGCCCGGCAGGCGCATGCGCTGTTGCTGCACGAAGGACTCGAGCATCCGGTCCATCAGGCGCATGAGCGCCGGGTCGCCGCGCAGCTCGAAGGGGCCGTGCGCCTCGATGCGGCGGATGCCCTCGTCCTTGACGTTGCCGGCGACGATGCCGGAGAAGGCGCGCCGCAGGTCGGCGGCGAGCCGGTGCGCCGGCTGGTCGCGGCGCAGGTCCAGCGCCGCCATCGCCTCGTGGGTGGCGGCAAAGGGCTGCTGGAACTCGTGTTCGACCTTGAGGCGCCAGTTGAAGTACCAGGCGTCGCCCTGGTCGCGGCGGAAGTCCCGCACCCGGCCCATGCCGGTCTTCATGATCCGCGCCACCCGCTCCGGGTCGTCCAGCACCACCTGGTAGCGCCGCGCCGCCTCCTCGCCGATGGTGCCGCGCAGGAAATCGTCCACCTGCTCGAAATAGGCGGCAGCCGAGGACGGTCCCGTCAGCACGAGGGGAAAGGGCATGTCGGCGTTGTGCGGATTGAGCAGCACGCCGAGCACGTAGAACAGCTCCTCCGTGGTGCCGACCCCGCCCGGGAAGACGACGATGCCGTGGCCGAAGCGCAGGAAGGCCTCGAGGCGCTTCTCGATGTCCGGCATGATGACCAGCTCGTTGACCATCGGGTTGGGCGGCTCGGCGGCAATGATGCCCGGCTCCGAGATGCCGACGTAACGCCCGTCGCTGATGCGCTGCTTGCCGTGCGCCACGGCGGCGCCCTTCATCGGCCCCTTCATGGCGCCGGGCCCGCAGCCGGTGCAGACGTTGAGCCCGCGCAGCCCGAGGTGGTAGCCCACGGCCTTGGAGTAGTCGTACTCCTCGCGGCTGATGGAGTGGCCGCCCCAGCACACCACGAGGTCCGGCTCCACCCGGGTGCGCAGCACGCGCGCGTTGCGCAAGAGCTGGAACACCACATCGGTGATCTGCGCCGAGTCGTCGGCGCCGATGCGACCTTCCATCTCGGTGCTGTAGTAGACGATGTCCCGCAGCACCGCGAACAGGTGCTCGCGGATGCCGCGCACCAGCTTGCCGTCCACGAACGCCTGCGCCGGGGCGTTGCGCATGCGCAGGCGCACGCCGCGCTCGACCTGCAGCAGCTCGATCTCGAAGTCCGCGAAGTGCTCGTAGACGGCGCGCGCGTCGTCCAGGTCGCTGCCGGTGTTCAGCACCGCCAGCGCGCAGCGCCGGAAGCGCTCGCGCAGCTCGCCCGCGCCGATATCGCGCAGCTTGGCGACTTCCAGCTGCGACAACAGGTCCATGCTGCCGAGAGGGTAGATGGTGACACTTTCGGGCAGTTTCGCCGGGAGGTGCTCGCTCATGCGGCCAATCTTACACGGCAGCTCCGCATCGCCGCAGGCACCTCAACCGCGGCGGAGCTTCTCCAGGCGCAACGCCGCGCCGCGAAAATCGAAGGCTTCGATGCAGGCGATGATCTCCTCGCCGGCGGGGCCCTGCGCCAGCAGGGCCTGGCGGTGGCGGCGCGCCAGCTCCGTGGCCGCTGTGTCGTAATCCGCGAGCAACGCCTCGAACCGGTCCAGCACCACTGCGAGCCGGTCAGCGTCGGCCACCTCTGCCGGCTCAGCGCCAGGCTCCTCCGGCAGGTGGGCCTCGGCCTCGGACAGTCCCCGTTCCAGCACAGCCAGTCCGGTCTCGAGCTGCGCCAGCACCGGCTCCGCCATGTCCGGGTCGAAGTCGGCGCGTGTCGCCAGGCGTTGCGCCGCCGCCGCCGCCGCCGAGATGGCAGTGGCGCCGAGATTGGCAGCCGCACCCTTGAGCGAATGAGCGCGTTGGCCCGCGGCCGCTCTCTCCCCGGCATCGAACTCGCGCCGCAACTCCACCGGGTCGCCGCGGTGGCGCTCGATGAACTGGCGCATCATGCGCCGGTACACCACTGGATCACCGCCGCAGGCCTCGCGCCCGGCGCGGACGTCGAGCCCGTCGATCCGCTCCAACGCGGCATCGGCGGTCGCCAGCGTCGCGGCACCGGATCCGGCGCGTGCGGCGCCGCGCGGCCGCGGCACGGAATCGACCAGGGCCTGGTAAAGGACATGGGGCTCAACGGGCTTGGCGACGAAGCCGCTCATCCCGGCCTCGAAGGCTGCACGCCGATCTTCCTCGAATGCGTTCGCCGTCATCGCGAGGATGGGCACGGACTCCCAGCCCGGCAGGACGCGAATCCGCCGTGTCGCCTCGTGTCCGTCCATGTCAGGCATCTGCACGTCCATCAGCACCGCGTCGTAGCGCTTCGCGGCCGCCATCTCGACGGCCCTGCGGCCGTTTTCGGCGAGGTCAACGGCGACGCCGACGCCGTGCAGCAGCTGCGACGCCACCTCGGCGTTGATCGGGTTGTCCTCGGCGAGCAGCACGCGCACCCCGGCCAAGCGCGCGAAATAGTCGGTGTCCCGGTCCATGATGCGTTCGGGATCCGGGGTTGCCGGGGCCACGCCGTGTCCTCGCGCCAGGTGGACCTCGAACCAGAACCGGCTGCCCTCGCCAGGCCTGCTGTCCACGCCCACGCGGCCGCCCATGAGCTGGGCCAGGCCGCGTGTCACCGAGAGCCCGAGACCGGTGCCGCCATACTCGCGCGTGATCGAGGTGTCGCCTTGCTCGAATGCCTCGTAGAGATGCTGCAGCCGGTCCTCGGCGATGCCCACGCCGGTGTCCTCTACCTCGAAACGCACCAGCAGGCCGTCATCGTCCTCGCCCACCAAAAAGGCGGCGATGCGGATCTTGCCCTCATGCGTGAACTTGACGGCGTTGCCGGCGAGGTTGAGGAGGGCCTGGCGCAAGCGCGTCGGGTCTCCGCGCAGCCACTGCGGCACGCCGTCCGGATCCGTCTCCACCTCGAGCCCCTTGGCGCGGGCAGCATCGGAGATCAGCGAGCGCACATGATCCAGGACTACAGAGAGGTGAAAATCGCGGTGGTCCAGCACGAACTTGCCCGCCTCGATCTTCGACACGTCGAGAATGTCGCTGATGATGGAGAGCAGGTGGCGCGCCGCGTGGTCCACCTTCTGCAGGCGCTCTGCCTGCTCGGGCGACACCGCGTCCTGGCGCAGCAGGTGCGCCAGGCCGACGATGGCGTTCAACGGCGTGCGAATCTCGTGGCTCATGTTGGCGAGAAAGGCGCTCTTGGCCCGGCTCGCGGCCTCAGCGCGATGCCGCGCCTCGACCAGCTGCTGCGTGCGCTCCACCACCAGTTCCTCGAGCTGGTGCTGGTGACGCTGGAGCTGGGCTTCGAGGTGCTTTTTCTCCGTGATGTCCTGCTTCACCGCGACGTAGTGGGTGATGCGTCCATCGGGCTGTCGCAGCGGGGCCACGTGACCGAACTCGACGTACTCTGTGCCGTCCTTGCGCCGATTGAAGAACTCGCCCTTCCACGGGCGGCCGTCGGTGAGGTCGGCCCACATGGCCTCGTAGTGGTGGCGCGGGGTCTTGCCGGACTGGAGGATGCGCGGGTTGCGCCCGATCACCTCGTCGCGCTCGTAGCCGGTTACGCGCAGGAACGCGTCGTTGACATACTCGATCTCTGCGGCGAGGTTGGTGATGACGATGCTGTCCGGACTTTGCTCGATGGCCAGGGAGATTTCGCGCAGCCGCTCCTCGCTGCGCCGCCGCTGCGTGATACGCCACGCCTGGTCCGCCATCAGCTGCAGCGTCTCCAGGTCGAAGGCCGTGTAGTCCCCGTCCTTGCCCGCGACCGCCACCAGCATCACCACGCGCCGCGACTCGACCACCGGCACGCGCACGAAGCGCCCGGCCAGCGGAGAACTCTCGGGTAGCGCCGCTTCGGCCTGCAGGCGCCCGGGCTCGTTGCTGACCAGCGGTTCCATGCGCTCGCACGCCTCCTCCCAGGCGCCGCGCTCCGCGGCCGCATCTTCTTCCGTCAGCTCGCCGTGCGCCTCGATCGCGCGACGCGACCAGGTGGTGCTGACCGCCTGGCCCGATTCCGCGCCCACGACATGGATGCATCCGGCGCGGCTCCCGGTCAGCTCCTCGGCGAGCTCCAGCACATGCCGCAGGAACACGTCTTCCGCCATCACCTCGGCGGCACGCGGCAGCTCCAGCATGGCCTCCGCGCGCAGGGCCTGCTGCACCAGCGCCCGCTGGAAAGCACGACGCTCCGTGACGTCCTCGGTGAAAATGATGATCCCGCCAACCTCGCCGTCCGCCGACCGCCACGGCCTCACTTCCCAGTCGAACCAGCGCTGCGTGCCGTCCGGCATGGCCAAGGGGCTTTCATGGCTGCTCAAAACCTCGCCGGCCAGGGCACGACGGTGTGCTTCCTTGCGCTCCTCGTCCAGGTGCGGAAAAACTTCGTAGTGCAAACGCCCGCGCACTTCCCGGTCGCCGCCGCCGTAGGTTTCGCGCCACACGCGGCTGACGGCGATATAGCGCATCTCGCGGTCGAAAATCGCCATCGGCACCGGGACGTGCTCGATCGACAGTTGCAGCTGCTCCTCGTGCTCGCGCAGCCTCGCCTCGGCCGACTTCTGCTCAGTGATGTCCTGGATGATGCCCGCCATGCGCCGGCGGCCATCCGGTTTGTCGCGGACATGGCGCCCATGCACCAGGACCCAGCGCAACTCGCCGTCCGGCCGCCAGATGCGGCATTCGAAACGCAGCTCCGTGCCGTCCCGGACGGCCGTCCGGTAACACTGGCCGACCCGTTCCCGGTCGTCGGCGTGGACCTGCTCCATGAACATGTCGTACGTCCACCGTGGCAGCCTGGTGGCATAGCCCATGATCTGGTCGTGCCTGAGAGTGCGCACCCCGGTCTGGTCCTGCAGGTCGTGGTCCCAGGCGCCCAGGCCGCTGGATTCGAGCGCGAATCGGATGCGTTCGTCGTCATGCAACGGGTCCGCAGGCGCGCTGCTCCGGCGCCCTCGCAGGCCTCGGCCGGCCAGCAGGCCGACGCCAAGGCCGAGCAGGCCGAAAAGTATTTCAGTGACCGGGAGGTTCCACATACTGGCGCGCCACTGCGAAAAACTGTTCCTGCACGGCCATGAAAGCGTCGACGACGTCCGGGTCGAAGTGCGTGCCGCGATTCCCGGCAATGTAGTCGCGCGCAGCCTCCAGGGACAATGCGGGTTTGTACACACGGGGCGTGGTCATGGCGTCGAAGACGTCCGCCACGGCCATGATCCGGGCCGACACCGGGATCGCGTCGCCAGCCAGCCCGTCCGGGTAGCCGCTGCCGTCCCAGTGCTCGTGGTGCCAGCACGCGATCTCCTTCGCCAGGACGAGAAACGGCACGGTGCGCTCCACGTCGGCCTCGGCGCGCTCGATCGCCTCGAAGCCGAGCCGGGGGTGGCGTTGCATCACCTCCATTTCGTCGGGCGTGAGCGGGCCCTGCTTCAGCAGGATACTGTCGGGAATACCCACCTTGCCGATGTCGTGCAGGGGCGCCGACTTGACCAGCAGGCTGGTGTTCTCCGGCGTGAGGAAGCCGCTGAACCTCGGGTGATCCCGGAGCGCCCCGGCCAGGAGCTCCACGTAGGCCTGGGTGCGGCGGATGTGCCCGCCGGTCTCGGCATCGCGAGTCTCGGCCAGCTGGGCCAGGGCGCGGATCCCGACTTGCTGCGCCAGTTCGTGGTCCATCATGCGCCGCTGCACCTCGGCTTCGAGGAAGGCATTCTGGTCACGCAGGAACACGCGGGCCCGCGCCGCCTCGAGCTGTGTCTTCACGCGCGCGTGCAACACCGCCGGCTTGATGGGCTTGGTGATGTAGTCGACCGCGCCGGCGGCCAGCCCCTGCTCCTCGTCCGAGGGAGCGGCCAGCGCCGTGAGAAAGATCACCGGGACATCGCGCGTTTCTGCCGCGGCCTGCAGGCGGCGCAAGACCTCGTAGCCGTCCATGCGCGGCATCATCACGTCGAGCAGGATGAGGTCCGGGCGGGGGCTGAGTGCTGCCACCACGAGGGCATCGGCGCCCGAGGTCGTCGCGCGGACGCGATACTCCGGCCGCAACAGCTCGGCCAGCACGGCCAGGTTTACCGGCTCGTCATCGACGATAAGAATGATGGGCTTTTCCATGCCGCCAGGTCCCGCGCCGATGCTCACGGCAGGATGGTGATCGGCGTGCCGTCGTGCACCGACAGCCAGATGTCGATCATCGCGGCGTTGCTCACGGCGATGCAGCCGTCGGTCCAGTCCGACTGCAGGTACTGCCGGGACGGGTGCTTCGGCTCGTTGGGCAGGCCGTGGATCATGATGTTGTTGCCCGGGTCGACGCCGCGCTGGCGCGCGCTGCGCAGGTCGTCGCCGTTGGGATAGGACACGCGCAGGGCGAGAAAGAAGGCGCTGTTGGGATTGCGGGTGTCCAGGAAATAGCGGCCTTCCGGCGTGCGCTGGTCGCCCTCCTGCTGCTTGTGGCCCTCGGGATTGCCGCCCAGCGCGATGGGAAAGCTGCGCATGACCTCGCCGTCGCGCCGCAGTTCCAGCCGGCGCTCGGACTTGAGCACCACCACCTCGTCCGCCATCGGGAAGTGCCCGGACGCTCCCGGCGCCTGGGCGCGGTCCGCGCGTGCGGGCGCCGCAGCGCCGAGCACGGCGCCGGCGACCAGTACAGCAAGTGACAATACAAGGGCGCGCATCAGCGGCTCCCGGCCGGTCCAGTGCCGGACATTCTAGCGGACCTTCACAGGCCCAGCAGCGCCTCGCCCTGGCGGAACAGGATGGCCGTCGGCAGCGCCGCGGTATCGAGTCGCGCCAGGTCCTGCGCCAGCTCCGCGCGCAGGCCGCCGCCGTATTCCAGCAGCGCCGCAGCGCCCGCCCGGTCGCCGCTGCCCTGCAGCGTCAGCAGCTGGGCCGCGAGCGCCTCGATGGCTTCCGGCATGCGCGCAGGGTCGACGCGGTAGCGCCCGCCGGGCGCGTCACGGCGCACCGCGCCCCAGTCCCGCAGGTGGTTGAAGGCCACCAGCCGCGCCCGCCCTGCCACCCCGTCCGGGTCGAGGTGCACCGCACGCAGGATGCCGGCGAGGAAGCTGGCGTAGTGCTCCTGCGGCCGGGTCTCGGGCAGCTCGCCGCGCTCGTGCAGGCGCTCGGCCAGCCACAGCGACAGGATCGTCGCCTTGGCCTCCTCGATCACTGCCGCATGCTCGCCCAGCGCCGCCGCCACGGTGTCGCGGCCGTCCACCGTGTGCACCAGGCCCAGCGCGTGGGCCATGTCGCGCAGCATGATATTGAGGAAGAACGGCTCGAAGCGGACCGCGGCCTGGTCCTCGGCGGCGAGCAGCAACTCGGCCGCCGGGTGCACCAGCACGTCGAAGCGGGCCTGCATGACGTTGCGCAGCTGCAGCTGCCGCGGCCCGCGTTCCAGGCGCACGCGCCGGTCCCGTGCCGAGTCCGGGGTCGCGGACGTGCGCGGCATGCCGTAGCCGCCGTGATAGAGCAGGTCGAAGACCGCAAGCTTCATGTTCACTTCGGGCACGGCATCCTTGAACGCCGCCGAAACGGGCAGCGCGTGCTGGAGCTCGGGCAGGGACACCGTGAAACGCGCGAGCCGCGCCCCCCAGGCCCAGTCACGCCGCAGCACGTAAGCGCCGAAGGCAGATTTCAGGCCGAAGCGGGCGTCGTCCCCGGTGCCGAGCGGGCCGATGAGGATGTCGATGTCGCTGTGGTGCAGCGCCTGCCACGCCGCCTCGGCGCGCGGGTAGTCGCCGACGATGAGCGCGCGGGCGCGCAGCGCGAGGTAATGCTTGAGCGCCTCGTCGTCAGTGATGTCGGCGGCCTCCGCCAGCAGGCGCGCGATGCGCCCTGTCTCTGCGGGCCACGCCTCGTGGTAAGGCACGGCCTCGAGGCCGCCGTCCGGGCGGCGGCGAATCGCGAAGTGCGGGTGCGTGGCCTGCGGCACCGCGCGCGGATCAGCCCAGGCCTCGAACTCCTCGCGCGACATGTCCGCCGGGTAGAAACCACCCGGCTCGAGCTGGCGACGGTAGAGGTCCTCAGTGGCGCGGGCCGCCTCGATCAGCCGCCCGATGACCCGGGCCTGCCGCAGGCTGATGCCCGAGAGGTCGGCGACCAGGTCCACCTCTGCAACCGGCTCCTGGGCCGCGGCGGCACGGGCCGGCGCGGCCGCGTGCACCAGCAAGAGGCAAGCCAGCAGGCCGCAAACAGGGAAGGCACCGCGCACGGGACGCTAGTCCGCCTCGTCCTGCACCAGGCGCCCGCCGGCGTCGTAGAACCAGGCCGGGTCGCCCAGCAGGTCGAGCTCGAAGTCCAGCGTCTCGGCCGGCACCGCATGCAGCAGCCGTTCCCCCGCCAGGTAGAGCAGGAACACCTGGCCGGTCTCCAGCGGCAGGGCGCAGTCCACCCAGACGCCTGACAGCGTGAGACGCCTGGGGAGCACGGCTTTCCAGCCCTCGATGACCTCGAACACGTAGCCGGCCTGGTCCGGCGCCTCGCCCGGCCCCAGCATGGTGTCGATGCGCAGCTGCAGTCGCGCGCCGACCACCGCGTCGGCGTCGCGCAGCAGGGCGCCCGCGGCCATGGCGTCGTAGCGGTAACCCTCCAGGATCGGCGGGCGCGGCGGTGCGGGGTTGCAGGCGGCGGCGGCCTGGCACCCCAGCAAGAACATGAGCAGCAGCCAGTACTTCATTCGCTACGAGTCTCGGGTCGAGTGCGCGGTGGCGAGTGTAGCGCGCCGGTGCGTCGCTTCACACGATGCCATGAGAAATCACATTGAACTCCGATTTGCCCTGCTGTTCCAAATAGTAAGAGGCATAGGCTGGGTGCACGCACGCATCCGGTCAGGGGATCTGTTGATTCCTTGTCACGACATGTCACGAAAGGAGGCACGAAATGCAACATGCTCACACAAGACACTCGCAGGAAAGCCACGTCGAGCAGAAAAGCCAGTGGCATCCCTTCTCATGGCGGCGGATGAACAGCCGCAACATGTGGATCCTGGCAGGTGTGGCCATCGCCTTCATCCTGATCGGCCTGGCCATCGTTTGAACCCCGAGCGCTTGAACCCGAGGAGGCTCAAGAGGATGCAAGTAAGCGAACTCATGACCGCCAAGCCGGAATACATCCACACGAACACCACCCTGCGCGAAGCCGCACGCAAGATGCGCGACCTGGACGTCGGTTTCCTGCCCGTGGCGGATTCGCGGGAACAGCGCCTGGAAGGCGTCGTGACCGACCGCGACATCGCCATCCGGGGCGTCGCCGAGGGCTGCGACCCGGACACGACCTGCGTCTCTGCAGTAGAGACCGACAAGGTCCTCTACTGCTTCAAGGACGACGACGTCGAGGATGCCGTCGCAAGCATGGGCGAACAGAAGGTCTACCGGCTGGTCGTGCTGGATGACCGGGACAACAAGAAGCTGTGCGGCGTTATTTCCCTCGGCGACGTCCTGCGCCGACATGAACGCAAGATCGCGGCAAAGACCGCCGAGGGCATCGTGGCCTAGGTGTGGCCTAGGCTAGCCGCACTTCGAATCGCCGCAGTTCAGGCAGGTCATGCAGCCGTCCATCATCACCACCGCGGTGGTGTTGCACTTGGCGCAGAGCTGCGCGCCCTCGGGGAACGCATTCTCGGCGAAGGCGTCCTGCTGCGCGGCGCGGGCCTCGAACTCGGCGCGCTTCTGCTCGATCAGCGCGCGCTGGTGCTCGTCCAGCCCCGGCGCCGGCATCATGCCGATGCTGATGAGGTGCTTCTCCACCACCTCGCCGAGCTCGGCGATGAGGGAGGGCATGTACTTGCCGCCCGGCTTCCAGTAGCCGCCGCGCGGGTCGAACACCGCCTTGAGTTCTTCCACCAGGAAGGTCACGTCGCCGCCCTTGCGGAACACGGCGGACATGATCCGCGTCAGCGCCACGATCCACTGGTAGTGGTCGAGGTTCTTCGAGTTGATGAAGATCTCGAAGGGGCGCCGGCTCTCGTGCTCCGTGCCGTAGTTGAGCACGATGTCGTTGATGGTCACGTACATGGCGTGCTCGGCCACCGGCGGCTTGATCTTGTAGGTGGCGCCGATGAGCATCTCCGGGCGCTCGAGCTTCTCGTGCATCCGGATGACCTTGCCCTCGGTGCCCTCCTCCACGCGCGGCTTCGGCGCGGCGGGCTTCTCCTCCGGCTTGGCGACGTGGTAACCGACGATCTTCTTGCCAATCTTCATTGCTGCCATGGTCTTCACTCAAAACTTTCCGTAATAGCCTTCTTTGAGGGCGTCGAACAGGTTGGCCGCGGTGTGCAGCTCGCCGTCGTATTCGACTTCCTCGTCCCCCTTGAGCTCGACCGTGCTGCCGTCCTCGAGCTCGAAGACGTAGGTCGTGTTCTTGAGGTCCTGCTCCTTGACGAGCACGCCCTGGAAGGCTGCCGGGTTGAAGCGGAAGGTGGTGCAGCCCTTGAGCCCCTGCTCGTGGGCGTAGGTGTAAATGTCCTTGAAGTCCTCGTAGGGATAATCCGTCGGGACGTTCGCGGTCTTGGAGATCGAGGAGTCCACCCACATCTGCGCCGCGGCCTGGATGTCGACGTGCTGGCGCGGCGTGATGTCGTCGGCCGTGATGAAGTAATCGGGCAGCTTTTCGCCTTCCTTGTCCGAGCCGGGCATGGCGCCCTCGTTGACCAGCGAACGGTAGGCCAGAAGCTCGAAGGAGAACACGTCGACCTTTTCCTTGGTCTTGCGGCCCTCGCGGATCACGTTGCGGAAATAGTGGTGGGCGAAGGACGGCTCGATGCCGTTGGAAGCATTGTTGGCCAGCGACAGCGAGATCGTGCCGGTGGGCGCGATCGAGCTGTGGTGCGTGAAACGCGCGCCGACCTCGGCCAGCTCGTCGACCAGCTCGGGGCTCACGTCCGCCACGCGCTGCATGTAGCGGCTGTAGCGGGCGTGCAGCACGCGGCCCTTGATGCGGGCGCCCACGCGCCAGCCGTCCGCCTTCATCTCGGGACGCTTGCGCAGCATCTCCTCGGTGACGGTGAACTCCTCTTCCATGATCGGCGCCGGGCCCTTCTCGCGCGCCAGTTCCAGCGCCGTCTCCCAGCCGGCCAGCGCCAGTTCGCGCGCCACGTCCTGGGTGAAGGCCACCGAGGGCTTGTCGCCGTAGCTCATGCGCAGCATGGTGATGGTCGAGCCGAGCCCGAGGAAACCCATGCCGTGGCGCCGCTTGCGGAAGATCTCGTCGCGCTGCGGGCCGAGCGGCAGGCCGTTGATCTCGACCACGTTGTCCAGCATGCGGGTGAACACCTGCACCACGTCGCGGAAGCGCTCCCAGTCGAAGCGCGCCTGCGGCGTGAAGGGATCGACCACGAACCGGGTCAGGTTCACCGAGCCCAGCAGGCAGGAGCCGTAGGGCGGCAGCGGCTGCTCGCCGCAGGGGTTGGTGGCGCGGATGTTCTCGCACCACCAGTTGTTGTTCATCTCGTTGACGCGGTCGATGAGCACGAAGCCCGGCTCCGCGAAATCGTAGGTCGACGTCATGATGACGTCCCACATGCGGCGCGCCGGCACCGTCTTGTAGACCTTGCAGGCCACCAGTCCGGACTCGTTGCGCACGTAGTCGCCGTCCGTCGGCCACTCGCGCCACACCACCTGCTCCTCGTTCTCGAGGTCGATGTTCTCGTCCTTGAGCTCCTTCAGGCTGATGGGGAAAGCGAGGCGCCAGGGATCGTCATTGGCCACGGCCTGCATGAACTCGTCGGTGATCAGCAGCGAGAGGTTGAACTGCCGCAGGCGGCCGTTCTCGCGCTTGGCGCGCACGAACTCCATGGCGTCGGGGTGGCCGACGTCGAAGGTGCCCATCTGGGCGCCGCGACGGCCGCCGGCGGAGGACACCGTGAAGCACATCTTGTCGTAGATATCCATGAACGACAGCGGCCCGGAGGTATAGGCGCCGGCGCCGGAGACGTAGGCGCCGCGCGGCCGCAGCGTGGAAAACTCGTAGCCGATGCCGCAGCCGGCCTTCAGCGTCAGCCCGGCCTCGTGCACCTTGTCGAGGATGTCGTCCATAGAGTCGCGGATGGTGCCGGACACGGTGCAGTTGATGGTCGAGGTGGCGGGCTTGTGCGCCAGCGCGCCGGCGTTGGAGACGATGCGGCCGGCGGGGATGGCGCCGTTGCGCAGCGCCCAGGTGAAGCGCTCGTACCAGTGCTCGCGGCGATCCTCGCGCTCGCAGTCCGCCAGCGCACGGGCGATGCGCTTGTAGGTGTCGTCCATGGTCCGGTCGAGCACGGTCCCGTCCTTGGCGACGAGACGGTACTTCTTCTCCCAGATGTCCAGGGACGCGGCCTGGAATGGGATGTCGTTGACGGATTCCACTGGAATCACCTGTTCCTGCAGCGCGGTTTTCATTATGCCTGGTACCCCCCCGGGCGGTGCTTGCCGTGTTCTTGGTCTTCCCTGCGGGCCGAGCGAGATGCCGCCTCCGGCCAAACACAATATGTTGTGTTACGGGACGGTTAAGGTAAGGGCCGGGCGGGGTGCTGTCAAGCATTTATGCGGAATCGCCTGTGCGGATCTTTATCTAAATAAAACAGGCTATTACAAGATTTTTATAGAATTCTTCTATGATTCCGGCCGCAGCGATTCAAAAAAAAACCTGTTGCGACGCAGCACAAGATATTGTGTCCCGGCGCCGTCCCCGGGGCGCCCCGTCCGCGCCCTCCGGGGGCTTGAAAAACCCGCTCCAGCCCCTATTTAGCGGCACATGATCCACTTCAACCCGACCCCAACGAGGAGGGCAACCATGAGCCTCATCCGTTACCAGCCCTGGGGGCTGATGCGCTCCCTGCATGAAGACATCGACCGCCTGTTCGAGCAGCGGCTCGGCCTCGACGAGACCAGCGGCAGCGTCGCCAACTGGACCCCGCCGGTGGACATCCGCGAGGAGGAGAACCGCTTCCTGCTGCACGCCGACATCCCGGGCGTAAAGCCGGAGGACATCGAGGTGACGATGGAGAACGGCGTGCTGACGATCAGCGGCAGCCGCGCCGAGACCCGCGCCGAAGACCAGGGCGGCTACCGCCGCGTCGAACGCGTCTCCGGCCGCTTCTTCCGCCGCTTCACCCTGCCCGACACGGCCAATGCCGAGGGCATCACCGCCAAGAGCCACAACGGCGTGCTGGAGGTCGTGATCCCGAAGCACGAGCGGGTCATGCCGCGCCGGATCAACGTCGACGTCAACTAGGGAGTGAACTGCGGGCCGCGACACCGGTCGAAGCCCACACGTCGCCGCTGCGACCTTTCCGGTCGCAGCGGCATCTCTTAGACCGGGCCATACCCGGACCCACAGCTGGAGAGACTGATCCCATGACTGCACGCCCCTTCGCCGTCCTGGCGGCCTTTACCGCCCTGGCCGCAGCGCCCGCCCATGCGCAGCTGCCGTCCATGGTCGACGGCACGCCCATGCCGTCGCTCGCGCCCATGGTCGAGCGCACTGCGCCGGCCGTCGTCAACATCGCCACGCGGGGCAGCGTCGAACTGCGCGGCAGCAACCCGTTCATGGACGACCCCTTCTTCCGGCGCTTCTTCGACATGCCCGACCAGCCGCAGCGCCGCCAGACGCAGAGCGCGGGCTCCGGCGTCATCGTCGATGCGAAGGAAGGGCTGGTGCTGACCAACGCCCACGTGGTCGACGGCGCCGACGAGATCGACGTCACGCTGCAGGACGACCGCAACTTCAAGGCCGAGGTCATCGGCACCGACCCCGCCTCCGACATCGCGTTGCTGCGCATCCCGGCCGAGAACCTGGCCGAGCTGAAAATGGCCGACTCCGCCGAGGCCCGCGTCGGCGACTTCGTGGTCGCCATCGGCAACCCCTTCGGCCTCGGCCACACCGTGACCTCCGGCATCATCAGCGCGCTGGGCCGCTCCGGCATCAACCCGGAAGGCTATGAAGACTTCATCCAGACCGACGCCTCGATCAACCCGGGCAACTCCGGCGGCGCGCTGGTGAACCTGCGCGGCGAACTGGTGGGCGTCAACTCGGCCATCATTTCGCGCGGCGGCGGCAACATCGGCATCGGCTTCGCCATCCCCGCCAACATGGCGCGCAGCGTGATGGACCAGCTGCTCGAGTTCGGCGAAGTGCGCCGCGGGCTGCTGGGCGTGAACATCTACACCATCACGCCGGACATCGCCGAGGCCTACGGCGTCAAGGACAACAAGGGCGCGCTGGTGTCCCAGGTGATGCCCGACTCGGCGGCCGAGAAGGCCGGCGTCCAGGCCGGCGACATCATCCGCAAGGTCGACGGCAAGACCATCGACGACGCCAACGCGCTGCGCAACGCCGTCGGCCTCAAGCGCAGCGGCGACACCGTGGTGCTCGAAGTGCTGCGCGACGGCCGCGAGCGCACCATTCGCGCCAGGCTCGGCGAGCAGGCTGCCAGCGAGCAGGTGGCGGCCGCGGACCTGCACCCGGGCCTGCAGGGCGCCGAGCTGGAGACGCTCGACGCGAGTTCGCCGCGCTTCGAAGGCCAGGCCGGCGTGCTGGTCGCGAACGTGGCGCCGGGCAGCCCGGCCGCGCAGCGCGGCCTGCGTCCCGGCGACATCATCACCGGCGTCAACCGCCAGAAGGTGGAGAACCTGGCGGACTTGCGCAGCCATGCGGCGGAGGGCCAGTCGCTGCTGCTCAACATCCGCCGCGGCAACGCCAACCTGATCCTGCCCATCCGTTGAGCAGGGCCCTGGGCGGGACGCGTCAGCCGCGCAGCATGTCGACGGCGACGACGACCAGCAGCAGGGCGAACAACCGGCGCAGCTGGCGCACCGGCAGACGGTGCGCCAGCTGCGCGCCCAGCGGCGCGGTGAGGACCGCCGCCACGGCAATGCCCGCGATGGCGGGCCAGTACAGGTAACCGAGCGACCACGGCGGCGTCTGTGCCGTCCACCCCGCCCACGCATAGCCTGCGGCCCCGGACAGCGCCACCGGCAGCGTGCAGGCGGCCGCGGTGCCCACCGCGGTGCGCAACGGCACGCCGTGCCACGCCAGGTAAGGCACCGTCATGATGCCGCCGCCGATGCCGCCCAGCGCCGAGACGGTGCCGATTCCGGCGCCGGCGCCGAGGTTCTTCGCCAGCCCGGGCATGCGCTGGACCTCGGCCGCTGCCACGCGCGGCGACAGCGCCATGTGCGCCGCCATCAGCAGCACGAAGACGCCGAACACCACCTCCAGCGCGCGCGTCGCCAACGCATCCGCCACCCATGCGCCGAGCAGCGCGCCGACCACCACGCCGGGCGCCAGCCCGCGCACCGCGGGCCACAGCACGGCGCCGTAACCGTGGTGCGCGCGCACCGAGGATACGGCCGTGAACACGATCACCGCCAGCGAACTGCCGATGGCGACGTGCATGCGCACCGCGGGGTCGACCGCCACCAGCCCGGCCACGAAGGCGGCATTCAGCGCCGGCACGATCACCAGCCCGCCGCCGATGCCGAACAGGCCCGCCAGCAGGCCCGAGAGCGCGCCGATGGCAGGGAACAGCAACAGCAGGACGAGCGGCGCCGGCATCCGCGCTCCGGTTGAGAACGACTGGGACGCGAGCATAATGGTTCGCCACTCACCCCGCGAGGGCGCGTCGCGCCCGGGAGCCCCGCACACATGCCCCACATCGGCCTGCTCATCCTGCTGGCGCTGCTCAGCGCCGGCACGCCCGCGAGCGCGAACATGGCTTCCGACGCCAGGCTGGAAGCCCAGCGGGAGGTGTTCCGCGCCGTCCTGCCGCTGGCGGAGGCCGGGCAATGGGCCGGGGTGGACGCGCGGCTGGCCGAGCTCGACGGCTATCCCCTGCTGCCCGACCTGCGCGCCGCCTGGCTGCGCAGCCGCCTCGGGCAGGTGCCCGACGCCGAGGTCGCGCAGTTCCTCGCCGCGCATGCAGAGCTCGGCTTCGCACCGGCGTTGCGACGCCAGTGGGCGGCCTCGCTGGCACGGCGCAAGGCCTGGCGCGACTACCTGGCGCTGTACGAGGCGCATTACGCCGGCACCCGCGACACGGTGCTCGAGTGCCATGCCTTCACCGCGCGCATCGCGCTGGGACGCAGCGAGGGCCTGGAGGACGCGGTGCGCGCGCGCTGGACGGCCCCCACCAGCCAGCCCGATGCCTGTGATCCGGCCTTCGCATGGTTCGCCGCCCGCGACGGCATCGACGACGCCACGCGACGCGCCCGCATGGAACTGGCGCTGGAGGCCGGGGAGTTCCGCCTCGCGCGCTGGCTGGCGCGACCGCTGGGCGACGCCGCGCTGGCCGAGGTGACGCGCTGGCAGGCAGTGCACGACGACCCGGTCGGCCGCCTGCGCACGCCTTCCGGCCGGCGCGACGACCCGCGCCAGCGCGCCCTGGTCCTGTACGGCTTCCGCCGCATGGCCTCCACGCACCCCGATATCGCCGCCGAACACTGGCCGGCGTTCCGCGAGCACTTCGCCTTCACGCCCGGCGAGCAGGCCGCGATCGACCGCCGCATTGCCCTGGTCCATGCCTGGCGGCACCTGCCCGAGGCGGCCAGGCTGCTCGAGGCACTGCCCGAGGCGAGCCGGGATGCAGACACGCGGGCCTGGGCCGTGCGCGTGGCGCTGCGCCAGCAGCACTGGGCCGCGGTGGAGCACGCCCTCGCGGCGCTGTCCGCCGACGCAGCAGGAGAACCCGTATGGCGCTACTGGCTGGCGCGCATGCTCGAGGCCACCGGCCGCAGCGACCAGGCGCGCATGGTCTACGCCTCCCTCGCCGGCGAGCGCGGCTATTACAGCTTCATGGCCGCCGACCGGCTCGGCGCCGACTACCGCTGGAGCGCCGACCCGGTGCCGGCCCGCGACGAAGTGATCGCCACGCTCGAGCAGCGCCCGGACATCATCCGCAGCCGCGAGCTGTTCCACGTCGGCCTCGAGTCCTACGGCCGTCTCGAGTGGCAGCAGGCGCTGGCGCGCATGTCCCCGGACGAGCGCACCCAGGCAGCCATCATCGCGCAACGCTGGGGCTGGTACTCGCGCGCCATCACCGCGGCCAGCAGCGCCGCCGCGCACGACGCCCTCGAGCTGCGCTTCCCGCTGGCCTGGCGGCCGCTGTTCGAAGAACGCAGCCAGCGCGCCGGCATCCACAGCGCATGGGTGTACGGCGTGGCGCGCAGCGAAAGCCTGTTCGTACCCGACGCCCGCTCCAGCGCCGGCGCCCTCGGGCTGATGCAGCTCATGCCGGCCACCGGGCGCCAGCTGGCGCGCCGCGCGGGCCTGCCCTGGAACGGCAGCCCGACGCTCATCGACCCCGACACCAACATCACCCTCGGCACCACCTACCTGGCCGACATGCTGGCGCGTTACGACGGCCACCGCGTGCTCGCCACGGCCGCCTACAACGCCGGGCCAAGCCGCGTCGACCGCTGGCTGCCGGAAAACGCCGCCCTGCCGGCCGACGCCTGGGTCGACTCGGTGCCCTACAGCGAGACCCGCGCCTACGTGCAGCGGGTGCTGGCGGCCGAGGCGGTGTTCCACTGGCGCATGACCGGGCAGACGGCGCGCCTGGCCGACGTCATGCAGCCGGTGCCGCCGCGACCGCACCGGGACCCTTCGCCTTGAAGACCTGACCGCGGGGCCGGGACGTGCAATGCTCCCCTCGCTCAAAAAATTTCAATATCGCTCGGTGAGCATTGCACGTCCCGGCCCCGCTGCTGGGTTGCACGCGTAAGGATTCGCTGGCGCACGGCACCGCCGAGGCCGCCGCCAGCCCGCCGCTCCCAGACCGGAACCGTCGGCCCTGACCCCGAAACTCCGGTGCGCAACCGAACCCCGCCCCCTGAAACATGGCAGCGGGGCCGGGACGTGCAAGGCGCACTGAGTGAGATAAAGATTTCCGAACGAAGGGCGCCTTGCACGGCCCGGCCCCGCGGCCAGGAGCAGGGTCACCGGTAGCGATGGAGCCGGGGTCAGCGCTGCGCGGCCGTGGCGAGCAGGCGTCGCATCTCGGCGTCGCGCTCCGCCTGCGGCAGGTTGCCGAGCCGCTCGGCCGCCGTATAGAAGGCCTCGAGGTCCCCGTCGGCCTCCACCAGCAGCAGGCGGAAGGCCGGGACCAGCCCGCGGTAGGTGGCCGAGGGAATCAGGCGGGCGTTGTTCAGCGGCGCCTCGAACCAGCGGTCGAAGCCGGTCCAGCCGTCCCACGAGGCCTTGAGCGCGCGGTACTCGGCCTCGAGCTGCGCGAACGCGGCGGCCTTGCCGGCGCGCATCTCGGGCTCGTCGGCGCCGGAGGCGTACAGCGCCTGCAGCTGGCCGCGGGTGCGGGCGAGGAGGAACTGGAAGGCCGCGGCACGGCGGCGCGATTCGCGCCATGTCGCCAGGTCTTCCTCGCGCCCGGTGGCGAGCAGCCAGCGGCGCACGCCCTCTTCCTCGACGGTGGTGGCGAAAGCCTCGTTGAACGCCGAGTCGTCCTTGACGTAGAGCCGCTGGTGCGCGAGCTCGTGGAACAGCAGGCCGGCCAGGCGGGCGTCGTCGCGATACAGCATGCTCGAGAGCACCGGGTCCTCGAAGCGGCCCAGCGTGGAGTACGCCGACGCGCCGCCGACCCAGGTGTCCCAGCCGTCCGCTTCCAGCCGCGCGGCGGTGCGCTCGGCGTCCGCGCGCTTGAAATAGCCGCGATAGACGACGCAGCCGGCGATCGGGAAGCACCAGCGCTTCGGCTCGAGCGAGAAGGCGGGCGCGGCGTAGACGTTGTAGACCACGGCGGGACGGTCGAGCTGCACGTAGCGGGTGTAGCTGCCGTTGTCGGGCAGGCCCAGCTCGTCGATGGCGAAGCGGCGCGCGGCCTGCGCCAGCTCGAGCCGCTCGCGCACCGCCGCGGGCGTGGCGGGATCGGCGATGACCTCGTCGATGGGCTCGCGCGCGGCCATGAGCCCGAGATGGCCGGACACCGCCTGGGCGTAGTACCCCGCAGTGCTGCAGCCCGCCAGTGGCAGCAGCAGCAACAGCATCGGCAACAGCAACGGTGCGACGCCGACGCGCTGCGGCCGCTTGGGAAGGCGAAGCTTCATGCGCGTCAAGATAGCAGGGACCCAGAGCGCCGGCAGCAGGGCATCGGCAGCGGCGCCGGAACGCACACGGCGCACTGAACGAGATAAAGACTTCCGAGTGAAGGGCGCCGTGTGCGGTCCGGCGCCGCGTGCGTCTGGGCCTGCGGCCCGGCATGCTGTGCGGTCCAACCCCGCGTATACAATGCCGCCATGGAAACCTACCTCGTCGGCGGCGCCGTGCGCGATGAACTGCTGGGCCTCCCGGTGGGCGACCGCGACTGGGTCGTGGTGGGCGCGACGCAGGCGGACATGGAGCGCGCCGGTTTCAAGGCGGTGGGACGCGACTTCCCGGTGTTCCTGCACCCGGAGACGGGCGAGGAGTACGCCCTGGCGCGCACCGAGCGCAAGACGGGGCCGGGCTACCGCGGCTTCGTCGTGAACGCTTCGCCGGAGGTGACGCTGGAGGAGGACCTGCAGCGGCGCGACCTCACCATCAACGCCATGGCGCGCGCCGCCGACGGCACCCTGGTCGATCCCTGGGGTGGCCGCGCGGACCTGGAGGCACGCCTGCTGCGCCACGTCTCGCCCGCCTTCGCCGAGGACCCGGTGCGCATCCTGCGCACGGCGCGCCTGGCCGCGCGCTTCGCCGCGCAGGGCTTCACCGTGGCCGAGGACACCCTGGCGCTGATGCGTGACATGGTGGCGGCCGGCGAGGTGGACGCGCTGGTGCCGGAGCGCGTGTGGCAGGAGACGCGCCGCGCGCTGGAGACGCAGCACCCGGACCAGTTCGTGCGCGTGCTGCGCGACTGCGGCGCGCTGGCGGTGGTGTTCCCGGAGCTCGACGCCCTGTTCGGCGTGCCGCAGCCGGCGCGCTGGCATCCCGAGGTGGATACCGGCCGGCACCTGCTGCTGTGCCTGCGCGCGGCCGCGCGCCTGGGTCTCGACGCCGAGGCGCGCTTTGCGGTGCTCACCCACGACCTGGGCAAGGGCACCACGCCGCGCGAGTACTGGCCGGCGCACCACGGCCACGAGGAACGCAGCGTGACGCTGCTCAAGCGCCTGTGCGCGCGGCTCAAGGTGCCCACTGCATACCGCGAGCTGGCGCAGATCGTGGCGCGCTATCACGGCTTGTGCCACCGCGCCGCGGAGCTCAGGCCGGCGACCGTGCTCAGGCTGCTGGAGGGTTGCGACGCCCTGCGCCGGCCGGAGCGCTTCGAGCAGTTTCTCGGCGCCTGCGAGGCCGACATGAAAGGGCGTGCCGGCCTCGAGGACGCGCCCTATCCGCAGGCCGCGCTGCTGCGCCGGGCGCTGGCGGCTGCAGCGAGCGTGGCGCCGGGCCCGCTGCTCGAGTCGGGCCTGGCGGGCGAGGCGCTGGGGGAGAAGCTGCGCGAGCTGCGCATCGCCGCCATCACCGCCGCCTGCCCGCGCGACCTCGAGGGCTGACCCCGGGGCCAGGCCCGACTCAGAGATAGATCCAGAACAGCACCGCGGCCAGCAACAGCCGGTAGACGGCGAAGGGCGCCATGCCCATGCGCCCGAGCAGGGCGATGAAGCCGCGGATGGTGATATAAGCCACCACGCCCGCGCCGACCGCGCCCACCGCCAGCGCCGGCCAGTCCGCCGGCTGCGGGTCCTGCGCCAGCTTGAGCAGCTCGTAGCAGGTCGCGGCGAGGATCACCGGGATGGACAGCAGGAAGGAGAAGCGCGCCGCGGCCTGGCGGTTGAGGCCGAGGAACAGGGCCGCGGTGATGGTGATGCCGGAGCGCGAGGTGCCAGGAATCAGCGCCACGGCCTGCGCCAGGCCGACGATGAGCGCCTCGCGCCAGCCGATGTGGCGCTCGTCGCGCGTGCGCGCGCCGCGCGCGTCGGCGACCCACAGCAGCACGCCGAAGGCCGCGGTGGTGGTGGCGATCACCAGCGGCGAGCGCGCCAGGGTCGCGACCTGGCCGCCGAACAGGGCACCGCAGACGACCGCGGGGATGGTGCCGAGCACCACCCACCAGGCCAGGTCCGAGTCCGGGGTGCGCGCGCGCCCGCGCAGCGTGCCGAGCGCGTCGCGCGCCATCGGCCACAGCTCGTGACGGAAATAGAACACCACCGCGGCCAGGGTGCCGAGATGCACCGCAACGTCGAAGGGCAGGCCCTGGTCGGTCCAGCCCAGCACCACCGGCACCAGCACCAGGTGGCCCGAGCTGGAGATCGGCAGGAATTCCGTGAAGCCCTGCACCACCGCCAGCACCAATGCCTGCACCAGGTCCATGCGTCGTTCGCTCCTACAAGCGGTTGGCCAGGTCCAGCAGGCCGAAACCGTCCAGCGCCGGCGCCAGCGCCCGGCTCAGGCCGAGCACGCGGAAGCGCTCGCCCATTTCCGCCGGCAGCAGCAGCCGGCGGGCCTGCTGGGCCTGCATGATACCCGCTGTGCTGCCGCCCTCCTGCAGCATGGCCTCGAGGCCGTTGCCGGCGAGGAACGCCGCCTGGGTGGTATAGCCTTCGAGGGTCAGACCCCGTTCCACGCCCGCCTCGGTCATGGCGGTGAAATCCACCCAGGCGGTGATGTCCTGCAGCCCCGGCCAGAGGAACGGGTCGTCGTGGGCGCGATGACGGTAATGGCACATCAGCGTGCCCATGCTGCGCTCCGGCGCGTACAGCTCCGCGCGCGGCAGGCCGTAGTCGATCACCAGCAGCAGGCCGGCGGCGAGGCTGTCGGCCAGGCTGCACACCCAGGGCTGCAACAGCGGGCTGAACTCGGACACGTAGCCGTCGGGGAAAGGCGCGCCGCGCGCAGTCTCGAGCGCGCGCACGGCCGCCGCGAGCTCCGGCGCCGGAGGCAGCAGGGCCCAGGCCGGCACGCCGTCGGCGTCGAAACGCACGCCGAGCGCGTGCACCTCGCCCGCCTGCACCGTGAAGCGCTCCACCGGCAGCGCGTCGGCGACCTCGTTGGCGAGGATCACGCCGCGGAAATCCTGCGGCAGGGTGTCGAGCCACTCGGCGCGGTCGCCCAGGCGCTGCTGCTGGCGCTGGCGCAACTCAGGACTCGGCTCCAGCATCAGCCAGCGCAGCTCGCCGACCTCGGCCAGCGCCGCCTCCGCCAGCGCACCGCTGCCGCCGCCGAGTTCCAGCACCGCGCCGCCGCCGATGGCCTCCAGCACCGCGCGGGCCTGGCGCGCCACGCAGCGGCCGAACAGCGGCGAGAGCTCAGGCGCGGTGACGAAGTCGCCGGCCGGCCCGAGCTTGGCGGCGCCGCCGCTGTAGTAACCCAGCCCGGGCGCGTACAACGCCGCCTCCATGAAGCGCCTGAAGCTGATTGCGCCGCCGGCGCGAACTGTTTCCGCGCGCAGGGTCGCCAGCAACGCCGCGCTGCGCGTCCGCGCGTCAGCATCCGGCGCGGGCCAGTCGGCGGGATTGGAGGACACTGGGTGCAAAGTTGGCCACAATGGCGCCGCCTGCATGGCGGCCGAAGCACGGGGAATGCTACATGAGCACAGACGCCGACAACCACGGCACCCACAACCAGGGCGACAGCGACCAGGACCTGGCCGGGCGTGTGGCGCTGGTCACCGGCGGCGCGCGACGCATCGGCGCGGCCGTGGCCGAGGCGCTGCACGAGGCCGGCGCTGCCGTCGCGGTGCACTACCGCGGTTCGGCCGCCGCGGCCGAGGCGCTGGTGGCGCGGCTGAACGCGCGCCGCGACGCTTCCGCGCTCGCCCTGCAGGCCGACCTGCTCGACACGCCCGCCCTGCCGCGCCTGGTGGCGCAGGTGGCGGACGCCTTCGGCGGCCTCGACGTGCTGGTGAACAACGCCTCCAGCTTCTACCCCACCCCCGTGGGCACGATCACGGAGCAGCACTGGGACGAGCTGGTGGGCAGCAACCTGAAGGCGCCGCTGTTTCTCGCCCAGGCCGCCGCGCCCTGGCTGCGCCAGCGCGGCGGGCTGATCGTCAACCTGGTGGACGTGCACGCGCGCCGGCCCATGGCGCGCCACCCGGTGTATTGCGCCGCCAAGGCCGGGCTGGAAATGCTCACCTACAGCCTGGCGCTGGAACTCGGCCCCGAGGTGCGGGTGAACGGCGTCGCGCCGGGCGCCATCCTGTGGCCCGAGGCCGGGGTGGGCGAGGCGGAGAAGACGGCGACGCTGGCGGGGATCCCCCTGCGGCGCACGGGCACGCCGCAGGATATCGCCGCCTGCGTGCTCTACCTCGCCGGCCCGGGCGCCTACGTCAACGGCCAGGTCATCGCCGTCGACGGCGGGCGCCACCTGGGCTTCTGATGCCCGGGCTTCTGATGCCCGGGCTCCTGGTCAGTAGGCGTCGTTCAGGCGCCACATCGGCTGCGGGCCTTCCGCATCCGGCACCCGGTCCATGAGCATCTCAGCCTGCATCGTGGTCTGCGGGCAGAAGCCGAACTGCAGCCAGTGCACGGCCGCATCGAACGACTCCTCGCCGGCCTCGCCGAAACCGAACGCGGTGTCGTCCGCGGCCGGGCAGTCCACCGGCAGGCCGTCGAAATAGTCGCCGACGCCGAGGCCGTTCACCACGGCGAAAGACACCGGGCGGAGCACGTTCTCGCAGATCGTGAACCCCAGCTGCCCCACCGGCTTGCCGAAGCTCGGCGCGCCGACCACCGCCGTCGACGTGGGCAGGTACGGCGGGATGCCGTTGACCAGCATCTCGGACGCCGAGGCGGTGGCCTCGGTGGTGATGAACACCAGCTTGTCCAGCAGCAGCGCCTCCGGCGGAGCGGTGCTGTCGAGGAAGAAGGTGCGGTCGCGGTCCGTGTTCTTGTCGTTGTACTGGTAGCTGGCGAACGGCTGGCTCGGCGCGATGCGGCTGGCCAGCAGGTCGGCGAAGTGCTCGACCACCGAGACCAGGCCGCCGCCGTTGTAGCGCAGGTCCACGATCAGCTGCGTCACCCCCGCGAGGCGGAATTCCGCGAACACCTCGTCCAGCGCCGCCACGCCCGGGGTGACGAAATTGCGGAACACCAGGTAGCCGGTGTTCTGGCCGTTGACCTGGAACACGCGCGCCGCGGTCACCGGCGGAATGGTGACCACGTCCTTGCTCAGGGTCGCGGTGACCACCGCGCCGCCGGGCTGCTCGAAGGTCAGCTCGAACTCGTAGCCGACCTCGGCCGGGCCGAGGGCCTCGGAGAAGGTCCCGCTGGCGAGGATCTCCGCGATCGGCACGCCGTCCACGGCGAGGATGCGGCTGCCGCGCACCAGGCCGACGAGGTCGGCCGGGCCGTCCTCGAACACGTCCAGCACCACCTGCGCGGTGAGATCCTCACTGGCCTGGGAGCGGAAGCCGACGCCGATGAACTGGCTGGAACCGAACAGCGCTTCTTCCTCCGCCACCGTGGTGAGGTAGCTGAAGCGGTCCAGCGGCTGGAAGCGCAGCGCATCGAGCAGGGCCTGCTGCGAGGAGAAGGACGTCGGGTCGACGTTCGGCAGCTCCTCGTACCAGAGGTAGTACTGCTGCATGGTGTCGTAGATGGCCTGGTTCTGAGCCGCCACCGAGCATTCGCCGATCGGCGGGCCCACGATGCTGGAATCGGAGCTGCTGCCGCAGGCGGCCAGCGCGCCGCTGGCCAGCATCAGCATCACGGACTTGAATCGCCTGGCATGTCTCGTACCGCTGTTCATAGTGCCACCTCCGCGGCAAAGTCACCGGCCACCCGCTCGAGGGGGTGGCGCGTGTCGTCGAATTCTTCCCACAGCTCGGCGTAACTGCGGCCGAGCACCGGGTGCGCCTGGTCCGGCACCAGGTCCGCCAGCGGCTTGAGGACGAAGGCGTAACGCGTGATCTCGTCGCGCGGCAGCTCGATCCCGTCCACCATGCCCGCGACGTCGCCGTACAGCAGCAGGTCCAGGTCCAGGCTGCGCGGGGCGAACTTCGCCTCGCCGCGCTGGCGGCCGTTGTCCGCCTCGATGCGCGCCAGCACCGCCGCCACCGCGCCCACCGGCGCCTCGGTCTCGAAGGAAATCACCAGGTTGAGGAAATCCTCGCCCTCGAAGCCGACCGCGCTGTTGCGGTACACCGGCGACAGGCGCAGCAGGCCGAAATGCTCCGCCAGGGCCCGCAGTCCCGCCCCCAGGTGCTTGCGGGGCTCGATGTTGCTGCCGGCGCCGACGAAGACTTCAGGCATGGAAATCCGCCGTGGTCCGCTCGATGCACACGCCGACGTCGCGCGCGCCGCGGATCGCCCCGGGCTTGTTGAGGGTCACCTTGACGCGACTGACGTCAAACTCTGTGACCACGATGCCGGCGATGCGTTCCGCCAGGGTCTCCACCAGCTGGAAGCTGGAGCCCTCGACGAACTCGATCAGGCGCTTGGCCACGGCCTTGTAGTTCAGCGTGTCCTCGATGCTGTCCGAGGCCGCGGCGCGGCGGATGTCGGCGGCGATCTCGAGGTTGATGCTGACGGTCTGGCGGATGCGCCGTTCCCAGTCGTAGATCCCGATGACGGTCTCGACCCGGAGGTCGTTGAGGAAAATAGTGTCCACCCAGGTCCTCTAGACGCTGGCGCCCGGCGGGCGCAGGGTTTCAAGATCCCACCGGGCTCGCGCCTCGATGGAGGATGACGCGGTCTCGCCGGCCTTGAGACGCAGCATACCCGCGTAGGCGATCATGGCGCCATTGTCGGTGCAGAACTCCAGCCGCGGATAGAACACCTCGGCGCCGGCCGCCGCGGCATCCGCCGCGAGGCGCTCGCGCAGCCGCCGGTTGGCGCCCACGCCGCCGGCGATCACCAGGCGCCGGATGCCGGTCTGCTGCACGGCGCGCAGGCTCTTGCCCACCAGCACCTCGACGATGGCTTCCTGGAACTCCCAGGCCACGTCCGCCCTCGCCCTTTCGTCCAGCTCCAGGTCGCGGATTCCGGTGATCACGGCGGTCTTCAGGCCGCTGAAACTGAAGTCCAGCCCGGGCCGTTTCAGCATCGGCCGCGGCAGGCTGACGCGGCCGGGCCCGCCACTGCTCGCCAGCTGCGCCAGCGCCGGGCCGCCCGGGTAGCCCAGGCCCAGCACCTTGGCGGTCTTGTCAAAGGCCTCCCCCGCGGCATCGTCCAGGGTCTCGCCCAGCACGCGGTACTCGCCCAGGCCGCGCACTTCCACCAGCATGCTGTGGCCGCCGGAGACCAGCAGCGCGATAAAGGGAAACTCCGGTGCCGGCGACTCCAGCATGGGCGCCAGCAGGTGCCCCTCCATGTGGTGCACGCCCACCGCCGGCACGCCCCAGGCCCACGCCAGGCTGCGCCCGGCGCAGGCGCCCACCAGCAGCGCGCCGATCAGCCCGGGGCCCGTGGTGTAGGCGACGCCGTCGATCTGCGCCGGGGCGAGGCCCGCCTCCGCCAGCACTTTTTCCACCAGCGGCAGGAGCTTGCGCACGTGGTCGCGCGAGGCCAGCTCGGGCACCACGCCGCCGAACTCGGCGTGCAGCCGCACCTGGCTGTAGAGCGCGTGGGCCAGCAGGCCGGCCTCCGAGTCGACCACGGCCACGCCGGTCTCGTCGCAGGAGGTTTCGATGCCGAGAACCTTCAAGTTCGTCTCCTGGCGCCCTACTGGCTTTCATGCCGGGGCGCCGCTACAATGGTCGGTCTTTACCCGGCCCATGTGGCCGGTTTTTTCAGACAACCCAGCCCAACCCTTTAGGATGGTGAGCTTTAATGCCTGGTGTACGCGTACGCGAAAACGAATATTTTGACGCCGCCCTGCGGCGCTTCAAGCGGGCCTGTGAGAAGGCCGGCGTCCTGACCGAGCTTCGTCGCCGTGAGTTTTACGAGAAGCCGACCCAGGAACGCAAGCGCAAGAAGGCCGCAGCCGTGAAGCGTCACGCGAAGCGCATGCAGCGTGAGCAGTCCCGGCGCAAGCGCCTGTACTGATCCCCCGCCTTCCCCCGGGACCCGAACGGTGTCCGTCAAGAACCAGCTCCGCGAAGACATGAAGCAGGCCATGCGCTCCGGCGACAAGGCCCGCCTCGGCGTGGTGCGCATGGCGTTGGCCGCCATCCAGCAGCGTGAAGTCGACGAGCGCATAGAGCTCGACGACGCCGGCGTGCTGGGCGTGATCGAGAAGATGATCAAGCAGCGCCGCGAGTCGGTGGAGCAGTACCGCGCCGGCGGTCGCCAGGACCTGGTGGACAAGGAGTCCGCCGAGATCGAGCTGCTCTCGGCCTACCTGCCCGAGCCGCTGGATGCAGCCGAGCTGGCGGCCCTGGTGGACGAAGTGGTCGCGGCGACCGGCGCCACCTCCATGAAGGACATGGGCAAGGTCATGGCGGAGCTGCGCCACCGCGCCCAGGGGCGCGCCGACATGGCGGCGCTGAGCGCGCAGGTGAAAAGCAGGCTCGGCTGAGCTATTTATATCGGGTGCACAGCCCGAACCCCCACTTCCACCCAGCCATGTGGCGCGAGCCGCGACGCGAGCGACCATGGGCCTGATCCCGGCCAGCTTCATCGACGAACTGATGGGCCGCACGGACATCGTGGAGGTCATCAACGCCCGTGTGCCGCTGAAGAAGGCCGGACGCGAGTACAAGGCCTGCTGCCCCTTCCACGGCGAGAAGACGCCCTCCTTCACCGTCAGCCCGAACAAGCAGTTCTATCACTGCTTCGGCTGCGGCGCCCACGGCACCGCGCTCGGCTTCCTCATGGACTTCGAGCATCTCAGCTTCCCCGAGGCGGTGGAGGAGCTGGCCTCGCTGGCCGGGCTGGAAGTGCCGCGCGAACAGTCGCCGGAGGGCGAGCGGCGCGTCGACCTGTACGGCCTGCTCGACGCCGTGGCGGCTTTTTATCGCGACGAGCTCAAGCGCCATGCCCCGGCCGTGGATTACCTGAAGGCGCGCGGGGTGAGCGGCGCGACGGCGGCGACGTTCGGCCTCGGCTGGGCGCCGGAGGCCTGGGACGCGGTGCTGAAGCGCTTCGGCCGCGACGAGGAGACCGTCAGGCGCCTCGCCACCGCGGGACTGCTCATCGAGCGCGACGGCGGCGGCCACTACGACCGCTTCCGCGGCCGCGTCATGTTCCCCATCCGCGACGCCCGCGGCCGGGTGATCGCCTTCGGCGGGCGCGTGCTGGGCAAGGACGAGCCGAAGTACCTGAACTCCCCGGAGACGCCGCTGTTCCACAAGGGCCGCGAGCTGTACGGCCTGTACGAGGCGCGCCAGGCGCTGCGGCAGGTCGACCGCCTGCTGGTGGTGGAAGGCTACATGGACGTGGTCGGGCTGCGCGAAGCCGGCATCCCGTGGGCGGTGGCCACGCTGGGCACCGCCACCACGCCGGAGCACCTGGAGCGGCTGTTCCGGGTGACGGAGGAAGTGGTGTTCTGTTTCGACGGCGACCGCGCCGGGCGGCAAGCGGCCTGGCGCGCGCTGGAGAACACCCTGCCGACGCTGGGCGAGGGGCGCCAGGTGCGCTTCCTGTTCCTGCCCGAGGGCGAGGACCCGGACTCGCTGGTGCGCGCCGAGGGCGCTGCGGCCTTCACCGCCCGCCTGGCGCGCGCGCTGCCGCTGTCGGATTACCTGCACGACGAGCTCGCCGCCCGGGTCGACATGGACAGCATGGACGGCCGCGCCCGGCTCGCCGAGCTGGCCAAGCCGCTGGTGGCGAAGGTGCCGGAAGGCGTGTTCCGCGCCCTGCTGGTGCGGCGCATCGCCAGGGCTGTCGGCATGGATGAGGCCGCCTACGGACGCTTCGTGGACGCCGCTGCCGGCGCCGCGCCGCAGGCCCCCGGCCGGCCGGCCCGGCAACCGCGGCCGGTGCCGGGGCGCAGCAGCCTGGTACGCCGGGCCGTGGCGCTGGTGGTGCATTTCCCGGCCCAGGCCGCGCAGGTGAAGCTGCCGGAAGGCCTGGCGGGGCTGGAGCGCCCCGGCATGGACCTGCTGCAGGCGCTGCTGGCGGACGTCGGCCCGCGCATGACCACCGGCGGCCTGCTGGAGCGCTGGCGCGAACACGACGCCTTCCCGCACCTGCAGAAGCTGGCCACGGCGGAAATGGTGGCCACCGAGGACGTGGCGGCCGCCGAGCTGCAGGACTGCCTCGATCGCCTCGAAGAGGAGCGCATCCGGCTCCGCCACGAAGAACTGTTCGAAATCTCGCGCGCGCAGCCGCTGAACCCGGAGCAGCGCGCGGAGCTGAAGACCCTGGACGCCCGCCTGGCCCGCCGCAGTGGAACCCCGGGGTGACTTCAGGCGTCGAAAAGTGTGTGCACGGTGCTATACTGTGCGATTCGTTTTTTACCGGCACGAGGGCCTCTGAGTGAGCGAACGTCGCAACGCCCTACCTGATGAGAAGCAGTCCCAGATCAAGCTGCTGATCGCCCGCGGCAAGGAGCAGGGTTACCTGACCTATGCCGAAGTCAACGATCACCTCCCGGACGACATCGTCGACCCGGAGCAGATCGAGGACATCGTCAACACGATCAACGACATGGGCATCACGGTCTACGAGAAGGCGCCGGATGCCGAGGAACTGCTGCTGGCCGACACCGCCGTGTCCGCCGACGACGACGACACCGAGGAAGCGGCCGCGGCCCTGGCCAGCGTCGACAGCGAGTTCGGCCGCACCACCGACCCGGTGCGCATGTACATGCGCGAGATGGGCACGGTGGAACTGCTCACCCGCGA
The DNA here is from genome assembly GCF_011089885.1 of Thioalkalivibrio sp. XN279. Classification (NCBI taxonomy): domain Bacteria; kingdom Pseudomonadati; phylum Pseudomonadota; class Gammaproteobacteria; order Chromatiales; family Ectothiorhodospiraceae; genus Thioalkalivibrio; species Thioalkalivibrio sp. XN279. Next base: position 130,320 of record NZ_JAANBD010000023.1, on the reverse strand, counting down.
GGGCGAAATCCGCATCGCCAAGCGCATCGAGGAGGGCCTGGAGCAGGTCCGCCACGCGCTGTCCGAGTTCCCGGGGACCATCGAGTACCTGCTGAACCAGTACGCCGCCGTCGAGGCCGGCGAGGCGCGCCTGGCCGACCTGGTGGTGGGCTTCATCGACCCGAACCAGACCGACGAGGTGGCCCAGCCGGGCAACCGCGCCGACGACAAGGCCAAGGAAAAGGCGAAGGAAAAAGAGAAGGCCAAGGCCAAGGGCAAGGGCAAGAAGGCGGCCGCGGACGACGAAGACGACGACGACGATGACGACGACTCCGCCGCCGAGGTCGACACCGGGCCGGATCCGGCCGAGGTCAGCCGCCGCATGAAGAAGATCGGCCGGCTGCACAAGCAGGTGAAGACCCTGCTGGCGAAGGAAGGCCCGGCCCACGCCAAGACACGCAAGACCCGCGCCCAGCTCACGGACGAGTTCATGCAGCTGAAGCTGGCGCCGAAGCTGTTCGAGGAGCTGGGCAACAACCTGCGCGGCGCCGTCGCCGGCATCCGCACCCAGGAGCGCCAGATCATGGCCCTGGCGGTGCGCGAGGCCGGGATGCCGAAGAAGGACTTCCTCGCCAGCTTCCCGCAGAACGAGACCGGCTCCGAGTGGCTGGAGAAGCAGATCCGCGCCAAGCGCAAGCACTCCTCGCAGCTGGGCAAGCTGCGCCCGGAGATCGAGCGGGCGCAGAAGAAGCTCATCGCCCTGGAGAAGGAGAACGGCCTCTCGGTCTCCGACATCAAGGAGATCAGCCGCCAGATGTCCATCGGCGAGGCCAAGGCGCGGCGCGCCAAGAAGGAGATGGTCGAGGCCAACCTGCGCCTGGTGATCTCCATCGCCAAGAAGTACACCAACCGCGGCCTGCAGTTCCTGGACCTGATCCAGGAAGGCAACATCGGCCTGATGAAGGCGGTGGACAAGTTCGAGTACCGCCGCGGCTACAAGTTCTCGACCTACGCCACGTGGTGGATCCGCCAGGCCATCACGCGCTCCATCGCCGACCAGGCGCGCACCATCCGCATCCCGGTGCACATGATCGAGACCATCAACAAGCTGAACCGCATCTCGCGGCAGATGCTGCAGGAGATGGGTCGCGAGCCGACGCCGGACGAGCTGGCCGTGCGCATGGAAATGCCCGAGGACAAGGTGCGCAAGGTGCTGAAGATCGCCAAGGAGCCGATCTCCATGGAGACGCCCATCGGCGACGACGAGGATTCGCACCTGGGGGATTTCATCGAGGACGCCTCGGTGCTCTCCCCGATCGATTCGGCCACCGGCGAGGGCCTGAAGGAGACCACGCATGCCGTGCTCGCCGGCCTGACGCCGCGCGAGGCCAAGGTGCTGCGCATGCGCTTCGGCATCGACATGAACACCGACCACACCCTCGAGGAGGTCGGCAAGCAGTTCGACGTCACGCGCGAGCGTATTCGCCAGATAGAGGCCAAGGCACTGCGCAAGCTGCGTCACCCGACGCGCTCGGAGCAGCTGCGGAGCTTCATCATCGAGGATTGACGCGGGGACCCACGCCATGACCGCCGCCTGGCGCAGCAAGATGAAACTCCAGGGATGGAGACTCTGGGCGCTGGCGGCGGTGCTCGCCTACACCCTCGTCGGCTTCCTGTTCCTGCCCTGGCTGGCGCACAACCAGGCGCCGAAGCTGGCGCAGGAACGGCTCGGCGTCGACCTGTCGATCGAGAAGGTTCGCTTCAACCCCTACCTGTTCAAGCTCACGGTCGAGGGACTGTCGCTCGAGGACCCGGAGTCGGGGCCGATGCTGGACTTCCGCCGCCTGGTGGTGGACTTCTCCCTCTCCAGCGCCTGGCGGCGGGCCTGGACTTTCGGCGAGCTGGCGCTGGAGCACCCGCAGCTGCGGCTGCAGCGCGGCGCCGACGGCATCGTCAACTTCAAGCGCATGTTCGACCGCCTGCCGCCCCCGGCAGAGCCCGCCGAGCCCGACCCGGATGCGGCCCCGCCGCGGCTGGTGCTGCACAACGTCACGCTGGTGGAAGGCCGTCTCGCCGTCGCCGACGAGGCGCATCCCGAGAACTGGTCGCTGGCCTTCGGCCCGGTCAGTTTCGCCATGGAGCACTTCGCCACGCTGCCCGAGGGCGAAGGCGCGTACACGCTCGAAGTCACCGGCCCACGCGGCGGCAGGATGCGCTGGAACGGCAGCTTCGCGGTGGATCCGCTGGCTTCCGCCGGCAGCGTCGAGCTGGACAACCTGGCGCTGGCGCCGTTCTGGGAGTACGTGCGCCACGACTATGACGCCGCCTTCACCGGGGAAGCACGCCTGGCCCTGGGCTTCGACTACGCGCTGGACGGCAGCAGCGAGGCGCTGGACTTACGGGTGCAGCGCGGTCGCGCCACGCTGACGGGCCTCGAGGTGGCGCAGCGCAGCTCCGGCGCGCCGCTCCTCGCCCTGCCGCGCACCGCGGCAGACGGCATCGAGTTCGACCTGGCGCAGGGCACGCTCGACGTCGGCAGCGTCGAACTCTCCCAGCCGGGCCTCGAGCTGCGCCAGCTGGAGGACGGGACCATCGACCTGGTGGCGGCGCTGACGCCGCCGGGGAGCGCCGCGGAAGAGGCCACGGAAGACGCGGAAGGGCCCGAAGCGGAAAGCGGCGACGGTGAGGCAGCGGCGTCCGGCCTCGCCATCCGGCTCGGCGCCTTGCGCATCGACGGCGGCCGCGTGGCCTTCGAGGATCGCATGGCGCCGCGCCCGGTGCAGGTCGCGCTGGAAGACCTCGTGCTGGCCGTCACCGACTACCGCAGCGCCGACGGCCATCGCGCCGACGTGGAACTCAACGCCGCCGCGGCCTCCGGCGGCACGCTGGCGGTGTCCGGCGCGGTGCGCGCCTTGCCGCTGCAGGTGGGGCTGGACGTCGGCATCGAGGGACTGTCCCTGCTCCCCGCGCTGCCCTACACCGACGGGGCGATGAATCTCGAGGTGGCGAGCCTGCTCGCCGATGCCGCGGGCCGCATCACGCTGAGCGACGAGGAGCCGTTCGCCTTCACCGGCAAGGCGGCGCTGCGCGCGCTCGAAAGCCGGCTGCCGGACGAAGAAACGCAGCTGGTCGGCTGGCAGGTGCTGGATGCGGAGGGCATCGACCTGTCGCTGGCGGGGCGTGCCCTGCGCATCGGCAAGGTGGCGGTGTCGGAGCCCTTCCTCAAGGTACTGGTCAACGAGGACGGCGACCTGAATCTCACCGCGATCGCGCCGGGCAGCACCGCAGGCGAAGCAGCGCCGGACGCCGGGGCGCCGGACGCCGGGGCGCCAGACGCTGAGGCGCCGGACGCTGGGGCGGCCGCCGAGCCCTTCGCTGTCGGCGTCGGGCGGGTCGATATCGCGGACGGCACCATGGACTTCACCGACCTCAGCCTGCCCATCCCCTTCGCCGCACTGGTGCAGCCGATGCGCGGCTCGATCGCGGCCATCACGTCCGGCAGCCCGACCCCGGCGCGCGTCGAGTTCGACGGCGACGTGAACGAGTACGGCGCCGCCACCATCCGCGGCACGCTCGACGTGTTCGAGCCGACGCGCGTGATGGAACTGGAACTCGACTTCCGCAACATCGAGATGCGTGACCTCACGCCCTACACGGTCAAGTTCGCCGGCCGCGAAATTGCCGCGGGCACGATTGACGTCGACCTCAGCTGGATCATCCGCGATGGCCAGCTCGAGGCCCGGAACCGCATGTTGATCAACGACCTCAAGCTCGGTGACAAGGTCGATTCGCCCGGCGCGATGAGCCTGCCGCTGGACCTGGCCGTCGCGCTGTTGACCGACACGCAGGGCCGCATCGACCTCGAGGTGCCGGTCTCCGGCGACATCACCGACCCGCAGTTCCGCTATGCGCCGCTGGTGTTCAGGGCGCTGGGCAACGTGCTCGGCAAGATCGTCACCGCGCCGTTCCGCTTCCTCGCCTCCCTGCTGGGCGGCGGTGCGGAGGAAGCGGACCTCGAATTCGTCGGCTTCGTCGCCGGCGACGTGACCCTGCGCGGACCCGAGGCGGAGGACCTGTCCAAGCTTGCCGAGGCGCTGGTGCAGCGACCCGAGCTGCAACTCGAGATCGGCGCCGCCTTCGACGAGGCTCGCGACGGCCGCGCCATCCGCCAGCGTCTGCTGGACGACGCCATCTCGGCGCGCTTCGAGGCCGGCGAAGGCAGCGGCAAGGACGGCGACCCGGTGCGGCTGATCATGGAAGCGATGTACGCCGAGGCCGCTGGGGCCGAGGCGCCGGCCACGCTGCAGGCGGAGCACTCGTCGATTCCGGAAGGCAGCGACAAGCCGGTGCTGGACGAGACCGCCTACATCGAGGCGCTGCGCGCGGCGCTGCTCGAGCTGCAGACCGTCGAGGCGCAGGAGTTCCGCCTGCTCGGAATGGAACGCGCCGCGTCGGTACGCAACTACCTGGTGGAGAGCGGCGGCCTGGATGCAGCGCGGATCGCGGTGGCGGAGCCGGACGAGGCGCCGCGCGCGGACGAGAACCTGGTGTTCTTGCAGCTGGAGCTCGGTGTCGGGCAGTAACGTTCGCCGGTAAGGGCAGCCCCTAGGGCGCGTACATGGCCGGCAGCCGGGACACCCGGCGGCTGGCCACCCCAAAGGGATTCACCGCGCGCAAGACGTCGATCGCGACCTTGCGCCTTGCTTTAACAGGACACTTTCCTTGCCAATTCAACCCGCCTCGTAAGGCGGGTACTCCGGCTCCCAGTGGGCGGCGTCCAGGCGCCGCTCGATGTCGGCCTCGTCCAGCGGCGGGGACAGCCCCTCGGCGACGGCAGTGCGCATCACCGCGGTGGCCACGGCGCGGGTGCTCTGGCGCAGCCAGGCCACCCGCGGGTAGAGCCGGCTCTCGCCCAGCGACTCCTGGCGCACCACGTCGGCCAGCGTGCGCGCCGCGGCGGCGATCATGCCGTCGGAGACCTGGCGCGCCTCGCTCAGCAGCGCGCCGAGGCCCAGGCCGGGGAAGATGAAGACGTTGTTGCCCTGGCCGATGAGATGGCGCCGCCCGTCCATGACCACGTCGGCGAAGGGGCTGCCGGTGGCGACCAGCGCCCTGCCCTCGGTCCAGCGCAGGATCTCTTCCGGCCGCGCCTCGGCGTAATCGGTCGGGTTGGACAACGGCATGATGATGGGCCGCTGCGTGTTCTCCGCCATGGCCTTGACCACCGCCTCGGTGAACGCGCCCGGCTGCCCGGCGACGCCGACCAGGATGGTGGGGCGAAACTTTTGCACCACCTCGAGGAGGTCCGCGCCCGCCTGCTCGCCGAAGCCGCGTGCCACCGACACCTCCGTCGGCCAGGCCAGCTCGACCTTGTACTCGTCGCGGAAGTTGTCGCCCACCAGCAGGCCGCGGCTGTCCAGCACCGCCACGGGATAGTCGTCGCCGCCGGCGTCGCGGATGGCGCCGGCCAGCTGGCGCGTGATGCCGAGCCCCGCAGCGCCGGCGCCGAGCACCACGGCGCGCTGCTCGGCCAGTTCGGCGCCGCAGCCCATGAGGCCGGTGAGCACGCCGGCCAGGCACACCGCGCCGGTGCCCTGGATGTCGTCGTTGAAGGACGGCAGCCGGTCGCGGTAGCGATCGAGCAGCCGCGAGGCGTTGTCCTTGCGGAAGTCCTCCCACTGCAGCAGGGCGCCGGGGAAGACCTCGCACACCGCCGTGACGAACTCCTCGACGAGGGCGTCGTAGGCCTCGCCGCGCAGCCGGCGCGCCGGCCAGCCGAGGTAGATCTCGTCTTCCAGCAGCGAGGCGCTGTCGGTGCCGACGTCGAGGCTGACCGGCAGCGTGTAGGCGGGGTGGATGCCGGCCGCGGCGCAATACAGCGAGAGCTTGCCGATGGCGATGGCCATGCCGCCGGCGCCCTGGTCGCCGATGCCGAGGATGGACTCGTTGTCCGTGGCGACGATGAGCTTCACCGGCCGGCCCTGGGTGGCGTTGCGCAGCACGTCCGCGACGCGGCCGCGATGATCGGGCGTGATCCAGACACCGCGGCCGCGGCGGAAGACGTGGCTGAACTCGCGCGTCGCCTTGCCCACGGTCGGCGTGTAGATCACCGGCATCAGCTGCTTCAGCTGGTCGCACAGCACGCGGTAGAACAGCTGCTCGTTGCGGTCCTGCAGGGCCGAAAGCTCGAGGTACTTGTCGAAGGGGTCGCGCAGCCGGTCGAGCGTCATGTGCACGCGGCGCGCCTGCTGCGCCATGGTATTGACCCGGCTGGGCAAAAGGCCGTCGAGGCCGAGCAGGACGCGCTCCTGCGGCGTGAAACCCGAGCCCTTATTGAGCAGCGGGTCGCGGTAGAGCTCCGCGCCGCGCGCCTGCACCTTGAGCGGCACGTCGGGCTGCGGTGCCTGCAGCGGCAGGTCGCCGGGAGAGGTCCAGTTGAGCTTGGTCATGGCTTGCGCCCGCGCCGCCCGAAGTTGCCTGGATTATAGGGCCTGGCCGTATCCGGCCGCCTCAGGAAAAACCGGGGAGCGACTCCTATACTTTCCCTACATTCGCAACAGGAGTCATGCCGCGCAGGCGACTCCGGGAGACAGGACCATGTCCGTAGTGAAAGTCACCGAGATCGGCGCCTCCTCGCCGAAGAGCTTCGAGGACGCCATCAAGCAAGGCATCGCGCGCGCCAACGAGACGCTGAAGAACGTGAAGAGCGCGTGGATCAAGGAACAGGAAGTGGTGATCGAGAACGGCGCGGTGAAGGAATTCCGCGTGTTCATGAAAGTCACTTTCGTGCTCGAGGACTGAGCTTCAGGGTAGCTCGCAGGTCCCGCCCCGCACGGTATCCGCCTCCAGCCGCTGCAGGGTCTCGCGCGCCGCTGCGGCGATCGCGCTGTCGGGCGTGGCCGACTCCAGCGCTTGTTGCGCCATGATGTGCGCCGCCACCCGGCACCCCTGGCCCGCGAGCAGGTTGGCCAGGTTGTTCAGCGCGGCCGCGTGGCCGGGCTCGAGCAGCAGCAACGCGAGATAGGCGTCGTAAGCCGTGGCAAGGTCGCCGGCCAGGTGGCTGGCCGTGGCATGGCCGAACAGCGCCACCGGGTCGTCGGGCCAGGGCCCGAGCGCCGCCCTCCAGGCGCGGGCCGCGTCGGCGTGGCGTCCCGCCGCTTCCACTCCCGCCACCGCCGCGAAATAGCGCTCTCGCTCCAGCGTGGCGGGCAGCTCCCCGGGCCGCAGCAGCACCAGCCCCCAGCGCTCCGCCAGGTCCCAGGTGCGCATGAACTTGCCGGCCGGCATGACCAGGCGTTTCTCCGTGCCGGAGCGCAGGATCACCGTCTCGTTGACGGGATCGGCCCCGATCACCACCGCGTAATGCCAGGCCGGCAGCGTGCGCAGGCGCAGGTTCTGCAGCACCAGCACCGGGCGCCCGGCCACCAGCTCGGCGAACAGTGCGTCGGCCTCGGGCGGCAGCGCGTAGGGCACGAAACCCCGCTGGCGTGCCGCAGCCACCAGCTCCAGCTGCAGGCTGCCGCCGAGGCCGGGCGTATACACCTCGCGCGCCAGCGTTGCGGGGTCTGACCCCCGTAAGTCATTGTAATGCTGACCATTCTGGGAGGCGCCGAGCACTGTGGCCAGTGCGGCCGGGCCGCACTGCAGGGCGTCGTCAGGGAAGAAGGGGGTGTCGGCGAGCTCCACCGGGGCGCTGCGGTCCTGCATGGACGGCGCCGCGGAGACGAGCTCGCGCTGGGAGGCGCAGCCGCCCAGCGCGAGCAATATCGACAAGATCAGCAGCACCCGCCGCCCGGGCAGTCCCGGGCCACGGCTGCCGATGTCGCAGGCGATTCTCAGATGCGACTGAAGATGTTGGTGACGCCGACGATCTCGAGGATCAACAGCACGACGAAGACGATACCGACCACCTCGAGCACGCCGGCGCCGGCGGGCAACTCGGCGAGGCGGCCGTCGAGCTGCTGCAGCTCGGCGTCGGAGAGCGCCGCGACGCGTGCCCTGGCATCGGCCGTATCGACACCGAGCGCCTCCAGCTGCGCCTGCACGGCCTCGCGGTCCAGTGCCGCCTGCACGCGCGCCACGGTCGCGGCGCGTTCGGACTCCATCATCACCGTCTGCGTGCCGACAATGGTGGCGTGCGCCGGCGCAACCAGCCCGGTGGCGCCGAAGGCGATCACGGAGACGATGGCAACGACCTTCACGAAACTCTGCTTCATGCTGTCATTCTCCTGTGGTTGTCGATGCTCGAAACTACCCCAGCCGCAACGCCGCCGTCCAGCCGCGGCGCGTCTTCAGCCCACCCACAGCGTCTTGGCGTTGACGAACTCCAGCAGCCCGTGGCGCGACAACTCGCGGCCGTAGCCGGAGTCCTTCACGCCGCCGAACGGCAGGCGCGGATCGCTCTTCACCATGCCGTTGACGAAGGCCGCGCCGCACTCCAGCCGCCGTGCCAGCGCCGCACCGCGCTCCAGGTCCTGCGTCCACACCGCGCCGCCGAGACCGAAGGGGCTGCCGTTGGCGATGACCAGCGCATGCTCCGCATCCTCGACCCGCATCACCGTCGCCACCGGCCCGAACAGTTCCTCGCTCCAGGCACGCATGACAGGGGTGACACCGTCCAGCACCGTCGGCGCATAGAAGGCCCCGGGGCCTTCCAGCGGCCGCCCGCCGGTGAGGACCCGGGCGCCGTGCTCCACCGCGTCCTCCACCTGCGCGTCCAGCTCGTCGCGCAGGTCGGTGCGCGCCATGGGCCCGAGCGTGGTGTCCTCCGCCGCCGGGTCGCCCGGCACCAGCGCCTCGGCGCCGGCGACGAAGCGCTCGAGGAAGGCATCGGCGATGTCGGCATGCAGCAGGAAACGCTTGGCGGCGATGCAGCTCTGGCCGGCGTTCTGGAAGCGCGACTTCAGGCCCTGGGCCACGGCCGCGTCGAGGTCAGCGTCCGCCAGCACGATGAAGGCGTCCGAGCCGCCGAGCTCGAGCACGCATTTCTTCAGGTGTTCCCCGGCGACCGCGGCCACCGCCGCACCCGCCTTGTCGCTGCCGGTGAGCGAGACCGCGTGCACGCGCGGATCGGCGATCACCATCTCCACGGCATCGCTGCCGATGAGCAGGGTGCGGAACACGCCCTCCGGGCAGCCCGCCTCGGCGAACACCTGGTCGATGGCGAGGGCGCACTGCGGCACGCTCGAGGCATGCTTGAGCAGCACGGTGTTCCCGGCCGCCAGCGCCGGAGCGGCGCAGCGGATGGCCTGCCAGAAGGGGAAATTCCACGGCATCACCGCCAGCACCGTGCCGAGCGGCTGGTAGACCACGCGGCTGTCGGCGGCATCGGTGGCGATGCGCTCGTCGGCGAGAAAGTCCGCCGCATGCTCGGCGTAGTAATCGCAGGCCGCGGCGCACTTCTCGATCTCGGCGTGCGCCTCCGCCTTGAGCTTGCCCATTTCCAGCGTCGCCAGGTTGGCGAGCTCGTCGCGCCGCGCGTGCAGCAGGCGGCTCACGCGCCGCAGCAGCTCGGCGCGCTCGGCGACGGGCTGGTCGCGCCAGTCGGGCGCCGCGCGGGACGCCTCGTCGAGGATCGCCTCGACCTGTTCGGGTTCATGTCCCTCGGCGCGGAAGAACTCCTCGCCGGTGGCGGGATTCACGGAAAGGAAGGCCATGACGCACCTTCTTGTCTTGAGAATGTGCACCCCAGTGTAGCCCCGCCCGGCTCACCGTGCGCGGATGAAGGCGATCACGTCTTCCATGGTGTCGTCGATGAACTGCAGCGGCGGCGCCAGCGCCGCCACCACGCGCACGTGCCCGGTGCCGTCGTACATGCGCAGCGTGACGGGCACGCCGTGTTCCTCCAGTTGCTGTGCCAGCCGCCGGCTGTGCTCCGGCAGCACGCGCGTGTCATCGGTGCCGTGGACCAGCAGCGTGGGCGGCGCGTCAGCGGAGACAAAATTGATCGGCTGGCTCTGCGGGCGCGTGTCCTCGGGGAAGACGGTCTGCATGTAACCCTCCTCCAGCGGCAGGAAATCATAGGGCCCGGACAGCCCGATGAAGCCTGCCAGTGGCGGCGGCGTCCCGGTGACCGCGGCGAGATAGCGCGGATCGAGCGCCAGCAGGGCCGCGATCTGCGCCCCGGCAGAATGGCCCATGAGGTACAGCGGCCGCGCCCCGTCGGCCACGCCGTCGACGTTATCCATTGCCCAGCGCACCACCGCGGCGCCGTCCTCGACGAAGGCCGGGAAGGTCACCTGGGGATGGGCGCGATAGTCCGGGATGAGCACGATGATGCCGTCGGACGCCAGCGCGGAGGCGACAAACTCGAAATCCGCCCGCGCCGCCTCGCGCCAGCCGTTGCCGTAAAAGAACACCACCACCGGCGCCTCGTCCGCCACCGTCGTCGGCCGGTACAGGTCGAGCTGCTGGCGCGGATCTTCGCCGTAAGCCTGGTCCGGCTCTTTCACATAGTGATCAGAGGGGCTGAACGCATTGATCGCCGCGGTCGGGCGGCAGCCGGCGAGCAGCACGGCCGCGACCAGCAGCAGCGCGGCGCGCGCGACGGCTCGCGGCTCGGTCCGGCGTGGGGCTAAGGGCATGCGTTCTCCAGCACGACTAGCCTGCCGCCGCGACGCAGGCCGCGCCGACGGCGACCAGGTAGCGCATGGTCGCCTGCGTCGCGGGCGCAAGGTCCTCGCGGGCCCGCGGGGCCACCATGAGGTGGCCGTCGTCGCGCCGCTCGATCCAGCCGGCGGCCTGGAGCTCCGCCACCTTGCGCCGCACCGTCTCGCGCGGAATGCCGGTGGTCTCGGCGATGGACTGCACGTTGATGGGCCGCGGCTGCTGGGCCAGCTGCCCGGCCTGGAACTCGGCAAAGGAGCGGCCCGCGACGCGCTGCGGCGGCAACGTCCGCATGCCGATCACGCCCAGCACCAGCATGCGATCGAGATCGCCGTTGAATTCCCGGCGCAGCGCGATCAGCAACTCGGTGAAGTGCTCCACGTGGACCGGCCAGATCTGGCCGAAATGCCTGCTAAGCTCGTCGTCGCCAAAGTGCATGCCGGTATCCGCCCCTGGGTTCACGATCCCCATTCTGGGCGGATGGCGCATTGCCGGCAAGGCAAACTCGAGACCAGAATGGCCGGATAGGCAGCGAGGAGACCCCCGTGCGTCGAAACCTCAGGTGCAACAAGGCACGCGCTGCCCTCCTCCTGGTGCTCGCCGGCCTGGCGGGCTGCGCTGCGCCGCCGCAACGGCTCGAGCCGCCGCCGGAGTTGGCGGGCATCGCCCGGGTACCCGGCATCCCGGCGGCGCGCCAGTGGGGCGACGAGCCGCCGCGCGAGCTGCAGGCCTGGCTGACCCTGCCGCGCGAGACCCTGCGCCAGACGCACAGCGGCGTGATGGGCCGCGAGCACGATTACCTCGTGCTCTCCGGCGGTGGCGGCAACGGGGCCTTCGGCGCCGGCCTGCTGGCGGGCTGGAGCGCGCACGGCTCGCGGCCCGAGTTCCAGATCGTCTCCGGCACCAGCACCGGCGCCCTGATCGCGCCCTTCGCCTTCCTCGGGCCGGCCTACGACGCGACGCTGCGCGAAATCTACACCCGCTACGCGACCGAGGACCTGGTGGAATCGCGCGGCCTGGTGCAGATCCTGCGCGGCGACGCCGCCCTGAGCACCGCTCGCCTGCGCACGCTCATCGCCCGCTATCTCGACGACGAGGTGATCGCCGCCATCGCCGCCGAGGGCGCCCGCGGGCGCTCGCTGTTCGTCGGCACCACCAATCTCGACGTCGGCCGCCCGGTGGTGTGGGACCTCACCCGCATTGCGGCGCTCGGCACACCCGAGGCGCGGGAGCTCATTTACGACGTCATCCTCGCCTCCACCGCCATCCCCGGCGCCTTCCCGCCGGTGATGATCGAGGTCGAGGCGGACGGCCGGCGCTACGACGAGATGCATGTCGACGGCGGCGTCACCTCGCAGCTGTTCCTGGCCTCGCTCGGCATCGACTGGGGCGAGGTCATGACGCACCTCGAAGTCCAGGGCACGCCGGACCTGTACGTCATCCGCAATGCGCGCATCCGCCAGGACGCGAAGGCCGTGCCGCGCCGCCTGGTGCCGGTGCTGACGCGCACCGTCTCGACGCTCATCAGGGCGCAGGGCATCGGCGACCTGGCCAAGCTCTATGCCGTCTCGGGCGAGCACGGCTTCAACTACCACGTCGCCTACATCCCGGACAGCTTCGCGGGCGAGCCGACCGAGACCTTCGACCGCGACTACATGACCCGCCTGTTCGAGTTCGGCTACGAGCTCGGCCGCAGCGGGCAGCAGTGGACACTGGTGCCGACTGCCGAATAACCCCATCCCGATCGACAAGGAAGCAAAAATGAGAACGCATGCACTGTTGGTGCTGCCTGTGCTGGCGCTTGGACTCTCGGCCTGCGCCGTGAAGGCCCCGTCGCAGGGCGCCGCCGACTACCCGGTGCTCACCGTCAGTGCGGACGAAGCCAATACGCTGCTTTTCACCCAGCCCGACATGAACCTCGGCCGCTTCGACAAGATCCACGTGGCGCCCGTGATGGTCGTGATCAAAGGCGACGAGAAGAGCACCGCGGTCGCGACCGACGAGGCCCGCCGCATCGGCATCCATGCCGAGACCGCGCTGAAGCAGCAGCTTGGCCGCCACTTCGTACTGGTCGAGCAACCGGCCGCGGATGCACTCGGCGTGTATTTCCGCGTCACCGAGCTCGAGCCGACGGACGCGGCGCAGGTCGCGGTGACGGTGCCGCCGTTTGCGCTGGTGAACATGCGCAGTCCCGAGGGTCCTTTCCTCGGCTCGATCACCATCAGCGGGGAGATCTACGAGGGCCTGGCCGCGCAGCCCAGCGTCGCCTTCCTCGCCACGCGCAGCCACCGCGACATCGACGCCACGTCCGCCTTCGGCCGCTGGACCGTGGCAGAAGGGGTGCTGGACAAAGCGGCCGAGCGGCTGGCCCGGGACCTGGACGAGGAACGGCGCAAGCTGAAAGAAAATCGTTGACCTGCCGGGTACCCTGCGGCGGTCAGGGCGGCGGTCCCACCTCGACCACCTCGAGCCCGGGAATCCCGGCGAAGTCCGCCGGGTTGCGCGTGACGAGGCCGAGCCCGTGCTGGATGGCCTGGCTGGCGAGCCACAGGTCCTGCACGCGCGTGCGGTGGGAGCGTGCGCCGGTCCGGGCGAGGATGCCTGCAATCTCCCCGAACACGTCCGCTGTGTCGGCGTCGATCGGCAGCAAGGGCTTGCGCTTCATCCGCCGGTACGTCGCCAACCGCTTCTGGCGCACACCAGCATCCTTCGCCATCTCGATGCCGAGGCGCAGTTCGGCGAGCGTGACCGGCGAGAGGTAGACCGGCGCATCGCCCGTGAAGGCCGCCACGTCCGCCGGACCGAGCCGGCCCTGCTCGACGTCGATCCAGATGCAGGTTTCGATCAGGAAGCCCACGGATCGCGTAACGCGTCGTCGAGCGCCTCGCCACCGCGGCGGGCGTCATCCAGCCAGTCCTTCGCCGCCTCGGGGGGCAGCGTGCGGTACAGGTCGGCCAGCGCCTGCTGGGCGTCCTGGCGACCGGGCGTCGGCGACACCTGGACGACCGGCTGCCCGCCCCGCTCCACGACGTAAGACTCGCCCGACTCGCGCACCCTGTCGAGCACCGCGCGGAGGTTGCGCGCCAGCTCGGTAGCGGTGATCTTTCGCATGTCCACACCCAGGAATCAGATGAAATCAGATTTTATGTACTCGAAGGCCGGGGTGCAACGGGCGAAGCACGCGCGTCGGCCTAGGCCAGCATCTGTTTCAGCTCGTCCTGTGACGGCACGCGGCCCGAGACCTTCACCTCGCCGTCCACCGCCAGCGCCGGCGTGATCATCACGCCGAAGTCGGCAAAACGCAGCATGTCGGTGACTTTCTCGAGCTGGTAATCGAGCTCGAGGTCTTTGGCGGCCTGTTCCGCCGCCTCCGCGAGGCGGTTGCACTTGGCACAGCCGGTGCCGAGGATCTGGATGGTCTTCATGGTCTAGATAGCTCCGTAAATCCAGCCGGTTATGGTGGCCATCACCACCACCAGCATGACGTAGGTGGCGGTCTTCTTCGGGCCGATGACCGAGTTGATCACCAGCATGTTCGGCAGGCTCAGCGCCGGCCCGGCGAGCAAGAGCGCCAGCGCCGGGCCCGAGCCCATGCCGTTGCCGATCAGCCCCTGCAGGATGGGGATCTCAGTCAGCGTGGCGAAATACATCAGCGCGCCGGCGAGCGAGGCGAACAGGTTGGCGCCGAGCGAGTTGCCGCCCACCGACTGGCTGATCCACTCCGAGGGTATGAGCCCCTCGTAACCGGGACGCCCGAGCAGCAGGCCGGCGACGAGCACGCCGCCGAGCAGCAGCGGCGTGATCTGCTTGGTGTAGCCCCAGGCCTGGTCGAACCACTCGCCGGCCTCGTCCTTGCGTCCCGCGGTGAGCCAGGCGAGTCCCAGCGTGCCGGTGAGCACCGCCGCCGCGGCATGACCGCCACTGATGACGGCGACGGCGGCCACGGCCGCCACCACCACGGCGAGCTTCCCGGCCTCGAGACCGAACCAGCGCCACAGCTGCCAGGCCAGCAGCAGCCCCAGGCCGCCGGTCAACCACCACTTGAGCGCGAACACCGTGGCGAAGAAGCCGTCGCTGCCCGACGCGCCCCAGTTGGCGAACACCAGGATGCCGACCAGGGTGGCGAAGAAGGCGGCCGTCTGCCGCAGCGGGCGCCCGCCCTCCGGCTGCGGCAGGTTGACCGCGCGGGCGGCCTTCTCGCGCTCGTCCCGGCGGAAGAAATAGGCCATCAACAGGCCGATGACCACGCTGAACACGACCGCGCCGACGGCGCGCGCCAGGCCGATCTGGGCCCCGAGCACCTTGGCCGTGAGGATGATCGCCAGCGCGTTGATCGCCGGTCCCGAGTAGAGGAAGGCGATGGCCGGGCCCAGGCCCGCGCCCATGCGGTAAATGCCGGCGAACAGCGGCAGCACCGTGCAGGAACACACGGCGAGGATGGTGCCCGAGACCGAGCCGACGCCGTAGGCCAGCGGCTTGGGCGCCTTCGGGCCGAGGTAGCGCATCACCGAGGCCTGCGAGACGAAGGCCGCGATGGCGCCCGCGATCCAGAAGGCCGGCAACAGGCACAGGATGACGTGCTCGCGGGCGTACCACTTCGTCAGCTCCAGCGCCTCGGTGACGGCGCCGTCGAAACGCGGCATGCCCACCGGAAGGAAATAGAAGGCCGCGAACACGGCGGCGAGCAGCGCGGCGATGCGAAATTCGCGTCGGGCGTCCATGGACGGTCAGCAGCAGCCCCCGGGCGGCCGCATCAGCTCCGGGTGGCTGCCCGGCGCGTCCAGGCAGCGGATGAAATGCGCCACGCAGGGCAGCTCGAGGCGGTAGAAGACCTGCAGGCCGCGCTTGTCGTCGGCGACGACCCCCGCCTCGCGCAATACCGAAAGGTGGCGCGACACCGTGGACCAGCCGAGGCCGAGGGTCTCGACCAGCTCGCAGACGCATTTCTCGCCGGCGATGAGTTCTCGGACGATGGTGACGCGGGCGGGATGGCCGAGGGCCTTGAAGACCGGGGCGGGGTCGAGGGATGGGGTGACGGGTGCGGGAGAGGCCATGGGAGGATTCTATTTCGCGGAATGGCGAAATAGCGATTGTGGATTACCGATGGGACTAGGTGTCTTGGTGCGTTGGTGTGAAAGTGATAGAGTCCGGCGCATGAGCCGTCTCACGATCACGCTCGACGACGCACTGCATCGCGCCCTGAAGGAAACCGCGGCGCGGCAGGGTCGTTCCATCACCTCGATCATCGAGGAGAGCCTGCGCCTGCGCGGCATCCGGCCCCAGGCCGACGCGCGCGCGCTGGTCGCCCGGGCCAGGGAGCGTGCCCGGCTTGGCGCGGAAGAAGCCGTGGAACTGGCGGTGAAAGAGACCCGCGCCGCGCGCAAGCGATGAACCCGCCGGTATTCGTCGTCGACACCAACGTTGTTGTCGCCGGGCTGATCACGGCTGAAGACGACAGTCCCGTCGCGGAGATCCTGGATGCGATGCTGTCGGGGCGGCTGTTCTACCTGGTGTCGCCGGCGCTGCTGCAGGAGTACCGGACGGTGCTGCTGCGGCCGAAGATCGCGAAACTCCACCGACTGAGCGAGACAGAGGTCGACGATGTGCTCGTCGAACTGGCCGCGAACGCCATCTGGCGCGAGCCGTCGCCGTCAGCGCCCGCGCCCGATCGGGGCGACGATCACCTGTGGGCGCTGCTGGCCGCGCACGAGAACAGCATCCTCGTGACCGGGGATCGGCTGCTGCAGGCGAGGCCGCCGGCGGCGAGTCGAGTGATTTCGCCGGCGGCGTGGGTGGAGGCGTTCGCTCGCTAGCTCGACTCAGACGCTTCTGTTTCGTGACTGCGTGATCACGCAGCTGCAGAAGCTCCACGAGGCAGCCCAACTACCACGCATAAGCGACCGGCGCCTCGCCGCCCGGGCCGGGGAAAATCTGGTCCAGCTCGTCCAGCGTCTCCCGGTCCAGCTCGATCGCGGTGGCCCGCACCGCGCTTTCGAGCTGCTCGACGGTGCGCGGACCGACGATGGGCGCAGTGACGACGGGGTTGTGCAGCAGCCACGCCAGCGCCACCTCGCCCGGCGGATGGCCGATGCGGCGGCACAGGTCCTCCCAGCGCTGCAGCTGCGCACGCTTGTCTTCCACCCGCTTCGCGAAGTTCTCTTCCGTGCGCCGGCCGCCGTCGTGCTTCTCCAGCGCGCCGCCCAGGAAGCCGCCGGCCAGCGGGCTCCAGGGCATCAGCCCCAGCCCGTAGTGACGGCAGGCGGGAATCACCTCGAGCTCGACCATGCGGTTCTCGAGGTTGTAGATGCTCTGCTCGCTCACCAGCCCCATGAGACCGCGCCGCGACGCTTCCTGGCAGGCGGTGGCGATGTCCCAGCCGGCGAAGTTGCTCGAGCCGACGTAGATGATCTTGCCTTGCTTCGCCGCGACGTCGAAGGCCTGCCAGATCTCGTCCCAGGGGCAGTGACGATCGGCGTGGTGCATCTGGTAAAGGTCCACATGCTCGACCTGCAGGCGCCGCAGGCTCGCCTCGAGGTGCTTGCGGATCTTGTAGGCGCTGAGGCCGGGGCCGTGGCTGTTCGGCTCCGGCCGGGTGTCCTGGCGCTTCATCGTGCCGTAGACCTTGGTGGCGAGGACGATCGCCTCGCGGCGCCCGCCGCCCTGGGCCAGCCAGCGCCCGATGATCTCTTCCGTCGACCCGGGCTCCCCGCCCCAGCCGTAGACGTCGGCGGTGTCGAAGAAGTTGATGCCGAGCTCGAGCGCCCGGTCCATGATGCGGAAGCTGTCCTCTTCCGAGGTGTGCCAGCCGAAGTTCATCGTGCCGAGACAGAGGTTGCTGACCCGCACGCCGTGGTTGCCGAGGTGCCTGTGGGTTACGGACATGTCGACCTCACGAGCTGCCAGGAGGGCCGCGCCGCTCCCGCTCCAGTTCCTCGAGCCGCCGGCGTTGCTCGCGATCGAACTCCTCGCGCCGCTTGAGTTCCTCGCGTTCCATCTCCTCGTAACGCTTGCGGCTCTCGCGCTCCGCCTCCCGGGCGTCACGGCGCTCGTGCTCGGCGTCGCGGCGCTCCTTCGCCCACTCCTTCTGCGCTTCGCCTTTGCCCGCCTGTCCAGGCTTGTTCGGATCCGCCACGACCGCAGTGGTCGCGAACAGCAGCGCGAGGCCGGTAACCATCAATAGTCTCGTGCGCATCTCTCGTTCCTCGTTGCACTGATGCCTTGAGCTTAGTTCACAGGTCGGGGACGTGGTACCGGGCGGGGGTCGCAGGTTCCGGAATCCGTTCCTGCAACCACCGCAGCTGCCTTGCCTCATTGTCATTAACGGTTCGGCCCAGCTTCGGCTCATCGAGTTCGTGCACCGGCTCGGCGCGACGCCGAGGCTACCGTTTCACGGCGCTCTACACTGCCATTTCTCACCCGTCCACGCCCAATTGGGTGTAAATGGGCGTACTATTGGCTCGTGCTGCGAACCGACACCATCCAGATCACCCCGGAGATCCTGAACCTCATCGCCAGGATCGACGAGTTCAAGGGCGCCTGGCGCGCCTTGGGCACGCTCGCGCCCGATCGGCTGTCGGCGCTGCGCCACGTGGCGACCATCGAGAGCATCGGCTCGTCCACTCGCATCGAGGGCAGCAAGCTGTCCGACCGGGAAGTGGAGCAACTGCTTGCGAACCTGGAGATCAAGGCTTTTGCCACCCGCGACGAGCAGGAAGTGGCCGGCTACGCCGAGCTGATGGACCTCGTGTTCTCCTCCTGGCAGGACATCCCGTTCGCTGAGAATCACATCAAGCAGCTGCACCAGGTGCTGCTGCGATACAGCGAGAAAGACGCCCGGCATCGCGGCCACTACAAGACCCACTCGAACAGCGTCGCCGCCTTCGACGAGGCCGGCGGGCAGCTCGGTATCGTGTTCCAGACGGCGTCGCCCTTCGACACGCCCCGCCTGATGACCCAACTGGTGGCATGGCTGAACAATGAGCGCGAGACGGCCCGGCTGCACCCATTGCTGATTATCGCCCTGTGCGTGGTCGTGTTCCTGGAGATCCACCCTTTCCAGGATGGCAACGGACGGCTCTCCCGGGTGCTGACCACGCTCCTGCTGCTGCAGGCCGGGTACGCCTATGTGCCGTACAGCTCGCTGGAGAGCGTGATCGAACAGGACAAGGAAGCCTACTACCTTGCGCTGCGCCAGACCCAGGCCACGATCCGCACGGAGTCGCCGAACTGGCAGCCGTGGCTGATGTTCTTCCTGCGCTCCCTGGCCGAGCAGGTGCGACGCCTGGAGAAGAAGGTCGAGCGCGAGAGGATCGTGCTGGCGGCCATGCCTGCACTCCAGCTACAGATCGTCGAGTTCGCCCGCGAGCACGGCCGCGTCACCATTGGCGAGGCCATCAGACTGACCGGGGCCAGCCGCAACACGCTGAAGCAGCACTTCCGGGCACTGGTCGGACGCGGCACCCTCAACCAGCACGGCCGCGGCCGAGGGGTCTGGTACGACCTGCGCTGAGGCCGGCTGGCTCGTTGCCAGCCGTCAATCATCATGGCAATTCCCAAGGGTATACTTCCGCTACCTCTCGCGGGCCCGTAGCTCAATGGTTAGAGCAGGGGACTCATAATCCCTTGGTTCCAGGTTCGAGTCCTGGCGGGCCCACCATGAAAATCATGGGGTTAGGTGGGTTATACCGGGAGGCTAAGGGATTGGAATCCCTTGGTGTCTCCCATAACCCGAGCGAGACTGCGTAAGCTTCCCCGTCAAGGCGACAGTTCATGAACGGGTCGAGGCAAGCTCCTCTTCTAGATGCTTGACCTGCAATCCTATCGCCGGCTCGGCGACGCAAAGTAGTTCCGACGCCTTTGGATCGGCGTTCAAGCCGCGAGGTTCCCATGACAAACAAGCGTCGATCGCACCCCGGTTGACGTCGAGCGTGAATGTCCATCCATTGTGCTCGCAGAGTCGCTTGACAATGCCGAGCCCGAGTCCAAATCCGTGTGTCTCCGATCCTCGGGAACGCCGTTTACTCAGTTCCTCAGGATCGTCGACCTCCAAGCCGCTGTGGTTGCTGATGGACACTTCGTATTGATCGATCCGGACGCTAACCGGACCTTGATTATGGGGCGTGTGTTCGAATGCGTTGCGAACAAGGTTGCCGACTGCGATAGCGAATGCCTGCGGATGACCGAGCAAACTCGGGTCACTCAAGCGCTTCACGTCGACGGTTATCTCCTTGTTGGCTAACAGATGGCGCTGTTGCTCGATCGCTTGGTCAACCAAGGGGCCGACTTCGAAGTGTTCGCTGTAACTGCTGTCATTTGTTTCCCGAGACAGGCACAGGAACATATCGACTGTCGTTTGCATGTCGAGCGTTGCGCGTTTGATGCGCCCCATTGCCCGGGATGAATTCTCGGAAAGCTCGGCTTGCTCCAGCAGTTCCAACGCTCCTCTAATGACGGTTATCGGCGTCCGCAGTTCGTGACTCGCGGCGTTCGTAAAATAGCGTTCACGGTCGATAAACGCGCAAATGCGCTTCAGGGTCTTCTCGATGGTCTTTGCCAGGAGCCCGACCTCGTCGTCGTGAAAACAGTCCGCCTTGACGCGCCGCCAATCGTCGTCCGAGAGCTCTTCGGAGTTTATGCCGCCAACCGCTTTGGCCAAGCGTATTACGGGATCGATGGCACGACGGCTGATAAAGGCACCCAGGACGATCGCCAGCAGGGTCAACATCGAGACAATTGTGACCAAGCCGGTGATCAGCCACACTTCCTCGGATGCGGAAGCCTCGATGCCCGAAACGTCGGCCACGACGTACAGGGGTTTCGGAGGTACGTCGGTGTTGACTACAACGACATGTAATTCATCACTTTCGAATTCGTAGTATCCGTCATCGGGCATGTCGGCCGCCCAATCGCGCAATGCTGTTGGCATGTCGACGGGCTCGCGATAGCTCTTCACATAAGCTGAGTGCGGCAGCGGCGCGTCGGGATCGACCCCGGATCGGCGAATGTAGTCTGTCACGGAGAGGCGAAGCTGCTTCTCCAATATGCGGTCTTCGGTGACCACCGTTGCCGCAAATGTACCGAATCCACTGATGATGCCGAGCAGCGCTGCGAACAATCCAAACGCGAAGACGACACGGGTGCGCAGGCTATGCCGGAACATTGTCGTCCAACTCTGCCAGCCGGTAACCAATGCGATGCACGGTGTGCAATAGCGGCCGATCAAAGGGCTTGTCTATCGCCTGGCGCAACTTGTACAGATGGGAACGAAGCGCATCGCTATCGGGTCGCTCATCACCCCAGAGCAGGGTTTCCAGACTGGCGCGCATCACAACAGCGGGTGAAGCTTCCATCAGCCGCTCCAGAATCTTTAGGCACGCAGGGTTAAGAATCAGTTTTTGACTACCTCGCCGGACTTCGAGGGTCTGTTTGTCCATCGTCAAGTCCCCGACCCTCAGCAATTGCCCGGTCTTTGCCTGGCCGCGTCTGCAGAGGGACAGGAGGCGCGCATGTAACTCCTGAAGTGCGAACGGTTTCACCAGGTAGTCGTCGGCGCCAGCGTCAAACCCTGCCAGTTTGTCCGGCAATGTATCCCGCGCCGTCAGCATCAGGACGGGAGTATCTTGTTTCGCCTCGCGTCGCAATTTCCGGCAAAAAGTTAATCCATTCATGCCTGGGAGCATGACGTCCAGAACGATTACGTCGATCGGTTCCGTCAGCGCCAGATGCATTGCGCTGATACCGTCGTGTGCAAAATCGGTGATATGGCCTCGGGCACCGAGATAATCACCTATGTTCTCGCAGATGTCCCGATTGTCTTCGACCACCAGTACACGGATGCAGTTTGCACGCGGAGCCTGTGTCATCGTTGCCGTCCTCCCGTGGACGTTGCCGACACGTACTATTCTTCGTCGCGAAGGCTGACCAATCGGTCGCCGCAACGTGACCAAAACGTGAACGACCGCATCCCCTCGATCCGGTTCGCGGTATGGCGACGACGCGTGTCGTTCTCTAACCGGCCATCAGTTTCGCATATCGACCGCAAGGCCACGGTTCGGCGACAACTCTTTCACAGTCGCTAAGCTATTCTTGGAATACCGCACGTATTTCACAAGATTAACCTCGAAATCACCACATCTCCGCAGGTTTCGCCATGTTACGTAGTTTCAATCGAGCTGCTTTCGGGATGCCAAAGGCACTTCTTCTGCTACTCATGGCAACTCCCGCTGTTGCCCAGGTTGGCGCGATATCGGTAGAGGTCATCGATGCCGTGACGCGCCGGCCCGTCGATGGTGTGACGGTTACGGCCGAGTCGCGTGATGGCGATGTGAGCTCGGCAACCACAGATAAAGGCTTGGCGCTGCTCGACGGCCTGGAAGACGGTTTCTTCGAACTGCGCGCAGAAGCGGCGGGATACGTCACGGCCGTAGAGCCCGCGGTCCGAGTACTGGAAGGACGGACAGGCAGTCTTCGCTTCGAACTGCAGCAGGTGCCCGCCTCGATAGACTCCATCGTCGTTGTCGGTCGTGCCCGCGAGGCCGACCCATTCGGCGCCGTCTCGAACAGATTCCTGGGCCGCTACGACCTCCGTAACGCGCCTGGCAGCGGCAGCGACGTCATGCGCGCGCTGAGCGGCCTGCCAGGGGTCGTCTCCAACGGCGAGTTTGCGAGTTTTTCCACGCGGGGCCATGGCCCGAAACGCAACCTCATCTATGTCGACGGTTTCCCGTTCCAGCAAGTCGCGCACTTCGAACAGACGCTGGGCGATGAGATCGAAGTCCTCAATGGCGGCCGCTACTCCGTCTTTGCACCCAATGCCATTACCGGGGCAGAGTTCTCGCCTGGCGGCTGGAGTGCGGAGTTCGGCGGCCGCAACGCGTCGCTCCTGCAACTCGAGGTCGTGGATGGAGCGCCGTCGCCTGTCGCCAGCCTGCGCCTCGATCTCGCGGGCGCCGAAGTCCTTTACGAGGGACCGAGCGGCTTCCACGACGACACGTCGATGTTCCTGCAGGCGAGGCGCTTCGACTTCGGGCAGTTTTTCGAAACTATTGATGAAGAGTCTTTGGGTGCACCTGTGTCCACGGACGTGATCCTGAAGACGCGCACATATCTCGACAATGACAACGAGTTCGAGTTTCTCGCTATATACGCGCCTGAGGAGTACACACGGGACATTAACCACATCCTCGCCGCCGCGGAGGACGAGGGCATCGAGGACGTCACGTTGCAGAACGACGAGCAGGACCTCGCGCTCATCGGCGGCACCTGGCGGCGGAAGTTTGGCGACGATGGCGAATGGACGAACCGTATCTACTTCCGTGACAGCGACCGAGTGTCGTCCCAGGGCGAGGCCTTCCCGGATCTGGTGCCGCCGGGTACGCCGGCCGACCAGGTACCGGTTCGCGAAAGACTCCTGACTGTGAAGGAAAAAGAGTCGGAAATTGGCTGGCGCAGTGACATATCGTTTGGGAACGCGCTCGGGATACTCCGTGCCGGGCTGCAACTCGCGAACAGCGATCTCGACTACTCGACTGAGCTCCGGGAGGACTGGATACGCTACATCTTCGAGTCCGACGATCCGCGCCCCCCGGGTGCAAACTTCATCGTGTTGCAACCAGATGCGATCAACTCGATCTATAGCGCAAGCGAAACCAATTACGCTGTTTACGGCGAGCAGTTGTTCGACTGGGGCGCTGCCAGTCTGCGTGCGGGCGTTCGCTACGACCATAATGGCTTTGGTGACGAGGACCTTGTTTCGCCACGATTGGGCTTCAATTATGTGGTTTCACCCCGGCTAGGACTGTCGGCAACGGCTGGCATCTTCTATCAGTCGCCAAGCAACCTCGCGCGCGCGGCCGACCCTGATAACTTTGATCTCGAGAGTGAAGAGCTTACGCATTTCGGCCTGGGCTTCGACTATCGGCTGAGCGACACCCTGAATCTGCTCGTAGAGGCGTACTACCAGGATATCGATAACCAGCTCGTTGAGAGCGGACGCACGAGCGGTCTAATTTCGAATGATGGCGAGGGCACCAACACCGGCGTGGACCTGGTGTTGACGCGCAGGTTCGATCAAGGCTGGTCGGCCGACTTCGTGTATTCCTGGAATCGCTTCCGGGTGGACGATAACGACGGGCGGGGCGAGTACGACTGGGACTTCAACCGCGAGCACTTCGTCTCTGTGGGCGGGCGCTGGGAGATCAACGATCGATGGCAGGTAGGGGCACGCTGGAAATATGGCTCCGGGCTACCGACCTACCGCTACATCGTGCACGAAGACGTGCTGGCGCCGAACCCGCCCGAGCGCTTCTCACAAGAGCGGTTCGATTTGAATTCAGTTCGCGGCGATGCGTTCCATTCACTCGACGTGCGCGTCGATTACCGTCGTCGGATCGGAGCGGTAGATCTTGTGCTGTTCGCCGACGTGTTGAACGTCTACGGTGGTCCTGCTGGCCTGCAGCCCGAGTTCAACATCCTGACGGGGGAAATTGTCGATGAGGAAGAGGAAACATTGCCGCTGCTCGGCCTGATCATCGAGTACGCCTGGTAAAACGCGCAGCATTTAGCCCAGGTTAGATCACCGCCTCCAGGCCCTTCCGCTCGATCAGGTTCAACGCCGATTTTGAACACCTCGCGCGAGATCGAAATTTCGGCCAGGGTCCGCGTGTAAGCGGAGAATCCAGTTTGTCGCGATTCACGAAACATCCGGCCATCGGTATCTGCCAGTTCCCAAACAGGGGTAAACGCATGTCCACTCGTAACAATATGCTCGCACTTGCCGTGGCTGTCGCGCTGGGCGCGCCGACGGCTGCAGGGGCCCAGGATCTCGGCTTCAACTACATCGAGGGCGGCTTCATCGCCGGCTTCGTCAACGACGTGGAGGAGTCCGACGCGTTCACGAACAACGGCGCGTTGGATGTCGAGTCCGATGCCGGCGGCGGCGCCTTCATCGGCGGCGCGTGGGAGTTCTGGGACAACATGCACCTGTTCGGTGAGTATGCGATGACCGGGCAGGAGCTCGAGGTCAGCGACGGCGTCGACGACTTCGAGGGTGATTACGACGTGGTGCGCTGGCGGCTCGGCGTCGGCTATGCCTACCCGTTCTCGCCCACGATGAGCTTTTACGGCCGCCTCAGCTTTGACGGCATCGAGTTCAAGGACGTGAAGGTCCCCGGCTTCGATCTCGACGCCGACGTCGACGACACCGGATTTGGCGGCGAGATCGGCATGCTCTGGGCAGCGACGCCGACGCTCCAGTTGCAGGGCCACGCGCGCTACACCTCGGTCGGCGAGGTCGTCGGCGAGGGCTCCGATGCCTTCGACGCCGACATCCTGCTCGCCCTGAACGGCCGCTGGTACTTCCGGCCTGACATGGCCTTGGTCACCGGCTACGAGCTCGGCAAGATCACCTTCTGGAACGTGGGCCTGCGGTTCGCGTTCTGAGTTTTTAGCATCCACTTCCACATGCTGTTTCTCGACGGCGTGAATGTCGAGGGCCGATGGGCTTGACCTGATCTCGAGCAAACTTGGTTCAGTTCGTTCGGACAATGCTCGGACACTCTCGGACCGACCTCGGCCCAAGTTCGGGCGAGCCGACTGGACACCTTCGCCAAGCCCTTGAGCGGGATAGACCAAGGGATCCGCCGTCCCTTGGTTTCTGGCAGCAGGTTCGGACGGCGTTTCGGAAGCCGGTTCGGGCGGGCGAATCCGGCTGATAAGGGCGGTGAAAAAGCCCTTAGCTTTCTTCTAATTAGCTAAAGCAATCAAGCACTTGTACCTGATGCTCATAATCCCTTGGTTCCAGGTTCGAGTCCTGGCGGGCCCACCAACCTTTTCAAAGGGTTGGCGTTTTATGGCGGGAGGCGAAGGGATTGGAGTCCCTTGGTGTCGGCATAGGTGGAACTGGGGAACACTCCGGTCATCGCTATGGCAGGCACCGAAATCCGCAACCGAGCAAGTTCGTCGCGACGAGTGTACGTTATCCGCGAAGGGCAAGAAGCGGACGCTCGCTCAACTACTCTCGATTCACGCCAAGAATTCGATCCACTTCGGCCCTGAACTCTTGCCGGGGAGAGACAATTCCCATCGCTCTCCAAAGCGGAGCATTTGAGCGAATGCGCGGGACCGTCTCGCCCTGGTAGAAACTCTCATCGAGAAATCCGCTTTGGAATTGGTAGTGCTCATTATCGAGATCGATTCTGACGATGGTGATCAGCCGTCTTGCGATAGATAATTCAGACGGGCTCAGGGAATCCGGATCGAAGTCTGGTTCATAAAATCTATCCTGCATGTCCCGAATGCTCGCGTCCTTTGCAAATTCCATATTCCATGCGATCCCGTCAAACGCCCTTGCCTGATAGGCTTGCGCGCGCAACGCTACCTGGGTTTGCCGAAGTTCCACAACTAGCGCGATCAACGAGGCGACAACGGCGATTAACGCGATGAGCTCCATCCAGTCGCGCCACTTTTCTACTGACATTTCCTGGTCCTCTGGTTATTGCTCGCTCCGTCTCGCGGCCGACTTTGTACGTTCGCTGTGGGTCGCCTGGCGCCGCCGATAGTAACAAACGACTAAAGTCCGCTTCGGGAAATCGATCAAAGGATCATCCACCTATCCCTTGGTTCAAGATTCGCCCTCGAACCCTAGGCGAGAGATAGCTGCCTCACCGGGGTGCCGGGGATGCCTGGCGGGCCCACCAACCTTTTCAGAGGGTTGGAGTTTTATGCCGCGAGGCGAAGGGATTGGAATCCCTTGGTGTGGGCATAGGCGGGGCGAAAAGGTCCGCTAACGACCAGGAGCGGACGTTTACACAACTAGGCCTGGTGGGTTTCACCGGACACCCAGACCCTTGCGGAACAAACGGTCCTGAAACCCAGCTTTTCGTATAGGCGAAATCCCGCTGGTGTTGCGCCCAGGAAGAAGCGTCGAGCTCCATGCTGGCGGGCCTCACACATAGCGGTCGATAGCAGTCGCGATCCAATGCCGCCGCGCTGCAGAGTGCTATTGGTGCCCATCGCCCAGATGCCGCAGGTCTCGCCGTGGTAAGTCAGGGTCACGGAGCCGACGGTTTCGCCATCGATGCGTGCAACAAAGACATCGGCGCCGGGAGTCTCAAAGAGTGATGGGGGAAGGGCACGTAGAACGCTGGACTTTGCCATGCTGTAGGCGGAGGCGATGACGTCCGCGCTGCCGTCGCAGTCAGTTTCATCGCTAGCGCGGCTAACGTTCACATCCGGATTACCCCCTGGCTCGAGGGGCAGGTCATCACGCACCATCATTGGGAATTCCACTGCGTACTCCAGACCCAGCTCCAAGGCCATTTCGTCAATTGCTCTTCCCGCTTCGGGAAAGATCAGTACGAGAAAGGGCAGCTGCCTGTCCAGGCAGCCATTGACCATCGCTGCGAAATGTTTGTGATCGGCACCGGCGCCGACTACGAGCATGTTCATATCAGCGACAGGTTCATTGGACAGGGCCAGCTGAAGGCCCGGTCTGGCGGCCGCTTCATAAGCCGCCGACTCACCCAGAAAGGTGGTAATGGCGTCGCTGGTAAGACGGCGCAGCACCGACTCACTTAACGCCTTTGGTTCGATGTTCATCGTCTGGCTCTCCAGTGAGTATCTTGCGTGCGGGCGACCACCCAGGGCCGTGCCGTGCTTTTTTAATGGATGTCGGCGGAGTATATGCGACTGAACCTCATCGAGGCGCCGGGGATGCCTGGCGGGCCCATCAATAAAATCCAGGGCTTAGGGAGGGACGGAAGTGGGCCTTCTAGGCCAGAAAGAAGGAACAAGCCACTACCAAAATGGGCCCCACCCTGAGGTGGGGCCCCTGTTCGATCGCGTCGTGCGATGAGGTTCTATTTGCAGCCGATCGGCCTCACCGTGTCCGAGCCGAAGACGATGTCACCTGACAAGGTCGAGCCGGAAAGGTAGACCAGTTCGTCACTACAGCTGATACCCGTCTCGGATACCTGGAAGTGAATGACATAGTCCATGTCACCGTCGCCGTCGACATCTTCGACTCCACCACCCGGCAACGCGACCAAAGCCGACGCAGGGCCGAATCGCAACGAATTCCGGTCGACATCGGGTGCGTAGAAGTCCGGGGTCGTAATCAACGCAACCGGCACGACACCAAGTCGGTCGACTTTGATCGCATTTGCCATAGAACCCGGGAGCACATCGATTCCGATACCTGAAGGCTGGTTCTCATCGCTCGCAGGAATCAGGGTTTCCTGCAGCTCAGGTAGCGAATCAGGAACATCCTTGGTCACTTCGCCGGTTTCTGGATCGACAAGTCCGATCGTGAAGGAGTTAAGCGAATTTATTGACTGCCCGGCACCACGCGCGATGGTCTGCACCTGAGCGTAAATCTCGTAGGCACGTCCTGGAATCATCTCGACTTCAGCGCCAACCAGAAGCGGGCTTGCGATAGGCGCGTCTGATGACTGATAAAACTCTGACGCGAGAACCTGGTTCGTCTGGAGATCAGTAACCCTAAGCGCGATATTCAGCGTGCTGCACTCATCCTTGATATATAGGTGCTGCGGGTTGGGGAGGGCCGGTATTTCTTTCGATAGGCGACATGTGGGGTCGGCGGTTCCCGTCATTGAGTACGTGAAGAAGCCACCGAGCGGGACCGAGACTGGCCTTGTCCCTGTATATGTCAAAGTCTGTCGTGCAAAGATCGAAGCGCCGTTGCGAGCGACGGCGGAACTTGCCACGGCGTTCCTGAGCGTAGGAGTGAATAGCCCCCCCCGAAGTCCACACTCCCCTCTGCAGAACCGAATGCCTCCAGCTGAATCGACCCCGTCGTTGATCCCGCAATGCCGAACTGGAAGTCTTGAAGGATGGGCCGGTTTCCGTCTGCTGGATCACCCGGGAAGACGCATGAGTCCTGGGCGGGGACGCTAGTGCAATCCCTGATCGACAGGGCGAAATCCCCTCCAAAACCACTGGCCTCTTGCGCGTTGACGGCAGACGACACCACCGAAAGCGCGAGGGCCGGCCACAGCCCTCTGACGTAAATGTTGGCCAATTTACTCTCCTCAGTATGGTTTCTTAGTCTTATTCTCAAGCTCGGCAAGTGCCGGAGGCTCGGCCGCGAGCATCAGCCAAGAGGGACAATGAGTGCTGCAAAAAGACACCCTTGCGACGCCCGCCAGCATCAGCCGCCCATCCATGGAATCTCGAAATATAAAAAACAAAAGCGCTGATTTCTAATGAATTGAACATAATCCCTTGGTTCCAGGTTCGCCCTCGAGCCGAAGGCGACAGACCGGTGCCTCGCAGAGGTGCCGGTACCTCCTGGCGGGCCCACCATGAAAATCATGGGCTTACGGGAGTTATGCCGGGAGGCGAAGGGATTGGAGTCCCTTGGTGTCGGCATAGGTGGCAGGCTGGCGATCGGCCTCCAGGTCGCAAACCACAGGCTCCGCTGCCCGTTGATTTGCTGCCCTGATCCCGCGAGCAAAGGCCAGCATATTCGCGCTAAGGTTGTCGATCCTCTTTACATGGCGCAGCGCAGCATCACCTGGAGCGGCAAATCAAGCCACGTAGACATCTGATTTTTCAGACGCCACCCCAATTGGCGCAGATATTGCACTTTTTGCGAGTCCCCACGGGTCGTGGGCAATAGGGCAAGGGAAGAACAACATGAAAAGAAAGATTCTGGGATTGCTGGCCGTGGGATTGCTGGCAGGGCCAACGGCGGCACAAGCTGGTCTGATGAAAATTACGGCTACCAACGATGGCGATGCGGCAGGGGCGTTTTCCGGTTTTGAGGTCATCTATAACGACACCGGTGACGGCCTGTTCAGCTTCGAAGAACTTGTGTGGTTCTCAGGTCTGCAGGAACTCATCGGGCCGGAAGAGTCTTGGACTGACCTCGTAGGTATTCCGACGATTGCCGGAATTTCAGCTTTCAGTGGTTACAGTCGTTCTGGTACAACTCGCGTTGATTTGTGGTACGTCGCGAATACTGGTGAAGAGCCCACCGGTTGGGCGTCCTCTCGATGGACTTATGAAGTCGCCGTTGTCGCATCTGTCCCCGAGCCCGGCACCCTCGCCCTCCTCGGCCTGGGCCTGGTCGGCATGGGCATGCGCAGACGCATCAAGGCCAGCTAACAGCGAACTGCCCAATCAAGAAAGCCACCTCGGGAGATCTCGGGGTGGCTTTTTCATTGGGGCGCCTGGCGGGGGCGACGATGCTGACATGCGCTTAGGGGCGTTGGCGGGAGGCGAAGGGACTGGAATCCCTTGGTGTGAGCCATAGCCGGGGCGGCGCCCGTTAACTGCGTCGGCCCGTTCTCGGCAATTGCCGTGTCCTCGGGGTCGAACGCAGACATCACCCTTGCCGCTGCGACACGCCGTCTGCGTCAAATAACGTTGAGCATCAGCGGCGCCGCGAAGCGGTGTGCCCTGCATGCGCTAGTTAGCCGGCGGTTCCGAGAATCTTCTCATAACAGTAGAAATTCCCCTTTCGAAACCTCACGTGCCCCGCAAGCTGGTACGACGAGAGCTCATAGAACCGCACGGCTCTGGGATTCTTTACGAAAACGTCAATACGAATGCAATTGCAACCGATGCTTTCGGCACGTGTTTCTAGAAAGCGCATCAAGGCACGCGCGACACCTTTCCCTTCGGCCTCCGGCGCCACCATTAGGCGATGAATCACAGCCGGCCGACCGGAGAACCGCCAAGAGACATCGGCGTACTCTGGACTCTGGTGTTCGTTCAACGTTGCCATCCCTGCAACCACTCCAGCAATCCTAACAACGAACGCAGCCCCATCGTCGATGTCGCGCTGGATGGTCCCAGGGTCCGGGTATATGTCGTCCCACTGTTCGATGCCTTGCGATTGCATCTTCAAGATGCACGCCCTCACGAGGTCCATGAGACCAGTGATGTCAACCAGGTTGGCTTGGCGAATTTCGATGTCCACTGGGATGTCTCTTCCGGCTAACGCCTGGATTCAGGCGGCTGGAACCTGTGCTTAGGCCGAACCACGTCTAGACGATAGCCTTGGCCATGAACACATTGAAGTCTGTGGCGGTGTATTCGCCGAACGAACCGCTCCACTCGAAGCCATTGCGCCGATAGAGCCCATGGGCGGGCTCGAAGGCCGGGCCAGTGCCCGTTTCGAGAAGAAGACGTGAGTATCCTCGCTGATGGGCCGTACGAACGATCTCATCGAGGATGGCTTGCCCGACACCGCGACGCAGAAAGGCCGAGCGTGTGCGCATTGATTTGACTTCGCCGGTCAGCGGGTCTAGTTCCTTCAGTGCTCCGCACCCGCTCAAGATTCCGTCTACCCACGCCGTCCAGAAAGTGACGCCCGGCGCTTGAAGGTTCTTGATGGCGAGTGCATTCACGTGGCCCGGCGGGGAGTTGCTGTACATGCCAGAAAGATGCTCGGTGATGAGCGAGTGAACCTCCGCAGAGGAGAGGTCATCTTGGCGGACGTCGATACCCACGACGCAGTCTCCTGTCCTGCCTAATACAAAGTCTGAGCATTAACAGCAGGATCGTAACGCTGCAAAAACGCCGGATAGTAAGCCTAGCATGGGCGTAACTCCCTGCTCTTCTAAGGCGTAGACTCCCGTATACCACATCCAGGTTCGCCCTCGAGCCATAGGCGAGAGAACGGTGCCTCATCGAGGCGCCGGGAATGCCTGGCGGGCCCACCAACCTTTTCAAAGGGTTGGGGTTTTATGGCGGGAGGCGAAGGGATTGGCATCCCTTGGTGTGGGGCATAGGCGGGGCTGGGCGGCGCGGGCCGCTGGAACGCTGGGAAGGTGGGACGCTGGGGAGCTGGGATCCTGGGAAGCAGAAGGACGGTCTCCAAAAGAAAAAAGCAGGCAGGTCATCGACCCGCCTGCCTTTAATTCGACAACTGGTTACAAACTAGTCGCGGAACTTCATATGGCGCAGCAGTGACGTGCTCATGATCGTACGATACTCGGCGCGATTGCCACTCTCGGCAGCCATCTCATCCATACTCCGCTTTGCCCAGGCCATGTATGCCTTGCGACGCTTTTCGCCCTCTTCAACGGTCGCCATGTTCTCGAACACTCGAATGAGATAAAGGTCCGGCTCATCAGCGCGAGCATGAACGTTGTTGATGACCATGAAATCCTTGATCCATCCTTGCGACTTGGCGAACTCGCTGTTCTTGCGCCATTCGCCGGCAAGCCATCGCGCATACTTCAAGCCTGCGCCATCGGCGGTCTTCACGCCGGTTACTTCCCAATAGTCACCCGGAATGAAAGGGGGCTCTTCCTGCGCCTGCGCAATACTCATCGCAGATACGCTCAGCAAAACGACGGCAAGTACCCTGAAAAAATTATTCTTCATTATTTGACTCCTCTTGATTGATTGCTTTTTTCGAATGCACCCATCGAACGCCAGCCGCGGTCACGGCCATACGCTTGATGGTTGATCGAGATTGGAGTATCGCGGTACCGGCGGCACATAGCCAGAGGAAACGCTGATTATTCCCTGATATATCGCTGATGCTCAGCAGTGTGACCGTTCCGCGCAGGTCTTTTCTGCCTGACGATGCTTGCTGGCGATCCGGACACTCACGGCAGCCATGCCGACGTGATTTTGGTTGGCTCTTCAAAACCCTAGCCCAGAGAACGGTGCCTCATCGAGGCGCCGGGGATGCCTGGCGGGCCCACCATGCTTTTCAATCGGTTGGGGTTTTATGGCGGGAGGCGAAGGGATTGGAATCCCTTCGTTGCGAGCCGCCACTGAACCCATTTGTCGTGGGCAATAAGCCGGCACTTCTCTCGGCGATCGGCGTCTGTCGGCTACTCAAGGTCAAATCTTATGACCTCCGTGAACTGCACTCGCAAGAAGTTTCCCGCAAAGTCACTGACAGTCATTTCGACCAACCCCCAAATCCCCGGGGCCGAACCAACTGGCAAACGGACCTCGAACTCGTACTTGATCTTCGTAGTGGCGTCGCATTCGCCAAGCTCCTCCACGATAAGCGAAGGACACTCGAAATAGGGTCGATGAATACTGGGAGATCGTCCCGCGACACCCGTGGATCCATCACCGTGATACCAGAAGTACTCCTGGCCTTGCGGATTTCTTAATGCAAGGGTGACGATGCTCACGCCCGATGCGTTCTCCAACGGTGTTTCCTCGTAGGCCCAGTAGCTAATTCTGACAATCGTCTCCCCGTCTGGGCTTTCGGGATTCACTGGCGTTCCACTGATGCGTATGCACTCCTCAGCCGGGTCGTCAGTGGCACACGGAGAAATATTTAGCAAAGGCGCAGCCAGATCCTCAAACGGATTAAATACATCAATAGTCGGAGGCACCTCGTACGTGGGATGGTCGAGTGCGAATTCTTGACTCGCCCAGTTATACCCACGATCTCTTAGCGAGATGAAACCCGGACCATAAACGCCACTCGGCATGAATCGCGTGATCCGCCATCTGATCTCGCATGTGTGGGTCGCCCCATCGCTCTGCCCTCCCGGGAGGACCGTAGCATCTGCGTACAAGTCATAGAAACGACGTGTCTCCGCCTCGACTTCGGAGTAACGGATCACGCGAGCGAAGCATACAACCTCGATACTACTCTCTCGCACCCTCCAACTGAGGACCAACTCTTTCTCATCACTGGCCAAGTCTGGGCTTGCACCAGCCTCTCCAGGGTTGAATAGCGTCGTCGACATAGATTGGACAACGTACTCAGGCGGAACGATGTCCTCATTGGCGTTGCTCACATACAGCTGCCATCCAAAGTCAGAATTGGTCATCTTCTGAACCCGGCGATTCCCCACCCCGTCGAAAATCGCAATATCCCGTGGCGACCACCATCCAGCAGCAGCTTCGCTGGACAAGGTGAATCGGGCAACCAAAGTATTATCCAAGCCCGCCCCATTAGCGGTATTGAAGTAAACATCCTGAAAAGTGCCAAGGCGACTCAAGAGCCTCATAAAGCCACCAGATGCGCCTTCGAAACATGCGTCTGGCGTGGCAGCCGCACAGTTAGCTCCACCACTTAGGCCAAGCGTTACGGTCACCTGCTTGTCTTCATCCGGGGCCCCGAGAACTTCGATTTGCACGCGTTCGATCTTCCCGGGATAGACGTAATCCGGGTAGAGGTTCAATACCTCGAACGTTAGGTCTGGACGAAACAGGGATACATACACGCTTCCCTGCATTATGAAATCTCGGATGAACTCGTATTTTGGCAAAGAAGTGGAACGCAACTGATCCGGGTTCGTCAGGAAATAAGAGATGCTCTCCGCCATATCTTCGCCAGGATTATTCGCGGCGGCATAGGCGCTCACGAACTGGGTAGTACTGCAGGAAGCCCATCCTTCTGCGATAGGCTGCGTGCCATCGCCAGGAGGGTGATCGTGGGCCTCGGTCAGCGCAGAAAGATCTGCAGGAGATGTATTTGGGGGAATCCAGCTCATTGGGTCGGCTTGCCACAAATCGCAAAGGCCGTCGGTCGTACCGTCGGATCGGTACCAGCCACTTAACTTGAGCCAGTCGTACTTCAATTCCGCCGAGAGACTGTAGTCCCACAAGAAGTGAGCCTTCTCGTGGATGATGAGGCGCTGAATATAGGCCAGAGAATCTACCGCGAATGCGATGTCTAGAAACTCAATGTAATGAGCCCCTGTCCACGCGACTGCAGGCGCCTGCGGATAGAGAGGATGGGGCAATCCGTCGCGCCGCCTGAGAATGTAACGCAGCCCTCCCGGCCCTGAAGGAAAGCTTATGTCCCGCATTCCTTCCGGAAACTCCTCGAGCATCGCGATGAGTTCGACAACCTCTTCAGGATGAAATGTCTGCCAGACACTCGCCGAACGATCTACTTCAATGACAGGAATAGTTTCATAGATTCCGTCGAAATACGCGTCGGTCGCGATCCTTACTCCGTAACGCCGTTGAATGATTTCGGCAGCCTTGCTGATATCTCGTCCATGATCGGTCACAAAGCGAACGATTGACTTGAAAAGACGGTTCGAGAAGAACCGCCCTCGCTTACCCTCTATGGTGCCCAACATGGGACTCGCGTAGGTGAAGGCAGAAGCGGAAATGCGGACGTATTGATCTCCGAGTTCGTCCACCGCGATCTCAATATCGTTAGGCAGCGTATCGGCTGTCAGCGCCCAACGACTCGGGTACGGCAGCCGTTCGGGATTGGCTACATGACCACCCATGGCCTCCGGTTCCCCGGTCCGCTCCATGCCCTGAAGGAGACGAGTCGCATGCTCGGGCGACCAAGGCATTTCATCGTCGACGAGGACGACCCCGAATCGCTCTATCAGCGTGGCTGCGCTGTGCCCATCGACATCCGAAAGATCCTTGCCATCAAAAGTCGTTGCAAGCGGCTCGTTTACGTACGAAGAATATTCATAGCCCGCTACAGAAACGTCACCGAACCACTCGTAAACGAACCGGTCTGATTCAAGGCCAGCCACCGGGAGCCCGTGGAACTCGAGTTCACTCCCCGGTAGAGCGACTCGATCCTGGCCCGAAGTCGTCTCGAAAGACATGGGTGGGACCGCGGTGACCGAGTCGGCGAGCACCTCTGGGCCCACAACTGGCACGAAACGATTGCCCCGCTGGGAGACGGAAACCTGGTACCGCTGGTCTTCACGCAATCCCGAGAATATGAAGGCACCGTCCGGCCCTAAGGGAACGGACTCAAGGGTGTCAGGTGTATCAACCGAACTGAGGGTAACGAGGGTCGTGCGCGTCGGATCAAAGCCGGCCACCCGACCAACGATGACATCCGGGAACGGATTGAAAGCGGCAGCAATATTCCGGTCTGAGTCAACGACGAAGCGATACACCGGCTCCGAGGACACGAGGATTCCCGCCTCGAACCAGCCAGAGAAGTCATACCCTGCGCCAACTGTCGCGGTGAGCGTAGCCTCCTCTCCAAACGTGTAGACGCCGGCCCCGCTCGTGCTCCCGCCAGAACTGCTCGAGAGAACGATACTGAACTGTCGGGCAATGAAGCTAACGTTGACTTCGCAATCTGCGGTTACGGGACCGGTCACATAGTCGGTACCGTCAATTTCTCCCTCGCAGCCGCTGGCCTGCTCGACTTCGTATCCCTCGTCCGGCATCAAAGCAAAGCGGGCTGTCGACCCATGCGCTACGGTTCTGGACTCCGGTGTTACAGATCCGCCTGGCCCGGCGGTCGCAGCCACCTCGTATGTGTTTATGGCGAACTCGGCCGTTACGCTGCATACGCCCGTGATCGGACCGGTCGTGTAGACCTGGCCTTCCAAGCTACCGCCGCAGCCAAGGACTGAGGCGATGCTATACCCGGTATCCGGCGTCAAAGTGAAGCTGGTCGTCGAACCGTGCTGAACTGTTAGCAGGCTTGGGCTTATACCGCCGCCGGCGCCGGCCGTTGCCGTCACCTCATACGTATTCAAACTGAAGCTCGCAGACACCGTACAGGCAGCAGTGATGGGGCCCGTCGTGTATGTCGTGCCCACCAGGCTGCCGCCACAGCCCGAAACATTGGTAAGCGTGCTCCCCGTGTCTGCGCTTATCTCGAAACTCGCCGTTTCACCAGATGCCACGGTTGCGGACCCGGGGGTGATTGAGCCAGTTCCGTTACCGGAAACAGATGTCGATACGGTAAAGGTCTCGGGCGGCAGAGGAACGAGACCGAAAGAAGCCGTGACCGTACAAGCTGCATTAATTGGTCCGGTCGTGTAGGTATTCCCGGATAAGGATCCGCCACATCCCGACACAGAGCCGATCTGTGACCCAGCACTGGGGGCTACCGTGAAAGTTGCTGTCTGCCCTTGCTGCACCCTAGCCAAGCTTGGGCTTACAGTGCCGCTCCCATCCCCCATGGTCGCTGTTGAGATGGTGAAGGTGGTTGGCGATGGGGGCGGCGTAACGCTGGTTACCTGGAAACTGGCGGTTACAGAGCACGCAGACGTAATGGGGCCGGTCGTATAGGTACTGCCGCTGAGCGATCCGCCACATCCGCTGACAGCACTGATTTGATATCCACTGCTTGGCGTCACACTGAACGAGGTCGTGGCGCCGTGACTGACGCTCACTGAGCCCGGGCTGATCGAGCCGCCGGTCCCGGCACTAGCAGTAACCGTATAGGCACTCAGACTGAAGTTGGCAGTTACGGTGCAGTTACCATTGATCGCACCCGTGGTGTAGGTCGTCCCGCTGAGTGAGCCTCCGCAACCACTGACGCTTGCGATCCTGCTTCCAGAAGCGGGGGAAATCGTGAAGCTGGTCGTACCGCCCTGGCTGACACTCCGCGAGGTCGGACTGATCGAGCCGCTGCCGCTGCCCGTGACGGACGTGGTGACCGAATAGGTTGGCGTCGTTGGAGGCGGCTGCGTTCCTGAGTCCCCTCCCCCGGAACTGCCACCGCCACAGGCACTGAGCCCAAACAGAACCAGTGAAATCCCAATCACCCGACCACTGTTGGACATCGTGCTCTCCTACGCCCTCATCCGTGGGGCGCGATATTTGGGCTAAATAGCCCACAAAAGCTGGGAGAGACAATCGTGCAAACACGTATGAACGGGGTAGGACGCCGGTCACATTTCGGCCCGTTCAGACAATGTTCGGGCACTCTCGGACCGATCTCGGCCCGGGTTCGGGCGGGCTGGCCGGGAGAAACCGCTAAGCCGTTCACCGGGATACACCAAGGGATCCGCCGGCCCTTGGCTTCTGGCAGCAGGTTCGGACGGTGGTTCGGAAGCCGGTTCGGACGGGGATATCCGGCTGATGAAGGCGGTGAAAAAACCCTTACCGTTCTTCGATTTGTGTAACTAAATCATGCACTTGTGCCTGACGCTCGTAATCCCTTGGTTCCAGGTTCGAGTCCTGGTGGACCCACCATCAAAATCATGGGGTTAGTGGCGCTATGGCGGGAGGCGAAGGGATTGGCATCCCTTGGTGTGGGCATAGCCAGAGCGCCCACCCAAAGCATAGCTACTATCGCGTGAGCCCCGGCGAACCGCTAGGCAGCATCCCAGCGAAACGTCCAGAGCGGAATTCCGCTCTCCGGCTCAACGACATGCCGCACTACCCGGAAGCCCAGGTGCTCATAAAACGGCACATTGTCTGGCTGGGCAGTCTCAAGGTAGCAAGGGTGACCTTCATCGCGTGCCCGGCTGAGCATGGGGTGCAGCAACTGCCGCCCAAGCCCACGCCCTCGCGCGGCTGGCTCAACGCCCACGACCATGACATACCAGTGCGGTTCCGGGACGTCGATGTTGTGAAATGGCTCAAGGTAGCCGAGCACCGAACCGAACCGGTTTGCGGCTGATTCACCTATCAAGACCGGGAGCTGGTCAAGCCCTGCCGCTGCCGCTCTCTCCTCCGTCACATCAGTTGAGCCTGGAGGCAAGCACACCGCCGCTCCGGCCGGACAGTTTTCCGTCGTAAAGACCTCTCCGAACGATAAGCCGTACTTCAGAACCAACTCGAAATGCGCCGGCGAGAGATTCGCGCGCTCTACGGGATCCGGGAATACATACCGTTGCAGAGGATCGTCCTGGAAGGCGCGAGCGAGAGCCTCAGATGCCACCAGCAAATTGTCTGGGTCGAGACGGACAACGGCCATCGGGTCCTCCAATTCTGATTAATTCAATGTCTAAGAATTAGCGCCAGAATCGTAATGCTGCGAAAGCGCCGGGCAGTACGCTTGGCATGGGCGTTACTCCCTGCTTTTCCAGGACGCGCCCTCCCATGTACCACAGCAGTTGGCAGGCGTCTTTCCCCGCAGCGCGCCACCGAAGAAACGGTTCCAGGTTCGTGTCAGATCCCCTTGAATCCGCTCCACTGATTCACAGGTCCTGGTTACATGGCGGCGCGGAGCAGCATCTGCCCGGCCGTGCCGATCAGCGACATCATCAGCGCGCCGCCGAGCGCCCAGGCAAAGCTGTCGATGCTGAGATGGTTGGTCAGGCGGTCCGTAAAGACCAGCAGGATGGCGTCGATGATCCACCGCGTGAGGAACGCCAGGAGCCAGGCGATCCCAAGGGTCGCCACGGTGAACACGGCGAACAGCAGCCAGCCGAGCAGAAAATTCAAGATGCCGAAAATGGCAGCGACGAGGAGCGCACTGCCGAAGCTCTTGACGTGAAAGCCTGGCAGGACGGCTGCGGTGACCCACACCGCGAACGAGAGGATAAGCCATGACAGGAGCAGGTCCATTGAATTCGTCCTCGATTCAGTTACGCGTACTGATTCTCACACGCCGCCGTTATTCGAGAGCTTTCTTCGCCGGAATTGTCCAGGCGGAATCGTGACGTTCGAATCCAATGTTTGGGTAGTATTCGGAGGCCTTTGGCGCGGCCAGAATAATCACCGTTGCTCTCTCGCCAAGCCGTGACTGGGTGAGGCGAATCAGCTCCTTGCCGATGCCTTGGTGCTGGTAGGCACGATCAACCGCAAGATCGGACAGGTAACAGCAATACTCGAAGTCTGTCACTGACCTGGCGACACCAACCAGTCTCTCGCCGTCCCATGCTGTGCACAGAAGATTTCCGTGCTCGAGCATCGCATCAATGCATGCAGCGCTGTCGATGGGGCGTCTCTCCGCAAGGGTGGAACGTTCAAGCAGCTCGATGAAGCTGTCACTGGTTATGGCGCGGCCGTGTTCGTATTGAATCTGCAACTTTCTGCCACCTGAATCCAATTCTGAGTAACAGCGCCAGGATCGTGATGCGGCGAAAGCGCCGGACATTACCCCTGGCACAACTCCCTGCTTCTGGACTCCCGTATACCACAGCAGCTGCCCATCGATGAAAGCCTGGGATGACGGATTCAGGTTCGCCCTCGAGCCGCAGGCGACAGACCGGTGCCTCGGAGAGGTGCCGGTACCTCCTGGCGGGCCCACCACGCTGTCGTGGGCTCGGGGGCTTATGCCGGGAGGCAAAGGGATTGGAATCCCCTGGTGTGGGGCATAGGCGGGGCTGGGCGGCGATCAGCGTGGAAGAGAACGCTGCACGCATGTGCCGGCGTCGGTGAGGAGCGGGCACCAGCCAGCGAAAAGGTGGTTTATACGGTTTACACTCGTGACGACCGAGTCGCTGGCGCTCCCACCCAATTTCATGCCTGAAGGAGAACACTATGCCTGCAAAACCCGCCACCCTCGCCCAAGTTTTTCTGCGCACGCGCCGCTTTCGCACACGACGCTTTACAGGCATAAACCGCTTCCTGCTTGCTCTCTTCGCCGTCGTGCTTTGCACACCTGTCCTCGCGCAGGAGCACGACAACCGCGCGATCGTCGAAACCGCCTACGCCAACTTCGCGCGCGGCGACGTCGCGGCCTTCCTGGACATCCTCGATCCGGGCGTCGTGTGGGTCGCCGCCGAGGGCTACCCCTACGCCGGTACGTACGTCGGCCCTGATGACCTCCTGGAGGGCCTCATCGCGCGCATCGGCGCGGAATGGGACAACCACTCGGTGGTCACCAATACTTACGTCGCCGAAGGCGACCGCGTGGTCGCGCTCGGTTACTACAGCGGCACCTACAAGGCCACCGGTCGCAGCGTCGAGGCGCCGTTTGCCCACGTGTGGCAGTTCGTGGATGGCAAGGTCGTCAGCTTCCGCACATACACCGACGGCCCGCCCTGGCAGCGCGCCGTTTCGCCGACCCAGCGCTGATCACAGCCGCATGAACTGCTCGCGTGTCCGTGACCAGGCGTACCCCAACAGCACGGCCACAAAAAACACTTCGGCACCGAAATGGACGATGCTGCTGATCACTCTTTGCAAGGCTTCGGGGATGTCGAATGGCAAGAGCCCTGCGGCTATTCTCCAGATGACGTCGGTCACCAGGTTCGTGACATAGAGTGATACTTTGATCGTGAATATCGACACCAGTGCCGCGATACCGGACTCAACGGCAGAGGCAAAGAGCGGCTTGACATCGCGAGAGTGCGCGATCGGCAGCAACATCCAGACACAGACAATAAATGAGGTTGATACACCGCTGGTTCGGCCGAGAAAAGGCAGGTCGGCACTGGGCACGACTTGAAGCCAGGTCAGTACGAGCACCGCCACGTAACAAAGCCCCCACAGCGTGAGCAGGTGCGGTGCCACCAGCGCCCAGTTGCGCTTGGCCTCGGCAGCCGTGAAATCGCGATCCTGCTCTTCAGCCTTCTTCATCAGCGCGCGCAGGTACACACCCACGAGTACTGCGGGTATCACTGGCGGATAGATCGCGATCCTGACAATGGCTGTGAACCCGCTTCTGGATTCGAGCAGCAGCATCTGCAGAAAGCCGGCAGCCAATGCAAGGCCAAGGACCAGGAAGACCAGTTGCCTGAACCGCCACATCGTGGTCTGCGATTCTTCAACCGCTCGCGGGAGCTGCCGGATATTGGTGGCCGTGACATAGGCGTCCTTCAGGCCATCGATCGCGCGTCGACGTACGGAATCCCATGAATAGGCATCATCGTCTTCAAAGAGCCTGGTGAAGTGTCCTTCTGCCGGCGCCCCGTGCGTGCCCCACACAAATTCTTTGACTCCGACCGTTGCCGCGATCTCGCGAGCATCGCGGCGCCGGATATCGAATCCCAGGACGCCGGGGACAATCTCGCCATCTGCCGAATTGCGAAATTCACCGTCGAGCCAATTGCCTTCAGGGAGCTTCTTCTTGCGCGAGAGGGGGTCCGGCCTGGAGCGCTTGTGCCTTTTCTTGCCTCTTAACTTCTCCAACGGAATGAAGACAAACGAATTAGCTTTATTGCGCTCCAGCAGGCGGTCGAAATCGGCACTTCGCTTGCCCGGCTCGGCAACGAGCTCGAGACCATCAATCCGCAGGCGAACTTCCACTGGCTGATGCTTGTTCTTTTTCTTCGGCATGCAACGGCGCAATGCTTTGTCAACGTGGCGGGAGCTGAAGTGTAGCGGACTGGATCAGCTGGCGAGGTACTCAAACTCCGGGTCCTCCCGTCGAAGAGCTGATCCCACTCAGTTCGCGCGGCCTTGCCTCGCGGTCAAATTAGCCAGGGTATCTTTGAGTTCGAGGAGATGGTCCCGCCGTTCCGCCACAAAACCGGTCAGCGTGTTGATGCGACTCAGATTATCGACATACTCGTTCAGGAAGTCCGCGTTCGCCCTCATTCCGTCGACATCACACTGAGGTACCCATCGATATCCATCGCCGCTCAGGCCTCCCCAACTAACATCGCTGTCCGAGGTCACCGGCAAGCGACGAACGATTATTAGCGAAGGAAACCTGCTGTGCAGTCGGAAAAGTTCATTTACCGCCTCTTCATAGTAGGCACGGCCGCGTTCCCGAAGCAGCAAGTACGCTCGCAGGCTGTCCTTTACGCCCGCATCCTGCAGCAGATCGAAGCGACCGGTCTCGAGCATCTCGTCAAGGACCGGAAGTTCGTCGGCGGGTCGCCGGTACACGTGTGATGCAGAGACGCGGCCGCATTCCAGTTCTGTAAGCGCTCTG
This sequence comes from Thioalkalivibrio sp. XN279, assembly GCF_011089885.1. NCBI lineage: Bacteria > Pseudomonadati > Pseudomonadota > Gammaproteobacteria > Chromatiales > Ectothiorhodospiraceae > Thioalkalivibrio > Thioalkalivibrio sp. XN279. The sequence continues at coordinate 88,286 of NZ_JAANBD010000023.1, read as the reverse complement.
CTTGGTGCTTGCGAGAACAAGACTGGATTCGCGCCGATCAGCACCTCTGCCCGCGACCGAAGCGAGACCAGTTCCCTGTCGTGAGCGTCGATCAGCGATCGAGTCTCCTCGAACAGCCGAACCATTAACAAGCTCTCTTCGACTCGCTCCTTGCGGGAATCATTCCAATCCTGGACCTGCAGGCCAACGAACACGCCGAGGACGACGATCACGAAGTCGAGGCCGACCGCGAACCAGTTCTGCGCTTTCACATGCTTAGTGATCCTGCGGAGCAACATGGGCGCGCCTCTTTATTGGAGATGGGCCAAGTATATGCGACGGTGCCTCATCGACGCGCCGGGGATGCCTGGCGGGCCCACCATGTTGTCATGGGCTCAGGGGGATCTGACAGCTGCAGCTCATACCACCCGACTGACCGATCGGGGCGAATCCGGCTACCCCACTAGCGACCAACGACGTCGCCGCGAGTCGGGGGCGGAATCTCGGCTGCCAGCGATCGCGCCTCCACATTGTCCTCGAACGCCTTCATGTTGAGCACGTGGCGATAGCGCGGATTGCCGTTGCGTAGCTCATCGTAGATCTTGTCGAGATCCCCGGTCGACACGATTTCCACTTCGGGCGCGATGCCGTGCTCGGCGCAGAGGTCGAGCACTTCCTGGGTATCGGCGATGCCGCCAATCAGCGAACCTTGGATGCCGATGCGGTGAAACACGAGGGGGGCCGACTGCACGTCCTCGAAGCCCATCATGTTGCCGACGACTACCAGCGTCGAGTTCGGCTTCATCAGGTTTACATAGGCGTTGATATCGTGCGGAACGGGGATTGTGTTGATCATCAGGTCGAGCGACATGGCTGCATCGGACATCGCGTCCTCGTCCGTCGTCAACAGCACCTCGTCGGCGCCGAGCTTCTTGATCTCGTCGCATTTCTTGGGGCTCGTGGTCAGGGCCACGACCTTGGCGCCCAAGGCCTTGCCGATCTGGATAGCCATGTGGCCCAGGCCGCCGATCCCGGCGACGCCGAGAGTCTGGCCCGATTTCAGTCCGAGATGCTTCATCGGCTGGTAGGTCGTGATGCCGGCGCAGAGGATCGGCGCCGCGGCCTCGGACGACAGACCGTCGGGAATCCGCAGCACGAATTCCTCGCGCACGATAATGGCGTCGGTGTAACCGCCGTAGCTGTTTGTGCCGTCGGGCTTCTTGGTGCCGTTGTATGTCAGCGTCGCGCTTTTTGGCCCGTCGCAGTACTGCTCGTCACCGTTGCGACAAGGCTCGCACTCCTGGCAGGAGTTGACCATGCAGCCCACGCCCACGCGGTCACCTTTCTTGAATTTGGTCGCGCCGTCGCCGACCTCTGTCACGATGCCGACGATTTCGTGGCCGGGCACGCAAGGATAGTTCGTGTTCTCCCAGTCGTTATCGACCTGGTGCAGGTCCGAATGGCAGACCCCGCAATGCGTGATGTCGATCGCCACCTCGCCGGGACGCACGTCCTCGCGGGTGAAACGGACGGGAATGAAGGGTGCGCCATGTGCGAGTACGCCGTAGCCGTAGACTTCCAATTGATCTCTCCTTGTGTACCGGGCATGTCTGCTAGAGAAAGCAAAAAGGACCAGTGCAGACTGGCCCAATTTTGCGATCCCAAGCGTTTGAAAAAGAGTATAGGAAGCGCCAAGCACCTTTTCCATGAACTAAGGGCGTGATTGTTGACTTGCACCCAGAACTGGCCCGTTTCGGCTAAGGATTTGCATTCAATTTTGACCCACGTGTTTGCCCTGCGCTTGCTCTTGGCGAGCAGCAGAACGAGGGGTGATGCGTAAGCTCCCCCCTTCAGCGGAGACACTTCATAAGTAGAGTTTGGATTAGCCCTTTGCCGGGATTGGAGCGAGGTCAGATCACCGCCTCCAACCCCTTCCGCTCGACCAGGTTCAACAACCTCTCGCAGGCTCTTGATCTTCCGCGGCGGCATCTCGTGCACATCGAGATGGCATAGCGCCTCGAACTCGCCCATGCGACGCTTGCTGATCACGCCCGCGTCATGCAGGCCGAGCGCCGATGGAAGGCTGGGGAGTCTGTGACGGTAGTCAGGCTGCAGTGTCGTCCGAGCGCAGGAGCATCACACCGAGCCAGACAAACCAGACGATCTGTGACAGGCCAAAGATCTGGGCAAGCATCTCCGCCGGATATACCGTAGCTATCCCCGCGACCCCGACCAGGCATCCAAGGTAGTTGAGCCCGCGTGACAGAACTGCCGCTTGCAGCGCCCCAAGACTCACGAGCAGAACCCATAGGCCGCCGACGATCTCATTCCCGCCCCCAAGGCTGTTGCCGATGACGGAAACCGCTCGCCACAGGTCGAACGCCTTGTCTGGACTCTCTGCCAGCAGGTTGACCGACTGGTCCAGGCCGATGGTGTAGATCATCCCGCTCGCGATGACCAGGCCGACCCAGACCACACCGAAGACCGACGCGACCGGAGCGATACGTGGGGTGACGGCTTTCAGCAGCTCGTGCAAGCCGACGACGAGGATCGCCAACAGCACGCCAAACAGGACATAAATGGAAAGATAGACCACCGATATGGCCAACTGGTGATCTGCCAGGAACCGCATTTTGTCTGCCGGGCTTCCACTGGCCGGATACGAGAAGAAGGCGCCGAAATAGACGAAGGCGGCGATGTAGATGAGACCGAGGGAGATCGCCGAAAGGCCCGCAGGCATCCGTAAACTAGGCATCAATACTAATGACCTTATCGCTCCCCTTCGCAGCGCCCCATTCTATGCGAAGCGGCCACGGATTTCCGATGTTGTTCCCACGCCAGAATCCGCACCTCCTGGCGGGTCCACCAAGCTTTTCCAGGGCTTAGGGGAGTTATGGCGGGAGGCGAAGGGATTGGAATCCCTTGGTGTCTCGCATACGCCCCTGTTGGGCAGTGCTGCGGTCGTCGGCGGGGACGATCCTGACCGAACGATGACGTAACTTCTGAAACAACTCAGAGATTGCGATTGGGCGCGGGTCAGTCCCTCATCCGGAATATGTAGTCCACGAGCAAATCCCGATACCAGTAATCCTCTTCTTTGCTCATCTTGGTCCACAAGCTGGCATGCGTCTCGTCGTAAGCGTTCACGACAGTGAATTCTTGAAACCCTTGCTCTCGCAGGCGTTGCTCAAAGCCCGCCCCGTAGCCATAGGTATCCCGCTCGGAGAACATCAACATGGGCGTAGAGAAATCCTCGATATATGTAATCGGGGATGCTTCAACATGTTGTTCGTTGGTTTCTCCGAACACGGGGATGATGTGGTTTGCGTCGTACGATGGATCCGCCTGGACAAGCAGCCTTCTGTATTCCGGGATGTCGTAGCCGCCACCAACAGGAATGATCGCCCTGATATTTGCCGGACTTAAATCGTGCTCGGCCAAGTAGCGCTTGTCGGCAGCCAGCAAGGCGGACAAGTAAGCACCGCTCGAAAAACCACCAACGAAAATATTCTTGTTCGAGTAGCCATAGGCGCCCGCCTGGTCGAAAACCCATTTGAAAGCCCTGGCAAGATCCTTGATGTGTTCAGGGTGCTGGATGCCCTCCTCTCTCTTGTTGTCGGTCAGCAGCGCTGGGCTAAGACGGTGCCCGACCGAAATCACGAGCACCCCTCTCTGCGCGATCTTTCGACTGAGCGCCATTTCTTTATGGCGATCCACGTAAGCCCAGGCACCGCCGCCGATCCACATAAGCACCGGCGGGTTCTCGGCGCCCTTGGGAATCACCAGGTTCAGCCGGGTCAACTCAGAGTCGTGCTCGTGGCCTTCCGGGTAATAAGGAATGTCGAGCCTTTCCTCCAGCTCGTAGACGAGCGACCTTGACTCAATCGACTCAGCCCGCGCGAGGCAGCAAAAACCAACAGCGCTCAACAAGATCAATGAAACGAAATATGACTTCTTCATCGTAGTGTCTTGACCCGATGTTCGGCATGACTGCAGCGAGATTAAGGGGAGCGGATACCGCGTGTAAACGCGCTGTCCTCGATGCAGGTTGCTACGACCCGACACAGGTGGCGATCCGGTAAATCCGGAAGCGATCCCCGTCGCTGTTGTAACCGTCCTCCATCCGGGTCCAGCCGAATTTCTCGTACAACCCGTCATGAGTGGTGCTCAGGAACAGCTCGCGGTAGCCAGCTCGGCTCGCCTCGGCACTCGCATGCGCCATCAGCGCCCCGCTCAGCCGTCGCCCGCGCCACGCCGGCTCGACATACAAGCAGCCCAGCCACGGCCAAAGGTCCTGCCGGCTGAGGAAGTCACTCACCAGGAGGGCGCAACAGCCGATGATGTCCTTTTCTTCCATGAGAACGTAAAAGCGGGGCAGACCTTCCGGCCCGGACGAAGAATGCCGGGCGCAGTCAAGGTAGAAATCGTGATTGTCCTGGCTGCCCCACTGCCGATGGATGTAGTCCACGCCCGGCTCGAGTCCGCCGGGATGATCCAGGATATTGATGATTCGGGGCATGGCTGGCTCACTTGAATTAAGGTCGAATTTAAGGACGTGCAGGTTGCCGGGTTCGATCTCGACGCCGATGTCGACGACACGGTATTGGCGGCAAGGTCGGCATGATATGTACAGCGACGCCGGCGATCTAGCCACAGGACCAGAATGCTACACCTCGGTCGGCGAGGTCTTTACCGACACCTTCGCACCGACCAGACCAGCGTGGTCAGATCGGTCCAGCGCTTGGAGAGGGTATAGGGCCGATGGGCTTGATCTGGTCTCGAGCAAACTTGGTTCGGCCCGTTCGGACGGTGGTTCGGAACCCGGTTCGGACGAGTCAGGGCAGCTCGCAACATCAACTCGTGCGCTCAGCGTGACCGCGTTTCAATCGCGTCAGATTCGCGACGGGCCACTGGGTCGCTGAACCCGGCTATCTCACTTGATCCGCTGCGGTTCCGCTGTTGAGCGTGGGATTCATGCCTTGCCTGGCCTCGACGAGCGCCTGCTGGCTCACCGTCAGCGAGCCTTCCTGGGGCCGGTCGAGGTCCGCGATCAGCCAGATCACAGTGGAGAACGTGACCGCCACGGCCATGATTGCCAGGGACCTCCTCGACCCGGAAAGGCCAACCTGGTAGCCCACCGCGCCGAGGGAAAAACTGGCGACCGTGAACAGGCCGATCCAGATCGTCCCGGGAATGCGCATCCTGATGCCGGACGCGATGCGTTTTGTGTGAAGGTCAATGACCTCGTTGAGCGACTGAATGAACAAGCTCACCGTGGTCGACTCTGGATTGAGGCGGGCTACGACGATAGCCTCCGCCCAGAGCTGGCCGTGAAGAACCTCCGATTGCCTGATGCCCTCCGCGACCGCGCCGGTCCGCACTGCGTCCAGTCGCACGTCAAGGTAGGTACGCAGCAGGTCCTGTATCTCCCCACCTCGCGTCTCCAGCAGGCTCGCACGCAAATAGGCCGTCCCAAGGGCGTTGGCTTCCTCGAGCACCAATTCTCTTCTGGTGTCGAAGCGCGCAGCCGCCATGCCGAACGTGAACGCGAGTATGAAGGCGAGCAGGCCGAGAGAGGCCGCGACCATCGTCCCGACCGGAGCATCCATCTCGGGCTCCGACTGGCGCCACCGCGCTCGACCCAGACGCCAGCCACATTCCACCGACAGCATGACGAGGACAAAAGTCGCTGCAAAAATGCCCGGCAAGGGCAGCATGTCGATTGGGCCACCAAACTGCATCTTATGCGCTCCGTAAAGCAGCCCGGTTTCTGGCTAGAGTCTTCCCCGCAAGAACACGAGGCCGCCGCTATATCCCCAGTCCAGTTGGCCGGTGAAGTTTTCCTTGCTGACGCCGAGGTCGAAGGTCACGGAATTGAATCCCACGCCGACGGCAAACCTGTCTGACAACTCGTAGTCCACACCGAGGTACAAATCCACCAGGTCGCCGTCCCAATCGCCAGACTCATAAAAGAAGAATTCACCACTGGCGCGGACCGACCAGTTTTGCGTGAAGAAGTACTGCCCGCGCAAGCCGATCACGGGTAGCGGTGCCGTCGCGCTGCTCACTTCCCGTGCCCCGATGCTGTCGGCGCTGAGTGATGTGCCGGTGTCTGCGATGTACAGCCCCCCGGTCGCGCCAAGAAAGTTGCGATCCTTGCGCCAGAAGGACCATGTGTAAGCCACCTTGTAGATATCGAGATCGAACTGGCTGTCGACCGCAGTATCGATCGGGTACAACGTGCCGTTCCATTCAATGTCGCGCTCGATCTGCTTCGACGAGGACCTGGAAAGATCGAACCAGCTCACGTCGATCCGATGCGCTTCATTGAACTTGTAGAAGGCATCGACGCGAAACACTGCGTCCGAGCGATTCAGTCCGAGATCATTCTCAAGGTCGACATCTGTGCCCGGGTCGCCGGCCGATGCGTCCAGCCTCGTGTTCGAATCGCGGTGCGTCAGGAAGACGCTCAGGCTCAGGCTGGCTTTGTCCACCCCTGAGGATCGAGCGTCGGCCATTGCTGGCCCGGCGAGCAGGAACGCCGGCAGTAATGCGCAACAAGAAAGGCGCAGCCCCTGCATGTGCCCGGCGGATATTTTGCCCATCATACTTTTCTCCCTGTCTGACCGGACCGGTTGACTGCGAAGTGCGCCCTAGTCCACCGGCTGAGGATCGGGAAACGTCCATGTCTTGTCGAAGAAAGCCTGGCGGGGCTGATACAGCCGCACGATGTAGTTCCAGCCCTCGGTGATCGGGATGCAGTTCACGCGTCCGTCTTCGCAACCGCCGAAGTGGATAGTGACTCCGCCTTCAGGGTCCGGTGTGGCCGTCAGGTTGTTGATGGAATTAATCCCCAGCGGGTTCGGCTCCATGAAGCCCTTCTTGTTGTACACCGTAATCGACCAAAAGCCATCGACCGGGACGTCCCTCATTGTCACCGCGTAGTTGACCTTGCCATCGTTCTGGTCCGGGAACCCGTTGATGTAGCTCGCATCGTGCTTGGGATTGCCACCCCAGCCCATCGCCGTCCCAATGAGGTGGTGAATCGGCGGCAGTTCGCTCTTGACGCCGAGCATATCCGAGGTGTCCGTCAGCGTTGATCCCAGCACATTGATAGCGTCCCGGACCTTGGTCAGCGACATCTCATCCCACTCCGGGACCTCCAACGAACCGGGGCTCGCCTGCTCCACCTTGAACTGGTCCTGGACTGCATTCGCCCGCTTGATGTCGGCCGGGTCGTTCGCATCAACGAGCGTCCGGAAAATCACCACGACATACCGGGTGCCGACCAGTTCCTGGGTGATCGTGTGCGGGCCGGCCTCGTAGATGGCGGGGGGAATCGAGTGGTCTTGGTTGACCAGCATCATCGACAGCCAGCGATCGGTCTCCGGAATGGTGATCGTGACCGGCTCGGTCAGGTCGAATATCCCCATCGAATAGAGCGTATCCCGGTTCATCCGGATGACGTCTTGCCGATCCAGGGGCGTTGGCTGCCGGATGTGGAGAAGCTTGCCGAAACCGCCCTGGGCCTCGTAACGCCGCATCGTCATGTCGGTCTCGGCACGAACGAAGTTGTCCACGGTTACGCTTTCTGCCGCCAGGCTGGCGCCCGAATGAGCCAGCACGCCCACGACCACAGCGCCCAACAGTCGCTTTGCAAAGACCATCATCTTCTTGCCCCCCCGCCATTACGGACTCACCTAACGGGCCGATGTTGCCGCAAGCGGCCGGTGGGCGGCTATCAATATTGCGCACCGCAGGCAGGGGATCGACCGGAACTCTATGATATTCCGGGACTTGCCTGGCGATTGAGCGTCGAGCGGGGTGATTCCCCGAACAATGCTCGGTACTGCATGGAAAACCATCCCAGGTGCGTGAAGCCATGGTCCAGGGCTTCGGTCGTCACGGTCGTCGCCGCGCCCAGGCGCCTCAATCGGCGGCGGACGTGATGCAATCTCAGCAAGCGGGAATAGCGGGAGGGGCTGGTACCGAAGGCGTTGCGGAACGCGTATTCGAGGTAGCGACGGCTGACCTGCAACTCCGCGCAGAGCTCATCGACGGAGACATTCTCTGAACCTCGCTCGCGAATGCAGCGCTCCGCACGACGTGCCAGGCGATATTGCGACACAGTGCCCGACACCACCCTACGGTCGGACGTGTCGAACTCGCTAAGCACGGCCCCGAGCGCATCGCGAACATTGAGGCACAGTTCCGTTTCGCCCTCCTGGCATGACGCAGCCCGGCAACGGGATGCGACCAATACTTCCGTCGCGAGGAAAAGATCGTACAACTTGCGCGCATCGGGGCGCAGGCCCCGGCAACCAGCGCGCAGACTGAGGAAGCCGGGATCCCGCGCGGCCAGCGAAATGGTTTCGATCCATGTCGCGGGAATCACCAGGGACGTCCAGCCATAAGACTCACAAAGGTGGCCATCCAACTCCAGGCCGGGTGTCATGAACAACACCGCGGATGGATCGACAGCGATGCCATTGAGGCGGGCGCGGGCACCCGGATGGAAAATACCAAGGGAATATCTCTCGGTATCCAGTCCTCCCCGGACCCGCAAGTTCCGATTGATGCTGCCGCGGTCCACCGACAGCCCGTCGATATCAACACTCGAGGCCCGAACCGCAAGGTCGCCCGGCTCGAGCTGGATCAGCTCGAGTTCGGAGCCGCTGATGGCGTGATTCAGCTCGTCCAGGTCATGGAATAGACCGGGTACGGGCCTTTCCTCGCCGCCACGATCTGCACGTTGCGCTTGCATGCTCTTCCTGGGACCCGGACCGGGTCGAAAAGCGAGCGTATAGGAATTAGACAGCCGCTAAAAGAACATCCCGGCAAGGAATGACGCGCTGTTGCGCAGAACGGATAGCGCGGCAGCAGCGCCCGGCGGAGACTGGAGGCACTAAACGCCCCAGGAACTCGGGTAACCTGATGTATTACATGAAGATTCCCATAATTGCCGTGGCCGGCCTCGTGTTGTTCACAGCGCCTGGCTGCGCGAGCAGGTCGAAAGTCTCGAATCCCTATGAGTTACAGGAGCGCACCTCCGCGGCGCACGCCGATTTTCGGAAAATGATCAGCGTCGAGATAGCGGATCCGGCCAGGGCGGCCATTTTTGCCGGTCTGGCGGACGAAAGAGACGCGTTGATGGCCCGTCATTCGGAGTCGGTCCGGACTTATGCGGAGTCGATGAAGACGCTGAGCTCAGATTACTCCGCCACCCGCGAAGATTTCGAAAAGCTCGTCCGTGGCTACGACAGCGACCGCCGCGGCTTCCAGGCGGAGTTTGTCGGTCTGATTGCCGAGATGAAGGCCGTGACGACAGAGGTCGAGTGGAGAAAGCTGTCGAAGTTTGACATCGACGCGCTTGGCCCGCAGGCGTCGGCCATTTCTGCCGGGGGGAATTGAGATGCTTGCCGCATTACTCGTCGCTTTCTTTCTTGGCGGTGCCGCCGCGTCCGGTGCCCTGCTTACCGAGGACATGCTCAAAGACTTCAGCCATCGCGCCGAGCAGGTGGTAGTCGACCCAGAGAGGATTGACGCGATCACGAAGGAGGTCGCGTCACTGCATGACGAATTGAAAGTCTTCAACAAGGCCCTGGCGAAAACCGGCAATTCATTGAAATCCAATTACACGGATCACAGTGCGGATGCGGCCGGCATGCAGGAGGAGCTCGACGCGCTCAACTCCGCATGGGTGGCCGCTCAATCCCGCGTGCTCGATCATCGGTTCAATATCCGTGACCAGATGACGCCGGAGGAGTGGCAAGCCGTATTCGCAGGTAAATAGCGCCGACAGCCCAATGCGGATGTCGGGCTTCAAACAATCCCGACCCTCGTGGCTACAGAACAGGACAGTTGTGCAATGAAACTCAAGATTATTTCGGCGACGCTGCTATTTGCCCTGGCGGCAACGGCCACAGCTGAGGACGCTGGCAAGACCCTGGCCGCGACACTCGACATCTATGCGTTTCCGAAAGCAGGCCAGGCCGCCGAGCAGCAGTCCAAGGACGAAGCTGCCTGCTATGACTGGGCGGCGACGAACACGGGCGTTGATCCCTTTGCAGCCGAGAAAGAGCAGGCCGCCGCCGCCCAAGAAGCTGAGCAGAAGGCAAAGCAGGCCCAGGGCGCCACGCAGGGCGCCGGGGCAAGCGGGGCCGTCAAGGGCGCAGCGGCAGGCGCTGTCGTCGGCGAATTGTCGCATGCTGATACAGGCGAGAGCGCTGCTGTGGGGGCGGCGGTGGGACTGGTTGCGTCCCGGCGCCGGGCTCGCGCTGCAGGCGAGCAGGCGCAGCAACAGGCGGCGGCCGAGGCTGATCAAGCCATCACCGCGAGCGCGGAGGAAGTCGCCAATTTCAAGAAGGCGTTCAGCGCCTGCATGGAGGCGAAGGACTATCTTGTCAGATACTAACGGCAGAGGGCCCATGATGCGTTCCATGTTCCTGGTGTTATTGCCCCTGGCACTGCAGAGCGCTTCGGCACACGCGGACGAGCCTGGATGGCAATTCCAACTGACCCCATATGTATGGTTACCCACGATCAGTGGGGACCTTAATTACGACACGCCGGCCAGCGGTAGCGACGGCGCACCTCGGGTCGATGTCGGGCCTACGGACTGGCTGGATTTGCTGAACAGTGCGTTTCTTTTGCGGGGCGAAGCTCGCAAGGACCGCTTCTTTGTATTTGCCGACGTCGTTTACCTGGGACTCGAGTCGGACGACGACAGAGTGGTATCGGTGTCGCCCGGAAGCGGAGACGTCATTCCAATCGATGCAAGCGTGAACCTCGACACACAGACTGACCTCGATGGCTTCACGGTGACACTGGCGGGCGGATTCAATATCCATCGTGACGAGACCTCATCGACCGACATCTTCGCCGGTGCCCGGTATTTCAGCGTGGACACGAAAACAAGCTGGAACCTTAGCGCAGACATCGAGCTGCCTGGCGGTGGCACAGTTTTGTCTCGACAAGGCGCGATCGAGAGTGACCTGGATTCCTGGGATGCCATTATCGGCATCAAGGGCAAGAGGCACATCGGCAACGGCAAGTGGTCGCTGCCCTACTACCTCTACATCGGCACAGGCGACTCTGATCTCACGTGGCAAGTCATCGCGGGCGCATCCTATGCCTTTGGTTGGGGCGACCTGGTGCTCAGCTATCGTCATTTCGAATATGACGGTGGCCCGAAAGAGCTGATGGAAAAGTTCAGCTTCAGTGGCCCGGTCCTGGGTGGCCGCTTCTCTTTCTGATACGCCCCCTGAGCATGGTTCGATTGGATCGAGTTCGGTCCGTTCGGACGATGCTCGGCCAGGCTCGGGCGGGCGAGTCAGGCTGATGCCGGCAGAGGAAAAACCCTAGCGGTGGACTTCATGTTCGCCATGAATGTTTTGCACCGCGGTTCGTTCATCGCACCGCATACGGCGGACTTTCTCGGTCTTCTCGCCGGATGTCTCCGTGCCTTGCGGCGATAAGCACATTTCCCTCGGCCCGCCGTACTTCGAGGTATCGTCTATATTCTTCTTATCCGCATCGTGGTCCACGATACCCACAAGGCCGTATCACTCGGACCATGTCGCCGTCACCAAGCCAATCCCGACCGGGAAGGCCTCGTCATGCCCAACCACCTCAAAACCTACCTCGTCGACCATGCCGCCCTCACGCTTGCCGTGCTGGAACTGGCCAAACGGGCCAGGAACAGCAATCCCGAGGGCGAACTGGGCGAATTCCTGGCCGAGATCATCCCGATGCTGGAAGCGGAGCGGAAAACGCTCAAGGAAATGCTCCGCCGAATCAAAGCCTCTGATTCTCCGCTCAAGAACTTCGCCGCCTGGAGCGGGGAAAAGGCGGGCCGCTTCAAGCTCAACGACAGCCTGTTCACGTACTCCGACCTCTCCCGCGTGGTGGAACTCGAAGCCCTTCTCGCCGGCACCGAACTCAAGACCGCCATGTGGGACGCCCTGGCAACCCTCGCCATGACCCAATCCGATTTCCGGGACCTGGACCTAGACGGGTACCTCCGCAAGAACAAGACCATGGGAGAAAAGCTCCGAGCCTTGCACCGCACCGCCGCGCACCGGGCGCTCCGTGCCGAAGAGTCCTGATAGGGCCATTAGGACCGCTTTGCCGCAGCGCGGCAATGGTGCAATCACCGTTGGTCTTCGGACTGCATTGCCTGGTGCTCCATCATCTGCTGCATCATCTGCTGCATCATCTGCTGCATCATCTGCATGCGCTCTTCCATGGCGCTCTGTCGCTGCTCCATCGCCTGCACCCGCTGACACTGGCTGTCATCGTCCTTGCAGGCCATGTCATGCATTGCCCCCTTGGGACCGCCACCGCTCGACATCATGCCCTGGCCCTTGCCCATGTTGCCCATGTTGCCCATGTTGCCCATGTTGCCCATCATCATCATGCCTTCGTGCATGCTCTGACGATGCTCACGCATCAACTCGCGACGCTTGTCCGGGTCCTTGGTCGCTTTGATCTCCTGCATCTGGGCCTGCATCTTTTGCATCTGGGCATGCATCTTCTGGCTCTGCTCGGCCATGGGCATTTCGTCAGGCGCCTTGTGCTCGTCGGCCTGGACCGCTGGCACGAAAGCGAGCAACAGTGCCAATGTAAAAATTGATGTGATCTTCTTCATAAAGTCCTCCTTAAGGTGGTGATTAAGGAACGCCCTGGTGAGGCCAGACCGTTAGCCGGCTTGAGTACTGTCTCGTCAAGCCTCTACAACGCGCCTTCGAAGTCCGGTACAGGGCGGGCCGCGGCTTCGGACTCGGACGTCGCCGCCCCGTTCTGCTTGATGTCCTCAATTAACCAGGTCATTTCCTTGATCTCGCGACGTTGCGCACGAATGATTTCATCAGCAAGCTCTCGAACGCGGACATCTCGAATTTCCGCGCGCTCACTGGTCACAATGGCGATAGAGTGATGCGGAATCATTGCGCTCATGTAGGAGCTGTCCTGCACCGTGACCTGCGAGCGCACCAGCCATAGAGCCGCTGCAAACACGATTAGGCTGCCTGCGACGATGGCCAGGTTCACTTTCCGATTGTCGTACATGCCGGTCATATAGCTCAGCATGACAACCGCCATGCCCGCACCCATGATGAGGGTCATGTAGAACCGAGTTTCGCTCCAGCGGACATGACTGATCTCGTAACTGTTCAGGTACATCAACCCGAACATCAGCACCATCGAGGTGCCGATCATGGCGGCAAAGCGCCAGTAACTTTGTTTTTTGTTCTCCATGTGTCCTTGTCTCATTGTCGCGGAGCACAGCAAGTCGTTCGCGCTGAAGTAGCGCGCCGTCTTTATTAAGGTTAGACCACCATGAAGTTTTTGCGAGGATCGGGCTGCGACCGGTACCGCGTCCGGCGTGGAACGGTGACTCACTTGCCAGGACCGGTTCCGAAGACCGCGAACTCCATATCTCCGCTCGGGGAGTAAAAGAAGAAACCGTCTGGGTAGAAATCGGGGCCATAGCAGAGCCAGGCATCCAGCTGCTCATTATTGATCGTGTACAGGTGCAGGTAGTAGATATCTCCCGGCCTCACAGCCACGCCCCCGCCGAATGTGAAGGTCACGGTGCCGCCCGATATCGCATCGTCGTAGCTCGTGTCGGCGGACAGCGTGGCCGTATCACTCCGGGCGACCAACCCCTGCACGTTGTCGTGCAGATCAACATAGAACACCTTGTCTTCGGCACCAGCTGTGCTGTAGTTGAACAGTGCAAGCTCCGCTTTCTTCAGGATACTGAATGTCGGCTTGAACGACTGTGTATAGGGCATGCCGGGGTTGATCAGGATCGTAAAGGCACACCCCTGCCCCAGGTACTTGATTGGCTTCGCATTCGCCAAGGGCACCACGACCACCAGTCCGGCCGCGATCAACGCGGTAACAAGTTTTGCTGTTTTCCCTTTCATTGTTCTCTCCTTGTCCGGAAGCAATCGGGACGACGAACGTCATCCCCAATGCAGCCGCAAATAACATCTGACGGAGCATGCGCATCGCGCAGCCGGCGACGCCATTAGTCGGCTGTATCTAATCTGTAGGGAGAAGCTTGGCCGAGTACCATGGGGTTGATACCCCATCCGTCACGAGCCGTGGTCCCGGGCCAAAGAGAAGGGGCGGCCGGGTGGCCGCCCCCTCGTGTCGGCCTCACAGGCCGGCCGGATCGAGGCTATCTCACGACGAGGTTGCCGCCGTTCAGGTAGACCGGGTCCGACTCCGCATCGAGCGACTCGAGCGCAATCTCGATGCCGAACTGGTCGGCCTGCTCGACCTCCTTGCATTTCTTCTTGTTCAGGCATTCCAAAACCACGCCGCCGTCGTTCACGAAGAAGATGAACGGGTTGTTGGCAATGGCGTTGATCCACTCCGGCTCGCAGCCATAGGGCTCCTCGCAGTCCGGATCGTAGGCCGGGTTGTGCTGGTACAGCGTCCCTTCGCCCGCGAACGCGGCACAGGTCGAGAATCCTGCAGGACATGCCTCATCCGGCAGCTTGCCCCCGGCGTTGATCACGCCCTTCAGGCGGTAGTTGTCCTGGTGCATCCAGAGCAGGTTGCCGCTGGTGGAGTACTCGTCCAGCTTCTTGTTGTACTTGGTCTGGGCCGTGTAGCCGAAGTTGACCCGCGGTGGCGTCAGGCTGTCGATCTTGTACCAGCCGCCGCCAGTCGAAGAAGCCCGCGTATCCGCGACCACCGTGATGCCGGTGTCGCTGTCACCTGTGCATTCCGGCGCCGAGTCTCCACCGAGATCCTGGTCGCCGACTTCGACCGTGATGTCGTGGATGCCGACCGGGAGGAATACGTCCTTAAGGGTAGCCACGCCCGAAGTGTTGGCCTCGGCAGTGCCTTGAGACTCATAGCCGCTGCCTGAGTCGGCAAAGAACTCGACGTCGGCACCACTGGAGCACGGTCCCGTCACTTCAGCCGTCAGTTCGGTCGGCGCACCGTCGATGTCCAGCAACTGGCCAACGAAGCCGACCTCGAGCTGTGCCGCGGTGACATCGAAGGTGTCACACACGGTTCCGTCGCTTGTGTTGCCGCCCTGGTCGGTCGCAGTGACGCAAACCTCATGCGTTTTCACCATCAGGCCGGTGAGCGTGGCCGTCAGGTCCTCAGACGTTCCATCGAACGCTCCATCTGCCGCACTCATATCTCCGCTCGCACTGCCATCACGCAAATATTCCGCGGACACAATGTTCGACTCGGTGTCCGTGGCAGTGGCGGTAAGGATCACGTCGGCCGGGAAAACCACATCGCTGGCTGCGACGTCCGACACGACCGGGGGCCCATCGGCCGTCGCGGGCGTTCCGTTGATAACTACGTAGTTGATGTTTGCCCCCTTGGAATGAGAGAGCCATGAGTAGTCTTCGTCGGAGATTTCGGTTTCCAGGCTGATGCCAAAACCTGGTGCATTGGCCGCAGCTTGTCCGACGGGGCCACTCCACACGATCCAGTTAGGGGCCGATACCAGATCAAGGCTGGTGATTAATGTCCAGTTCGTGCCACCGTCAACGGTGTAATAGACCTTGAGAGCATCACCGGAGAAAGCGTAGAGACCTTTCTGGTAAGCGAATGTTAATTCAATATTCTCGTAGCCAGCCGTTGAAATCATCCGCCTTATGGCGGCATCGGGCTCGCCATCACGGACATTCCATAACTTCACAATCATTCCCGGACCCGGGCCCAATGCCACCACGATGCTCTCGGGATTCGCTTCGATCTCGGTCCAATCGTTTCCGACCGTATTACTCGCTCCTGGCCGCTCAAAATTGTCACGCCAGATTTCACTCGCATCTTTGACGCTAAAGTAGCCATAGGTCGACAACCGTTCTGCGCCCCCAAACTCACCACCGGATACGGTGCAGAGAAAATAGTCCCACCGACCACCAACATCCGTGCCAAACCCGATGCAAGGAATTTGCGTCCCGTCTTCGTTCGACGATAGAGCGTAGCCTCCTACCCCACCGGTAAAGTTATTGAAATACAGTGCGCTCGACGTGCCGGGACTGAACGTGAAGTCATACTCAACGCCGTTCACCGTGATATCGATATCGAGGGCCGGGGTCCGATACTGAATATCGGCGTCGGCGCGGAAAGAGCCGCTCCCCGCAGGAGTCCCGTCGGAATTTATGAAGGTCAGAGACCAATTTGTAAAATCCTCCGCCGTTGCGGCCAGCGGCAGTCCTAGCGTTGTTAGCAGCAGTGTCGCCAACACTGTCTTCGTTCTCATTTGATTGCCCTCCTGTTGTGGCGGGCCGGATGCGGTCGCCACTTTTTTTGGCAATATCGAGGAACAGGAGGCGAGGAGAGTCTTCGCTTGCGGGAGGCTCCATGCTCACTCCACGGATTCCTCTAGGGGAACCATAGGCGCGGAACCTTCACCGGGTAATGTCCGGAGGGATAGAAAAAGGACAGTCAACACGATTCGTGGGACTGTCCCTGGGGACAGTGGGCGGCGATTGCGCTAGCTGTCGGCCTGGTCGCCGGCCCAGCCCATACGACCGGCATGCGCGAGGAGCTGGGTACGGTTTTGCACGTGCAGCCGGTCCATGATCTGGCCCATGTGGTACTTGACGGTGCGCGGGCTGAGGTAGAGCCGGGCCCCGACCTCCTTGTACGACAGCCCCTGGGCCACCAGCTTGAGGACCTGGAGTTGGCGTGCGCTCAGCCCGGGTATAGATGCAACATCGTCGTCATCCGGATCGACCGGGGGCGCGGGTGGATGCTCTGCTTCACTGATGCGCGCAAACTCCTCGAGCAGCTTTGCCGCCAGGCCCGGGGAGAAGGGCGGAATGCCCTCATGCGCATGCTCCAGGGCATCCACGAGGGTCTCGGTGTCGATGCTCTTGATGAGGTAACCACAGGCGCCGCACCTGATCGCCTCGAACAGGTCGTCGTCGTCGTCCGAGGTGGTCAGCATGACGATCCTGGCCGGCGGCATCCTGGCCTTGATCAGGCGGGTAGCCTCCAGGCCGTTGCACCCTGGCATGCGCACGTCCATGAGGATCACGTCGGGCCTGAGCCGGCACGCCAGTTCGACCGAGTCCAGTCCGTCCGCCGCCACCCCGGCGACCTCGATGCCGCGCGCCTCGAGCAGGCTCTGCAGCCCCTCCAGCATCAGGCGATTGTCGTCAACCAGCAGCACGCGCACCGGTCGCCCTCCCGTGGTTTCCGGCCGGCAGGCCCAGGGTCAGCACCGTGCCAGCGCCCGGCTTCGAGTCGATTTCCATCGAGCCGCCGATTTGTTGCATGCGCTCCCGCATGAAACTGAGGCCGAAGTGACCGTCTTTCGTGTTCCCGAAGCTGGTGCTGTCAAACCCTGCCCCGTCGTCCGTGATGGTGATATGGGCATGGGTCCGGTTCATGCCGAGCCTCACTGCCAGCCTCGTGGCGCCGCCGTGCCTGCGGGCGTTGCTGAGCGCTTCCTGCACGACGCGCAGCAGATGAACTCCGGCGGCCGGGTCGAATGTCTCTTCACCCACACCGTCCGCGATGGCGAGCTCTGTGCGAATCCCGTAGTTCGCCTGGTACTTCTCGAGATAGCTCTTGAGCGTCGCGATGAATGACCACCCTTGCGGAGAGTCGGTCTTGAGACCGAGGATCGACTCGCGGACGTCCGCGTGAGCCTCGCGAGCCACACCCGCGAGCCGTCCCAATATGCTTTCCGCCTTTTCCATGTTGCCGTTGCGCATCCACTGCAGCGCGGCCTGGGTCTGCAAGCCGACATAACCGAAGGTCTGGCCGATGCCGTCGTGGAGTTCGCGCGCGAGACGCTCGCGCTCCCGCAGGGTCGCCATGACCTCCTGCTGCTCAGCGATCCGGGCCCGTGCCTGCCTGTGCGCGGTGATGTCGTGCAGCAGCAGCAGCTGTCCGATCACGTCATCGCGCTGGTCTTTGAGCGGTGTCTGGTTGACCTCGTAAACTCGCGGCGAGCCGGAAGCTCCCAGGACGATCTCCAGCGGGTCCGTTCCCCTGTCAACGGAACCCTCCTGCAGGCCGGCATCGACAGGCAAGAGCCCGGCAAGCGACCGTCCCCGCAGGCTGGCTGCCGGCCTCCCCAGGATCGCGGCAGCCATGGGATTCAAATCGAGGATTCGCTTTTCGCGATCGAGCACGAACATGCCTTCGCGCATCTGTTCGAGGACTGAGGTGCGCGCAGCTGACACCGGATCGATCATGTGAAAGCCGAGGAACGCAATCGCATACGCGGTCGCCACGAGCCCGACGGTGAAAAAGGCCGTCTCGCCCGGCCCGAACCAGCCGGTGTCCATCTTGTCGAGCGTGTACCCGACCCTGCCCAGGACCTGGCCAGCCAGGATGATGGCAACGGGCCAGCGATGGGCGCGGGAATGGAGCGCCAGCCATCCCAGCACCGCCAGGTTGATCAGCCCCAGCAGGTACACATAGCTGTTGAAGAACCAGTACAGCGGGCCGTGCAGGGGCACGACATGTGTGGTCGTCTCGAACCCTGTCCAAATCAAGTGGTGGCTCGAGTTCGTCGCGATGGCGAGCGCGTTCAGCACAGGCACCAGGAACAGGAGCGTGCAGTTACGCAGGTTGAGCCAGACGTCGAGACGGGCGAAGCGCAGGATGAAGCAGGTGATGGTGGCGCCAACCGCGGGGAGCCAGGCGGCCTGGAACTGGTACCAGAAGACCTGGACGGAGACGGACACCGCCAGGATCTCCATGATGACGCCGACGATCCAGGGCGAGCACATGACACATGCGGCTGCGAACAGCCTAGCCCCACGGATATGGCGTCGACGCCAGCTGTACTGGCCGAGATAGACCAGCAGGGCGAGCGTGACCATCGCCGGCCAGATCTCGGGCGTGTACGAGTAGGACGATGTCACCGGGTCAATCCCATGTAGCGCCCGGGTTTTTATTGGTTATCAAGCTAAGAATAGGCGGTCGCCGGCCCTAATCAAGGGTATTCACACGCTGATCGCTATCACCGGCGTCGGGGGGGGCGGAGGGCCCGGGTGTCTTCTCCGCATATGGCAACAGGGCGCTCCGGCTTGCTAGCATCAGCGCTCACGAAGCGAGGAGGCTCCCTACCATGGCGCTCAAGCCTCCCCCGCAGAACGCGCCCGCCTTTTGCGCCTTCATTTCCTACAGCCACACCGATGAGCGCCACGCTGCCTGGCTGCAGAAAGCCCTCGAGCGCTGGAAAGTGCCCCGGCGCCTGGTCGGCGCAGAGGGGCGTTTCGGGCCCATCCCGGAGCGCCTGGGCAAGGTCTTCCTCGACCGGGACGAATTGCCCTCCGCCTCCAGCCTGAGTGACGAGATCCAGGCAGCGCTCGCTGCCTCCGAGACGCTGGTCGTCATTTGTTCACCCGCGGCCGCCCGCTCCCGCTGGGTGAACGAGGAGATCCGCAGCTTCAAGGCCCTGGGCAAGGCACAGCGGGTCCTGGCCATGATCGTCGCCGGCGAGCCCTGGGCGTCCGACCGGCCGGAACAGGCCGACGAGGAATGTTTTCCCGAGGCCCTCCGCTATGCGGTGGACGCCGCAGGCGCGTTGACCCCGGAACGCACCGAGCTGATCGCGGCGGACCTGCGCCCGGGCAAGGACGGCAAGCAGGCGGCGCTGCTGAAGATCGTCGCCGGCATCCTGGGCGTGGGCTTCGACACGCTGCGCCAGCGCGAAGCCCAGCGCCGGCAACGACGGCTCGTGGCCGTGGCGGCGGCCGCGATCGCAGGCATGGGGGTGACGTCGTTGCTTGCGGCCAGCGCCTGGTTCGCGCGCCTCGAGGCAGACGCGCAACGCGCCCAGGCCGAGGCCAATTTCGACCTGGCGCGCGACGCGGTCGACCGCTACCTGACCCGCGTCGCAGACAACCCGGAGCTCAAGACCAGCGGCCTGACGACCCTGCGGCGCCAGTTGCTGGAGACCGCCCGCGAGTTCTACCAGGACTTCGCATCGCGCCAGGCGGGAGAAGAGATCACGGCGGAACTGGCGCATGCTCACCACCGCCTCGCGAATATCAGCCGCGTCATGGGTGACCTGGACGTGGCGGAAGCGGAAGTCCGGCTCGCGATCGAACAGACCGAGCAGTTGTTGGCCCGTGCGCCGCAAGACGCGCTGCATGCTTTCAACCTGGCGAACATGACGAGCGAGCTCGGGCTGGTGCTGGCGAACCAGGGCAAGCCGGAGGCGGACGCAACTTATGCGGCGGCGTTGGCACAAATGGAGGCGCTCGACCTGGGCAACAGCGACGACCTCTTCCACCGCTCGGCTCTCGCCAGCCTGCTTGACAACTACGGCCAGTGGATCGAAAAACAGGGCCGGCCAGCCGAGGCCGAAAGGCGCATGCGGGAGGGGCTGCGACTGCGCCAGGCGCTGGTGCTGGCGGACCCGGACAACCTGGCATACCAGGGCCTGGTGATTTACAGCACCATCAACCTTTCCGCCTTGTATGGACGCACGGGACAGCTGGAGGCAGGCCGGGACACGGCCCGGCTCGGCGTGGAACAGGGCGAGGCCCTGCTGCCCCGCCAGCCCGACAACCCGGAGACGCGCATCAGCCTCAGCGCCGCTTACGAAAACCTGGGTGGTATCGAGATGCTGCTGGAGGACTACGAGGCCTCCGCCGCGGCCTACGACCGGTCGCGGGAACTCAAGGTGGCGCTGGTCATGGACCACCCTGCCGTCCTCGACTACCGCCTGAAGCTGGCCGGCACCTATACGAACCTCGGCGAACTCGCCAGCCGACAGGCGAAACACGAGGACGCGCTGCCCTGGTATGACCAGTCCACCGAGTTGCTCCGTTGGATCATCGGTCGTTCCCCGGACATGGCCCTGGCCCGCTATTACCTCAGCTACACCTGTGGCTGGCAGGGGCGCGCACTCGACGCGCTGCAGCGTCACGCCCAGGCCGTCGACGCCTGGCAATGTGCCGTCGACAATGACCCGACCGGGGATGCCTCGCTGGTCGAGGCGCTGGAGGCCGCGCGCAGGCGGTTGTGATTCGATTCCGCCGGAGGCACCCCGGCTGGAGCGCTGGGAGGGCTTAGGGCTTGGCGAAGGGTGAAACCTCAGGGCACCACATGCTCCAGAATGCTGTGGGAGCCTCAAGGACTCGGTCGTCCGCGTGGTTGAGCCACCGCAGCTTGATTGCCGGCCGGCTAGGGCATGGACAGGCGCGGTTCGCCAGTTTCTGAATCGAATGTCAGGCGTGCCCGGCGGGTCGTTTCCGAGAACAGCGCGTCGATCGCGATCTCGATATCGAGGTGTCCCGCGCTCCAGCGCAGGAAGGGGGGTGATTGCGCCGGGCCGCTGTTGCGCCCGCGTTCCAGGCCTTCCGGGAGCTCGTCAATCTCAAGCACTCGTCCATCTGGGGTGATGCGAAAGAACAGCCGTCGCTCGTCGGAAAGGTCGTCCCCGCTGTGTCGATCTCCACCGTATCCGAACAGGGAGAAGTAGAGCGCATCGGCCTGCCAACCCTGGATCCAGACCGACTTGGGGTGCGGAATTCCCGCGAAGTCAGGGATGGTCGCAACAAGTTCGGCGGTGCCACGGTCGAGATCACAGAGATACACCCTCGCCTCGCGGTGAATCACCTTGCGGATGCCGCCGTCCGGGAAGGTGTTCAGGGCGCCTGTCGGTTCCCTGACTCGCCGGTACTCGAGCGTCACCGCCAACTGGTGCGATTGCGGCTTCGCAACCACGTTACCGAGGGCCAGGGCCGTACGCTCCGGACCGTAACTGCAGGCCGCCAGCATGAATATGGCCGGAAGCACCAAGGCGCGCAGAAGCAATGACATCCCGTTTCCCTGGCAACCTTTGAACAAATGGGGCACACAGTATAAGTGGGTCCAAACGTACTTTTCATTCAAGCCTACTGCAGGGCTTCGAGCGGGCTTCTTGTCGCCGGTCTGCCCCGGGATTAGAGTTATGCACAGCAGGATGGCGCTCACATGTCGTCTCGCACAGTCCCGGCCGTGATGGCCGGCAGTATTTTCCAGTTGCCAAACAGCGGTGAATTTATGTCCACTCGTCGCAGGATGCTCGCACTTGCCGTGGCGGTCGCGCTGGGCGCGCCGGCGGCTGCGGTGGCCCAGGATCTCGACTTCAACTACATCGAGGGCGGCTTCATCGCCGGCTTCGTCAACGACGTGGAGGAGTCCGACGCCTTCACGGACAACGGCACGCTCGACGTCGAGTCTGATGCCGGCGGCGGCGCCTTCATCGGCGGCGCGTGGGAGTTCCGGGAGAACATGCACCTGTTCGGTGATTATGCCCTGACCGGCCAGGAGCTCGAGGTCCGCGACGGCATCGACACCGTCGAGGGCGATTACGACGTGGTGCGCTGGCGGCTCGGCGTCGGCTATGCCTACCCGTTCTCGCCCACGATGAGCCTTTACGGCCGCCTCAGCTTTGACAACATCGAGTTCAAGGACGTGAAGGTCGCCGGTTTCGATCTCGACGCCGACGTCGACGACAGCGGTATTGGCGGCGAGATCGGCATGCTCTGGGCGGCGACGCCGGCGCTCCACCTGCAGGGCCACGTGCGCTACACCTCGGTCGGCGAGGTCGTTGGCGAGGGCTCCGATGCCTTCGACGCCGACATCCTGCTCGCCCTGAACGGCCGCTGGTACTTCCGGCCTGACATGGCGTTGGTCACCGGCTACGAGTTCGGCAAGATCACCTTCTGGAACGTGGGCGTGCGGTTCGCGTTCTGACTTTTTGCAGCCCGCTCCGTCTCCCCCTCGCGCGGGCACGGCCGCGAAGTCCCTGCGACTTCGCGCGGCCCAGGTCAGCGCCGTAGACCAGTGGCGCGAGGAGATCGCAGCCGGAAGGCTGCTCGGGCCGCGCATCATCGCCGGGGGTCTCTCCAGGCTTCGCCCTGTTGTAAGACATCACGAACTCCCGGCACAGTAATACGGGGTTCAAGCCAGCTCCAGGACGCAGATCATGGGCGATATCGGGCCGAAAACCGAATATCCCGCCATGGAAGAACGTAAGAAATCCCTTCGCACCCTCTACGTCGCACTCGCCGGCGGCGCGGCATTGTGGATCGTCACCGTGGCCGCTACCGGCCGCAGTGAAGCATGGGACTCGCCCCTGTACTGGGATGCCACCTACCCGCTGTGCATCGCGCTAGCCGCACTGCTTGGATACCTCACGCCCGTGCGGCCGTGGCGCTGGGGATTCGCCGTAATCATGATCCAGCTGCCGGTCGTGATGTTCACCAGCGGCAACTCCTGGAATCTCCTGCCGCTCGGCATCGCGGCGTTTCTGCTCATGTCGTTGCCGGCGGTCGCCGCAGCGGTCGCCGGCGCGCGCCTGCGCCGCTGGAAGGACGCTTGATGGCGCTGTTCCAAGGGCTCTTTTTCAGTGCGATCGGTTTCGGGCCGCTGGCGATCAGGCACCAGGGCCTCGGACCTTGTTCGTCGCCTACACGCCGGTCGCTTCGCTGAGCCGGCCGTTCTGCGGCTCAAGGTCCGAGGGGAATCCTGAAGCCGAGGGTGACAAAGCTGTCCCCATCGTTCGTGCCGTGAAACCCGGCGTTGGAGATATGCTGCACTTGAGCCACCAGGGGCCCCAGCTCAAATCCGGCGGAGCTTTTGAAATTGACGTGGGAACTGATGCGCTGGTTGGTCTGGTCCACGACCACCAGCCCGAACCCGACGAACAGTCCTTTCCAACGCGCCCGCTTGGCGATCCCGAGCCAGGCCGTGGCTTCGTCATTGTCGAGATAGGAAGGGTTCTTGTCCTGCGCGAGCAGGAGGCCGATGGACCATTCGGTGGGAAAACGTTCCCGTGGGTTGGTGACCAGGTTCAGGTTGACCACGCCACTTTCATGCAGGGTCCGGTAGCGGTCGAAGGTGGTGCCGCCGGCCAACTCGAGTTCCGCCGCCGAGAGTTGGCACGGCAACGCCAGCAGCAGGCAGAACAACCAGTAAAGCTTCGGCTTCATTCGCTCTCAACGGACAGGGCAAGGGGACGGCAGCGCAGTATTCATGGACTTGCCTGATGAAGCAATCAGGATGCGGGTGACCCGCCTCACTATTGTCGGGCCAAGAGACTCTCGACAGCCCCGCCGCAATCGGGCGGCCGCTGAGCCGTCGACCGGGGCAGCGTTCCAGCGTGCCGGCATCCCAGGCCCCCTTGACACCCCGGACATCAATGCGAAGCTTCCACACGCCGTGGCACTAGAGGGCGACACTACCCCATGATGAGTTCGACGCCGTGACCGAGGGGCATCCGGGCAACTATTTCTCCCGCCGCTGGCACGGCCGGGTACCTCTGCCGCAGCTCCTGTGGCGGGATATCATCGGCATGGGCACCCTGGTCAACCTGATCGCGACCATGCTGGCGTTGGCGGCCGTCACCCAGGGCGCGCCCTCGGTCCTGGCCGTCGTGCTGCATTTCGCTCCCGTGCCCTACAACCTGTTCCTGTTCGGAGCGCTCTGGCGTACCCCGGGACGGAACGATTTTGCGGTCGGGCTGGTCGTAGTGTGGCTGATCGTAATGACCCTCGTCTGAACCTGACCTGATCCAGGCGCTTCATCCCGGTATGACACTCGCCTTTGTCGCGGTCGTCCTTTGCCTAGTGCTCCTGGTCTGGAGCGCCGACCGCTTCGTCGAGGGCGCGGCCTCCATCGCCCACCATTACGGCACGCCGCCACTCCTGATCGGCATGGTGATCGTAGGCTTCGGCACTTCCGCCCCCGAGATCATGGTGTCGATACTGGCCGCCTCGCAGGGCAATCCCGGCATTGCGCTGGGCAACGCCTATGGCTCGAACATCACCAACATCGCCCTGGTTCTCGGGGCGACGGCCTTGATTTCCCCGATTGCCGTCCAATCGCAGGTCCTGCACAAGGAACTGCCGATCCTGATGGGTGTGACCGCACTGGCGGCCTGGCAACTCTGGGACGGCGAGATCACCCGGCTGGAGGCTGTCGGTCTGCTGGCCTTGTTCGTGGTACTGATGAGCTGGGCCATCTGGGAGGGCTTGAAGACCAAGGCGGACACGCTCGGGCAGGACATCGAGCAGGAACTCGAGGCTCGGGCCATGCCCGTGGGCCGTGCCGTATTCTGGCTTGTCGTCGGCCTCGCGCTCCTGGTGGTCAGTTCCCGGATCCTGGTCTGGGGCGCGGTGGAGATCGCGCACGGCTTCGGCGTCAGCGACCTGATCATCGGCCTGACCGTCATCGCGGTGGGCACGTCGTTGCCGGAACTGGCGGCGTCAATCATTGCCGCCAGGAAAGGCGAGCACGATATCGCGCTCGGCAACATCATCGGTTCCAACCTGTTCAACACCCTCGCAGTGGTGGGGATCGCCGGCACGATTCATCCGCTTGCGGTGGGGCCGGAGGTCTTCACCCGGGACATGATGGTCATGGCTTCGCTGACCCTGGCCCTGTTCCTCATCGGCTACGGCTTCCGCGGCCGCGGCGGTATCAATCGCGTCGCGGGCGCCTTGCTGCTGGCCTCTTATCTTGGCTACACGGCCTACCTTGTCAGGGAGGTATTGCTGGCGCCCGCGGTAGTCGGTTGAGTATGGCGTTGTCTTGGGGACGCAGCCTGTTTCCTGGGGCCGTATGAACACGCTTGCCCTGCACCAGCGGCCATGGACAACATCGCCACAGCCTTTCGCTTGGCGTGACGGCCGGATGGTGGTATCCATGAACGCCGGTCATCGCACCCACTCAAGGCTTCAGGCGACATGTACAAGAGAACTTCGGCATTACGCCTGGCGACCCAAAGCCACCAGCGCTTCGGCGCCCGTTCACGCATCGTGGCGATGTTCGCGGACATGCGTGGCTTTTCAAACTGGAGCGAGACGCAACCGCTCGACCACGTGGCGGACCTCGTCAAGCTGCAGTTCGGCTATGTCATGCAGCTGTGCGACGACTATGAGCATCCCTTCCAGAAGTTCCTGGGCGACGGCTTCGTGTTGCTCTGGGAACTGGAGAGCGAGGAAGACCTGCCGCGCTGCCTCGCCAGTGCGCTGGACGCGACATTCGACCTGCACAAGGGCTACGCCGAACTCGCCCAGTCGCTACCGTATCCCGCCCCGACCGGCTACGGCGTGGGGATCTCCATTGGCGAGGCGATCCGTATCCAGCTCGAGCCTCACCTGAGCGCCGCCAGCGAAGTGGACTTCGTCGGTTACCCGTTGAACTGCGCCGCACGGATGCAGACGCTCGCATCCGGCTTCGGCACCGCCCTGTGCGCCAGCACGGTCGTCGCCCTGCAAGCGGATCCGGAGCGCTACCTGCGCACGCTGTGGCCCGGTTTCGGCCGCCGCCTGCTCACGCCGCCGCAGGACATGCTGGACCGCGCCGCGGTCACCAAGGGACTGAAGCCCGCCGACCGCGAGGGATTCCGGCACCTGTCCTTCGTGGACGGGGAAGACTGGCTCTGGCGGACGCCTGCCGTTCAGCAATAGGCCTGGCGGGTCCCCATCGGGGAGAGCCTTGGTATCCGCCCGCGTGCTCAGCCCCCCCAGGTCCTGCGCAACATGCGGACCGGACCGCTGCTCCTAGCGCCCGAAGAAATACGCGAGGCCGATGCTGGCGGCGAAAGCCGAGGCGTCGTGGAAGTCGATGTCGGAATCGTTCTCGGCATGGATCACGTTGGCGAAGGCGCGCCAGTCGCCGCTGCCGAGGTCCAGCTTGCGGAAAGCAGAGAGCGAGATCGCGTAGCCATCCGCATCGGTCTTCAGGCCATACACCGGGTTGGCTTCGTCGTGCTCCCGCTGGAACACGGAAGCCGCGGCCGCCAGCGTCCAGGTATCGCCGCGGTAGCCGTACGACAGCTGCAGGGCGGTCGCCTCCGCCGCAATCGCATCGCCGTCACGGTCTGCCGTCGTGAAGGTGAACTCCGGCTGCCAGGTGTGGCGCCCGTTCTCCCAGCGGTAGCCCAGGGTCGCGCGGCTGTCGGTGCCGTCGCGTCGCAGCAGCAGGATCTCGTCGGCGCTGAGGCCGAGTACCGGATCGGTGCCGCTCGCCTCGGTGTCCAGCTCGATCTCCCGGCTCTGCAGCTGGGCAAAGAACTCCGTGCCGAAGATGCGCCACCAGTCGAGCCGCACCCCGTTGGAATCGCGCTCGGTGGCGAGGCGGGGCGTGCCCACGAGGTAGGGATCCGCCCACACCTCGGTGGGCAGCGCAGCCGTCGTCACGAAGCTCGCGCCCAGCACCCCGACGCCGTCCCACTGCTTGCGCACGCCCAGGCGCGTGGAGAAATCCAGCGTCACGTAGTCTTCGATACTGACGCCGAAGAACGCCTCCCACCGGTCGCCGAAGACGTAAGCCAGCTCACCGCTGACGATGCCGTAGGTGGTGTCGTTGGACGGCGGCGCCTGCGTGACCGAAGTGATGGTCCTGGTGCTGGCGTCGATCAGGTCGTTCCCCGCCACGAGGTTGCTCTCGAGATCGAAGTAGCCCGCGCCGAGCAACAGGTTGCCGTGGAAGCCCCGCGTCGCGGGCACCCGGTCGTCGGCGGCAAACACCGGAGCCGCGGCCAGCGCGATCGCGGCGACGCCCAGGACCCGTGCAACACTGAAAGCCTTCATGCGTCCGCTCCTCTGATATCGGCGTCGCATAGTCATGGACGCGCCAGCGGAGCCGCAATGGGGTGACGCCCCAAAATGGGTGCCGGCGTTGCAGCGAGCGCAAGTCTTTGCGGCCGCTGACCGCCGCAAGCAGGAATGCACGATGGGTTCTGCACTGCACACCTGCTTGATCTTCACCGGAATGCGCTCGATTGCCTTCACGAAGCCGGTTACCCTGCCAGTAAACTTGCCCGGAGTGATCTTGTGCGGCGCGAAGGCGAGCAGAGCTGAGCGTCGTTGGCGTGGAGCCAGGAAAGACCCTCATTGCCGCCCGAACCCACCCAGGACTTCTATCCCGCTATGACACTGGCTTTTATCACGGTAATTCTCAGCCTCGTGCTCCTGGTCTGGAGCGCCGACCGCTTCGTGGAGGGGGCGGCCTCCGTCGCCCACCACTACGGCACGCCGCCGCTCCTGATCGGCATGGTGATCGTAGGCTTCGGCACTTCCGCACCGGAAATGCTGGTTTCGGCCCTGGCTGCCTTGCAGGGCAACCCCGGGATTGCCCTCGGCAACGCCTATGGCTCGAACATCACCAACATCGCCCTGATCCTCGGGGTGACGGCCCTGATCGCCCCAATCGCCGTCAATTCGCAAGTCTTGTACAAGGAACTGCCGATCCTGATGGGCGTCACGGCCCTGGCGGCCTGGCAACTCTGGGACGGAGAGATCACCCGCCTGGATGCTGCCGTGCTGCTGGCGGTGTTCGCCGGGCTGATGGGCTGGGCCATCTGGCACGGCTTGCGGACCAAGGCGGATGCCCTGGGGCAGGACATCGAGCAGGAGCTCGAGCTTCGCGCCATGCCCGTGCGCCGTGCCGCGTTCTGGCTCGCGGTCGGTCTGGCCCTCTTGATCGTCAGTTCCCGGATCCTGGTCTGGGGCGCGGTGGAGATCGCGCACGGCTTCGGCGTCAGCGACCTGATCATCGGCCTGACCGTCATCGCGGTCGGTACCTCGCTGCCCGAACTGGCGGCATCAATCATTGCCGCCCGGAAGGGCGAACATGACATCGCGCTCGGCAACATCCTCGGTTCCAACCTGTTCAACACCCTGGCTGTAGTCGGGATCGCCGGCACGATTCATCCGCTGGCGGTGGGGCCGGAGGTCTTCAATCGAGACATACTGGTCATGGCTTCGCTGACCCTGGCCCTGTTCCTCATCGGCTACGGCTTCCGCGGCCGCGGCGGTATCAACCGCCCTGCCGGTGCCCTGCTGCTGGCCGCTTACATCGGCTATACCGCCTACCTCGTCATGGAGGTGTTGCGACCGGTCGGCGCCGGTACCTGACACGTCCGCTGCCGATCAGTTCGAGGCGCTCCATCATGTAGCCGATCTGCCGCTCGGAGTTCTCGATGATCGAGTTGTTGCCGATCGGGCTGCAGGGCCCGAACAGGGTGAATCTGCGAGCAACTTTGCCGGCACCTCGCCAGCGAAGGCACGAGCTTCCGCCGCCTGCGGGAGGCATCCAGCTTCATCATTGCCTTTCGGTGCTGGAAGGGCACGACCCCGCGATGTTTCGTGCTGTGATATACCTTGGTCCGAAATCGGCTCGGGCATGTCTGCAGCACGAAGGACCACCATGAATCACGGCAACCTCCTCTTGCGCCACGCCGCGCGCTTCATGTCATTCCTCTGCGCCCTGGCGCTGTCCGGCGTGGCGGCCGCCTCGGCGCCCTCGCCGCGCCTGGCCGACGATCCGCGGGTTGCGAATGCCGTGCAGCTCTGGGCCGAGTGGGTCGAGTACCAGGCGAGCGTGGATCGCGTGCCCGGGCTCTCTTACGGCATTGTGCACGACCAGGAACTGGTGGCCAGCGGCGGTTTCGGCCAGGCCAACCCGGCCACCGGCTCTCCCGCAACGCCCGACACGCTGTACAGCATCTGCTCGATCTCCAAGCTGTTCACCAGCGTGGCGCTGATGCAGCAACGCGACGCCGGCAAGCTGCGCCTCGACGATCCGGTGGCGCAGCACCTGGCCTGGTTCAACATCGATGACACGCACCCGGCTGATGCGCCGATCACCATTCGCGGGCTGCTGACGCATTCCGCCGGGCTGCCGCGCGAGTCCGACTTCCCCTACTGGACCGACGCGGACTACCCCTTCCCGACCAGCGACGAGATCCGCACCCGGCTCGGTGCGCAGCAGACGCTGTACCCGTCAGCACGCTACTTCCAGTACTCCAACCTCGGCCTGAGCCTGGTCGGCGAGATCGTGGTGGCCACCTCCGGCCAGGACTTCGACACGTACATGCGCGAGCGCCTGCTCGACCCGCTCGGCATGAGCGACACCTTTACCGACATCCCGGTCGAGCTGCGCGGTGGCCGCATGGCCGTCGGCCATACCGCGCTGAAGCGTGACGGCCGGCGGGAGGTTGTGGCGCCGTTCCAGACCCGGGGGATCGCTCCGGCCGCCGGCTTCGCCTCCAGCGTGAACGACATGGCGAAGTTCGCCATGTGGCAGTTTCGCCTGCTGGGCGACGGCGGTGACGAATTGTTGCGCGCCTCGACGCTGCGCGAGATGCAGCGCGTGCACTGGGTCGACCCCGACTGGCAGACGACCTGGGGCCTGGGCTTCAGCGTGCGGCGCGAAGGGGAGCGCACCTTCGCGCGGCACAGCGGCGGTTGCCCGGGTTATTTCACCGAGTTCCGGCTCGAGCCGAAGACCAAGGTCGGCGCGATCGTGCTGACCAACACCATCGGCTCAGCACCGGGTTTCTATGCCGCCAAGGCCTTCGATCTCATCGCCCCCGCGATCGACGCGGCCCGCAAGGCACCGGACAAGGCGCCCGCGCGCAACCCGGAATGGGATCGGTACACCGGCGTCTACGACAACATCTGGGGCCAGGTGGCCATCGTGCCGTGGGAAGACGGGCTGGCGCTGCTCGAGCTGCAGAGCCGCGACCCGGCGAAAGACATGGTGAAATTGCAGCATGTCGGCGAACACACCTTCCGCCGCGTACGCAAGGACGACGAATCGCTCGGCGAGACGGTGTATTTCGAGCTCGGCGCGGACGGGACGGTGCGGCGCTTCCAGCGCCACAGCATCTGGATGAACAAGCTGCGCTGAGCGCCGGGGAGAAGACCTGATTTGCCAGGGCGGCGGTTCCCGCCGCCAACAAACATTCCGGAGATATCTACGATGCCGAAATCGACGCTCGTGTTCGCTGCGCTGCTGATTGCCCTCGGGGCCGGCGCGTTTCTCGTCTCCGGCAGCCGGACTGCACTGCTGCCCGCCTACGTCGGCCTCGCACTGGCGGTGCTCGGCGGCCTCGCGCTCGCCTTCGACGGCGGGCGGCGCCATCTCATGCACGTCGCCGCGGTGGTCGCGCTGCTTGGCGCGTTGGCGCCGGCCGCGGCCCTCGGCATTCGTGCGGCGCAGATGAGCCCGCTCGCGCTGTCGGTCAACGTCGGCATGCTCCTGCTCTGCGCCGGGCTGCTCGTGCTCATGGTGCGGTCGTTCATCGCCGCGCGCCGGGCGACTCAAGCCCTATAGCCGGTAAACGCGAAGATTCCGCCCCTTGATGCGGCCCCGGCGCAGCGCGGACAGCGCGCGCTCGGCCTGGTCGCGCCTGACTGCGACGTAGGCGCGCCGCGGGAAGATGTCGATCTTGCCGATGGCTTCCGCCTTGAGGCCGGCCTCGCCGGTGAGCGCGCCGAGGATGTCGCCGGGCCGCAGCTTGTCGCTGCGTCCGGCCTCGATGCGCAGCGTGTGCATCGCCGCCCGCGGCACGTCCTTGCTGTCCACGTGGACGGGTTGCGCCGGACGCCACTGCAATTTCATCCCGTGGTGGCTTTCCAGTTGCAGGGCGCGGTGCATTTCCCGCGGCGTCACCAGGCTCAGCGCCAGCCCAGTGCTGCCGGCGCGCGCGGTGCGACCGATGCGGTGCAGGTAAACATCCGGGTCGGCGGGCACCTCGTAGTTCACCACGCAGGCCAGTTCCTTCACGTCGAGGCCGCGCGCGGCCACATCGCTGGCCACCAGCACGCGCAGGCTGCGGTTGGCGAAACGCACCAGTACTTCGTCGCGCTCGCGCTGATCGAGATCGCCGTGCAAGGCCGCGCAGCTGAAGCCCATCGCCTGCAGCGCCTGCGTCACGGCGTCGACATCGCGCTTGGTGTTGCAGAACACCACGGTCGATTCCGGGCGGTGCTGCAACAGCAGGCCGGCGAGCACGGCCGGCTTGTCCGCCAGCGCCACCTCGTGAAACCACTGCTCGATCTCCGGCTGGCTGGCCGCGCTCTCCACCGCGACTTCCAGCGCGTCCCGCAGTGCGCTGCGCCCGATGGCGCGAATGGCCTCGGGCCAGGTGGCGGAGAACAGCAATGTCTGCCGCTTGCGCGGCAGCTGGCCGAGGATCTCCTGCAGCGCCTGCTCGAAGCCCATGTCGAGCATGCGGTCGGCCTCGTCCAGCACCAGCGCCGAGATGCCGTGCGGGTCCAGCACGCGCCGGCGCAGCATGTCCTGCACCCGGCCCGGCGTGCCGACCACGATGTGCGGCGCATGCGTCAGCGACGCCAGTTGCGGGCCCAGCGGCACGCCGCCGGTGAGCAGTGTGAGCTTCACGTTGGGAATGCCCATCGCCAGGCGCCGCAACTCCCTGGCGACCTGGTCGGCCAGCTCGCGCGTCGGGCACAGCACCAGCGACTGGGTGGAAATGCGGGCCGGGTCGAGCCGCTGCAGCAGTCCAAGGCCGAAGGCCGCCGTCTTGCCGCTGCCGGTTGGCGCCTTGGCGATGAGATCTCGTCCGGCGAGGATGGCGGGCAGGGTCTGCGCCTGGATCGGCGTCGGCTCGGTGTAGCCGATCGCATCGATGGCCTGGCGCAGGGCGGGAATCAGGGGCAGTGCGCTGAAGGAATCCATGCGCCATGATCGCATGGCGCAGCCACTTGCTACCCGGTGGCCCAGGCAGGAGCCGGGCCGTCGTGGCAGCCCTGCTCGGCTTTGGCTAGAGTGAAACTGAAGTCGACGAAAACGAGCGCAACCATGACCAAGCGGATTCTCACCTTGACTCTCGGCCTGCTCGCGCTGGCCAACGCCCAGGCCGAGGGCGACCTGCCCTTCGAAGTCGAGGCGATCACCTCCTTCGATGAACCCTGGGCCCTGGCCTTCCTGCCCGATGGCCGCATGCTGGTCACCGAAAAGAAAGGCAACCTGCTTGTGGTCACGCAGGACGGCCAGAAGTCCCGGCCGGTAAGCGGCGTGCCCGACGTGGACTACGGCGGCCAGGGCGGCCTTGGGGACGTCGTGCCGCACCCGGACTTCGCCGCCAATGGCGTCGTCTTCCTGAGCTACGCCGAAGCCGGCGTCGGCGACACCCGGGGCGCGGCCGTGGTGCGCGCCGTGCTCACGCTGACTGCCCGTGGCGGGACGCTCGACGACGCCAAGGTCATCTGGCGCCAGTATCCGAAGGTCGTCGGCTACGGTCACTACGGTCACCGGCTGGCGTTCGACGACGCCGGCTACCTCTGGGTCACTTCCGGCGACCGCCAGAAGTTCACGCCGGCGCAGGACATGCAGTCGAACATGGGCAAGGTCCTGCGGCTGAACGAGGACGGCTCGGCACCCCGGGACAATCCCTTCGTCGCCTACCGCGAAGACAACCCCCTGGTGGACGATATCGGCGTCTACGACGAGATCTGGTCCCTCGGCCACCGTAATCCGCTCGGCCTCGCCTTCGACGCGGCAGGCCGGCTCTGGGTAATCGAGATGGGCCCGGCCGGCGGCGACGAACTGAACCTCATCGTCCGGGCCGCCAACTACGGCTACCCGGCGGTCTCCAACGGCGACCACTACGACGGCCGGGAGATCCCGGATCACGACACCCGCCCCGAGTTCGCGAAGCCTGCCGCATCGTGGACCCCCGTCATCTCGCCGGCCGACGTGATGATCTATCGCGGCGGTCTGTTCGAGGGCTGGCGGGGACAGGCCCTGGCGGCGGGCCTATCGTCGCGAGCGCTCGTACGGATCGAGCTCGACGGCGAGAATGCCCGTGAAATCGAGCGCTACGACATGGGAGCCCGCATCCGGAGCGTCGAGGAAGCCCCCGACGGCAGCATCTGGGTCCTCGAGGACGAGCGCGGGGACAGCCGGGGCCGGCTGCTCAGGCTCACCCCGAAGGACTAGTCGGCCGGCCGAGGTGCGGGTGTTGCGGGCGTGAAGCGGTAACGCACACTGCCGGCCGCCAGCTCGAGCATCAGGCCGCGGCCGGACAGGCTGAAGATCGCCACGTCACCGATGAAACCGGGATCCGCCGCCCCGCCGGCGCGACCGGCCTGCATTGCCGCGCGGCCCTGGAACTCGAGCCGGCCGGACCAGCGCCCGAGGTTCCCGTTCTCGGTGAACTCTTCCATCGCCTCGCAGCTGCGGAAGAAAATCAGCTGGCGGAACGACTGGGCGCCGGCCTGGAAACCCAGCGTGAGCGCGCTCTGCGTCACCTCGCCCAGCACGCCGTCATCCGCGAGCAGCAGGCCCCGCCCGCGTCCGCCGCCGAGGGCCAGGCCGACCCGCACCACGCGCGGGAACACGGCGATCCCGCAGGCCTCGTCGAAAAAGCGCTGCAACTCCGGCTGCTGTTCCAGCGCGGTCCGCAGGGTCTCGGCCACCTCCACCTGCAGCGCAACCTCCGGGTCCGGCTGCCAGTCGATCGCCGATGCCGTACCGGCCCACAGCAGTGCCGCCAGCAGCCATACGCTTCTCATCGCATGCACTCCAGGTGCAGGGTCACCCAGTCCGAGCCGCCCGAGACGTTGCCGAGGATGTCGGCCGTGCCGAAGATGCCGGAGCGATGGACCACGGTGACCCCGGCGAAGCAGTTGCGCAGCGGCTTCCAGCGAACGAACTGGTCGATCGGCACGTCCGCCTGGAATTCCAGGTAGTTCAGGAACCGCGCGTAGTTCTCGTCCCGGGAGCTCTGCTTGATGACCTCGACCGTGGGCACGCGCTCCGCGTAGGAGACGCCGAAGCCGAAGCCGTAGCGGAACGCGAGCTCGTCCGACCACGGCAGGTAGCCCTTGCCCATGGCCATGATGTAGGCGGTGTAATTCCAGAAGTCCGGCTGGTTGTCGCGCTCGAAATGGCGGAACAGCGCCAGCTTGCCGTAGAAGTCGACCCGCGGCCCGCCGCTCAGCAGCCTGCCGACCGTCAGGCCGCCGATGGGGGTCGTGGTGCGCGAGCTGCCCTTCCAGTCGCCGACCATCAGGTAGGGAAAGATGTTTTCCTCCGCGAGCCAGCCGGCGTTGACGCGGAAGGACCACTCGCCGGTGCGGTCATAGGGCACCCGGTCCTGCTTGCGGACGCTGCCGAACAAGTAGCCGGAGCCGACGAAGGCCTCGACCTGCTGGCGCTCGTCCACCAGCGGGCTGCGGTGGATGCTCTTGTCGTAGGACGTGAACCCGACGTTGCCGAACACGAACACCCGGTCCGTCACCTGGTACCAGGTGTTCAGGCCGTAGGTGAAATTGCGTGCGCTGCCGGGGTCGTAGGCCGGCAGGCCCGGCCCGGACTCCTCGGCACTGACGCCGAAGTAGTAGCCGGCCAGGTCGCGGTCCTGCCAGCTGGAAGTGATGAAGGGCGAGAGCTTCAGGTCGCCGCGCTCGAAACGGTAGCGGTACGTGAGGTTGAACTCCTCGCCGTCGTGGCGGCCGAGCGTGTCCGTGAGCCACTCGGCCTGCAGCTGGCCCCAGCCGCCGCGGACCTGGGCGGACACGCCGCCGTCCAGCGTCTGGTCGCGGTCTTCCAGCCCGGCCAGCAGCGGATTGTCGCCGGCCTCGATGCGCTGGAAGCGATAGCGCCCGAGAACGCCGAAGCGGAAGGTGTCGTTGCGGAACAGGTGGGCACCGAACTCGGTGCCGTGGGCGTAGAGATAACGCCCCTCGTAGAGGTACAGCGGCACCAGGTCGACGACGTCGAGATCGCCGATAGTGGGATTGTTCGACAGGCGCAGGCCAGCGCCGAGTGCCGGCGTGCCCTCGGGGGCGTAGATGATCGGAATGGTGTGGACGTCGGTGGCCGGCGCCGGGGCGGCCGCGAGCAGCAGCGCAAAGGATGCGACCAGGCCGAGCGGGCGCGTGCTGCTTGTCACCGGCGCAGTATAGACAAGCTTTGTCGCCGCTTGGAACGGCAGACTCACTCCGCGTAACTGAACACGTCCT
Organism: Thioalkalivibrio sp. XN279; assembly: GCF_011089885.1. Classification (NCBI taxonomy): domain Bacteria; kingdom Pseudomonadati; phylum Pseudomonadota; class Gammaproteobacteria; order Chromatiales; family Ectothiorhodospiraceae; genus Thioalkalivibrio; species Thioalkalivibrio sp. XN279. The sequence continues at coordinate 52,578 of NZ_JAANBD010000023.1, read as the reverse complement.
CGAAGGGCGCCTCGAGACACCGGGCGAGGCGGAACGCCAGCTCGAGCGATGGCGGAGTTGTCGCGGATCTGCCCCTATACCTAAAGCGCATCGCCGTATGACGCTCTATGTATTTGACGTATTTGCGGGCAGGCCTTTAGGGTGCGCCGACACCCTTCCCGAATTCAGCCCGAGCACCTGCCCATGACGACCCTGACGCCTGGACCGTTGCGCCGTGTCGCGCCCTTGCTGCTGCTGCTTGCCTGGGGCAGCGCAGTGGCCGGCGAACATTTCCATCCCGCCGGCAAGCCGCCCTCGGTCTTCACCATGGACCGGCACACCGCCTTGCGCGCGAGCCTGCCGTTCGAGGACGAGCGTGACTTCGAGGAATCTCGCCGCGGCTTCATTGCGGCGCCCGCCGCACGGCAGATCCGCAACGACGCCGGCGGGATCGCCTGGGACATGGGCAACTACGAGTGGCTCATGGGCGGCGAGGACTTCGCCACCATCCATCCCTCGCTGCAGCGCCAGGCCATCCTGAACATGGCCTACGGCCTGTACGAGGTGGTGCCCGGCAAGATCTACCAGGTGCGCGGCTTCGACCTGGCCAATATCAGCTTCATCAAGGGCGACACCGGCTGGATCGTGTTCGACACCCTCACCACCCGGGAAACTGCGGCCGCGGCGCTGGCCCTGGTCAACGAGCACCTGGGCGAGTTCCCCGTGGTCGCCGTGGTCTATTCCCATTCCCATGCCGATCACTTCGGCGGCGTCCGCGGCGTGGTCGACGAAGCCGACGTGCGCAGCGGCAAGGTGCCCGTGATCGCGCCGGCCGGCTTCCTGCACGAGGCGATCGCGGAGAACGTCTACGCCGGCAACGCCATGACACGGCGGCTGTTCTACCAGTACGGGGTGCTGCTGCCGCGCCACCCGGCGGGCCACGTGGACCAGGCGATCGGCAAGAACATCGCCGTCGGCAACGTCGGCCTGATCGCGCCGACCCGGACCATCGAGGCGGACTTCGAGGAACTGACCATCGACGGCGTGCGCATGGTGTTCCAGAACACGCCCGGCACCGAGGCGCCGGCCGAGATGAACACCTGGTTCCCGGACTGGAAGGTGTTCTGGGCCGCGGAGAACATCTCCGCCACCATCCACAACATCTACACCCTGCGCGGCGCACTGGTGCGCGACCCGCTGGAGTGGTCGCGGCAGATCAACGCCGCGCTCTACCACTTCGGGCGCGAAGCCGAGGTGATGTTCTCGGCGCACTCGTGGCCGCGTTGGGGCAACGAGCGGATCCAGGAGGTGCTGCGCACCCAGCGCGACGCCTATGCCCACCTCAACAACAAGGTCCTCAACCTCGCCAACCAGGGCGTCACCATCAACGAGATCCACAACGTCTACCGCCTGCCCGAGAGCCTGCAATCGGAGTGGACGGCGCGCAGCTACCACGGCTCCGAGGGCCACAACAGCCGCGCGGTGGTGAATCGCTACCTGGGCTACTGGGACGCCAACCCGGCGACTCTCCTGCCGCTGTCGCCGCGGGAGTCAGCGCCGCTGTACGTGGAAATGATGGGCGGCCCCGACGCCATCATGGCGAAGGGGCGCGAGCTCTACGCCGCCGGCCAGTACCGCCATGCCCAGGAAATCCTCAACAAGCTGGTGTTCGCCCGCCCCGACCTGCAGCCGGCGCGCGACCTGTTGGCCGACACCTGGGAACAGCTCGGCTACCAGCAGGAGAGCACCAGCGTGCGCAACAGCTTCCTCGCCGGAGCGCTGGAGCTGCGCTCCGGCATCCCCCAGGGCATGACGCCGACCAGCTACGGCCCCGACCTGGTGCGCGCCATGAGCACCGGCCTGTGGCTCGACTACCTCGCCGTGCGGCTCAACAGCGACAAGGCCGGAGACGCCCACAGCGTCATCAACATCATCACGCCGGACAACGGCGAGCAGTTCGTGGTGGAGCTGAGCCACGGCACCCTCACCAGCATCGAGGGCTTCCGCCGCGACGACGCCGACCTGACCCTCACCATCGATCGGCGGGACCTGGATGCGGTGATGATGGGCCAGGCAACGTTGGCCGACCAGGCCGCGGCCGGGAAGGCGAAGCTGGAGGGCGACGCGCAGCATCTCACCCGGCTGTTGGGCATGCTGGACACCTTCAACCTCGACTTCCAGATCCTGCCCGGCACGGGCGGCACCGTGCCGCCGCAGCCGCGCGCGCCCGCGTTCTAGGCGACGGGAAGACGTTCATGAGCGCGACCATAAACAGGATGCATGCCGTGCTCGCCGCCCAGCGTGCGTCTTTCGCGCAGCATCCCTGGCCGCCGGCGGCGGGCGCGAGCGCTGACGGACCGCTGGTCGCCCGCCGCACCCAGCCGCCACCTTGCCAAATTTTGCCAAGCTCGCTAGGTTCGCGGCATGAGCACGATGAACATTTCCCTGCCCGAAGCGCTGAAGACCTTCGTCGACGAGCAGGTCAGCCTCGATGTGCGGCGCGCGTAAGGCGATCCCGCACCGCGAGCCATTCCGGCGCCGTCGGCGGCGCCTCCACCAAGATCAGGTCGTGACCCGCTGCATCCAGCCGGCGTAGCGTGGCGTACATCTGGCGGCCGTACTCCGCAGCATCGGCCGGCATGGTCGCCACCAAGGTACCGGCGGCTTCGGCGGCGGCGATGGCATCCGGGCTGTAAGCGACGACCGCGACCTTCGTGCCTGCTGCGCTTGACGCCGCAAGCTGCGCCGGGAGTTCGCTCGCGGCGACCAGCTCCAGCGGCGTGGCCGGCGCGTAATGCGAGGCGAGCCGGCCGGGCGCGCGCAGGTCCTGCGGCGGCGCGACCACCGGGCGGCCCAGCACAGCCTCGAGCTCAGCCACGGTGACACCACCGGGACGCAGCAGCGCGGGCTGGCCCTCGAGCAGGCTGACGATGGTGGACTCGAGGCCGACCTGGCAGGGGCCGGCGTCGAGGATCATGTCCACGTCATCCCCGAGCTCGGCCAGCACATGCGCGGCAGTGGTCGGCGACACGCGGCCGAAGCGATTAGCGGACGGCGCCGCCAGCGCGCCTGCTGCAGCGATCAGTTCGCGCGCCACCGGCTGGGCCGGCACGCGCAACGCAACCGAGTCCTGGCCCCCGGTTACCTCGTCGGGCACCCGGGGCCGGCGCGGCAGCACCAGCGTCAGCGGGCCGGGCCAGAAGCGCTCCGCTAGCAGCCATGCAGCATCCGGGATCTCGTACGCCCATTCTGGCAAGGCCTCGGCCGAAGCGAGGTGAACGATGAGCGGATGGTTCACCGGCCGGCCCTTGATGGCGAACACGCGCCGCACCGCTACCGGGTTCATCGCCACGGCGCCCAGCCCATAGACGGTCTCGGTCGGGATCGCCACCACCCCGCCCGCGCGCAGCAGTTGCGCCGCCCTGGCAATAGCGTCGGGCGAGACCGGTACGGGGGCGCTGGGGGGCGTCATGGGCGCGGATAATAGCAGCGGCGCCGGCAACCGGCGCTTGCCAAGCTCCGGCTATGCGTCGGCTACCAGCGCGTCATCGATCTCCCGCGCCCGGCGATAGGCATCCCGGTCGCTGATCCGCTTCCAGTAGTCCACGAAGGCCGGGCGCTTCTCCATCGAGCCGAACTGCAGGCCGAAGCCGACCTGCGAACCGCAGTACACGTCCGCAGCGGAGAAGGCATCGCCGGCAATGTACTCGCTCGCCGAGAGCGCCTGCTCGACGATGTCCATCATCTGCTCGAAGCCGCCGTAGCCTGCCATCATGCGTTTCTCGGCCGGCACTTCGAAATTGAGGGCGCGGTTGATGATGACGGCCTCGAGCGGGCCGGCGAAGAAGAACAGCCAGCGGTAGTACGCGGCGCGCTGCCGGGGCGGCGGCGCCAGGCCGGCTGCCGGGAAGGCGTCGGCAAGATACGCACATATAGCCGCAGTCTCGGTGACGACCGCAGCGCCGTGGCGGATCGCGGGGACCTTGCCCAGCGGGTTGACCGCCAGGTACTCGGCCGACTTCATGCTCTTGCCGTACTCGAGGATTTCCGTGCGGTAGGGCGCGCCGGTCTCTTCGAGCATCCACCGCACCATGCGGCCGCGGGACATCGGGTTCGTGTAGAAAACCAGTTCTTCGCTCATGGCAAGTCTCCTTGCGAGTCGGCACGGACAGGGGTGGGGCCAAGGATAGATCATCCGACCTCGCGCCGGCGCGGCCCTTAGGGCAAACTCGGCCGATGACCGCCACAGCAACGCCCAGGCGCTCTCCACGCGAAGCCGTGGTCGCCTACATCCGGGACTTCGGGGTCCTGCGCGAGACGCGCGCAGAGTACTGGGGCATCCAGCTGGTCAACCTGCTGGACTGCATCGCCTACTTCGCCATGCTGACCATCGCCGCGGTGTTCCTGTCGGAAGACCTGGGCATGAGCGACGAGTGGGCCGGGTACACCATCACCATCTTCACCTCGGCGACCTCGCTCCTGCTGCTGTTCTCCGGCATGTACACGGACTGGTTCGGGATCAGGAAGTCGGTCGACCTGTCCATGTGGACACTCCTGGTGCTGCGCCTCGCCATGGTGGTAGTCGGGCTTACGCCGTCCCTGCCCTACCGCGGCGTGCTCGCCGCGATCATCTTCCTGCTCATGGCGCCGGCCATGGCCGCCGTGCAGACCACCTTCCAGGCCGCCACCAACCGCTTCACCAGCAAGCGCTCCCGCGGCGCCGGCTTCAACCTCTGGTACCTGTTCATGAACATCGGGGCGGCCGCCGCCGGCTTCTCCATCGACATCGTCCGCCGCGCCCTGGACCTGCCCAACGTGCACATCTTCACCATGGGCGTGATCACGGCCGTGTTGTGCCTGGTGGTGCGCGTGACCCTGATCCGGCGCGAGGATCAGCTGGTCGGCCCGGACGAGGTGGTGGCCGAGGAACCAGAGGACGCGACCGTGGTGCGCAAGCGGCCGCTGCAGATCTTCAGGGAGATGATCCACGAGCCGGCACTGCGGCAGTTATTGGTGCTGGTGGCGCTGATCCTCGGCGTCCGCGCCGTGTTCGTCTACCTATACCTGCTGATGCCGAAGTACTGGCTGCGCACCATCGGTCCCGACGCGGCCATCGGCACGCTCAGCGCCATCAACCCCATCGGCATCGTGATCGGCCTGGTGCTGTTCATCCCGCTGGCCAACCGCTTCAACGTCTTCAAGATGCTCATCTACGGCGCCATGATCTCGTCGATCGCGCTGCTGCCCATGGCCGTGCCCTGGACCGCCTGGGGCACCTCGATCCAGGCTGCCCATTACCAGATGGCGATCGCCTGCATGATCCTGCTCACGGTGGGCGAAGTGGTGTGGTCACCCAAGCTGTACGAGTACACGGCGGCGATCGCGCCCAAGGGCCAGGAGGGCGCCTACCTCGGCATGTCGCTCATCCCCTGGTTCCTGGCCAAGACCGTGGTGAGCGCCATGTCGGGACACATGCTGAATCGGTGGTCGCCGGAGGAAGTGGTGATCGACGGCCAGGCGGTGGCGCTGCAGGAGGCGATGATCAACCACCAGCTCAGCTACTGGGACCGCCCCGAAGCCATGTGGCTTTACCTAGGCCTCTATGCCCTCGCCGGCTGCGTGGTTGCGTATTTCCTCCGCCACTGGCTGACGCGCGGCACGGATTTCCGGATATAGGCGCCGGCGCGTTGCCGCGTCCTTCTCAGCGCCGACGCATTCAGCTAGTCTTGGCGGCTCAGGTCGACGTGGATGGCCGGGATTGCCCCCGTGAACCATCGGGCCGAAACACGCAGGCGATGCAGTGAGAGAATCCGCGGACGTATTCATCAGCTACTCGCGCGAGGACAAGGACAAGGTCATTGCCCTGGCGGAGAAGCTGCGCGCGTCGGGCGTGGCGGTATGGATGGACGTCGGCGGCATCGACGCGGCGACCATGTGGAGCGAGGAGATCGTCAATGCGCTGGACGGCGCCAAGGTGCTCCTGCTGATGGTCACGCCCTCTGCGGTCAACTCGCACAACGTGGCCAAGGAAGTGATCCTGACCAGCGAGCGCAAGGGACACATCCTGCCGGTGCACCTCGAGCCGACGCAGATTCCGGCCGGCCTCAAGTACCAGCTCGCGGGCATCCAGCACATCGAGTATTTCCAGGGCGACCCGGACGAAAACCTGCGCGTCATCGTGCGTTCGCTCGAGCGCATCGGCGTGCCCGTCAAGAAGGCCGCGCCGGCGGCCCGACCCGAACCGCAGCCTGTACAGGCGGTCGCCCCGGCCGCGCCGGACGCGGATCATCCCATCGAGCCCGGCGCGTTGGCGGTGCTGCCCTTCCACAACATCAGCCCGGACGAGGAGACCGACTATTTCAGTGACGGGCTCACGGAAGAACTGATCGCGCGCCTGTCGCTGGTGAGCGAGATCGACCTGATCTCGCGCTGGGCTTCCATGCAGTTCAAGGATACGAAGCAGGACATCCGGCTCATCGGCAAGGAGCTCGGCGCGCGCTATGTCGTGGGCGGCAGCGTGCGACGTTTCCGCGACTCTGTGCGCATCACCGTGCAGCTGGTGGACGCCGCCACCAACCGGCAACTGTGGGGCAACACGTACAAGGGCATGCTGGACGACATTTTCGACATCCAGGAGCAGGTCGCGAAGCAGATCGTCGAGGCGTTGAAGTTGCGGCTCAGCTTCGCTGAAGAGGTCTCGCTGACCAAGCGCCAGACAGTGAACGCGAATGCCTACGACCTCTACCTGCGCGGCCAGGACTACCTCTATCGCCTGACCAAGCGCAGCGTCGAATACGCCATCCAGCTGTTCGAAAAAGCCATCGAGCTCGACCCGCGCTACGCGGCCGCCTATGCGGCCTGTTCCAGCGCCTATGGCCAGATGTACCAGTATTTCTCGCGCGAAGAGGCCTACCGGACCAAGGCCCAGGAACTCAGTTTCAAGGCGTTGATGTACGACAACAACCTGCCCGAGGCCTACACCGCCATGGGACTGTCGTATTTCAGCTGGGGCAAGTTCGACGAGGCGGCGGAGTCGGGCCGCAAGGCCATCGAGCTCAACCCCGACGATTTCATCGCCTACTGGATCCTCAGCAGGATCCACCTGACACTGGGCAACGCCAAAGAAGCGGCCGAACTGTGCCGCCGGGTGATTGAACTGAAGCCACGATTCTACGTGGCCTATGCCGACCTGCGTATGGCACTGCAGGTCATGGGTGAAACCGAGGAGGCAGATGCCTTGGCCATCAAGCTGGCCGACGAGGTGTTGCCGACGTATTTGCTGCAGAACCCGGATGACTCCCGGGCCCGGATGTTCTACGCCATTGCCCTGGCCGAACTGGGCCGGCGTGATGAAGCTATCGAGGAAGGCTCTACCGCGCTGGAGATGAGCCCCGGCGATTCGGTGATGCTGTACAACGGCGCCTGCCTGTATGCCCAGCTGGGTGAAATCCGGAAGGCCGTGGACGCGCTGCGCCAGGCCATCGCCGGCGGCACCGACATTCCGGGCTGGACCAAGAACGACCCCGATCTCGATCCCCTGCGCGACGATCCCGAGTTCATCGCGCTGACCTCCGGACACTAGCCGGACCCGCCAGCTTCGCGAGAAGCCATCACCGGGGCGGATCTCGGGTCCGTCGCAACCGCTGCGATTCCATTTCCCTGGAAGGGACTGCAAGCACCCGCCCTGCATGAGCGGCGAGGTACTACTAGACTTTCAGTGTGTACGGAATGCAGGGTGCAAGATGAACCAGGCTGGCAACAACGCCACGGAACGCAGGGCCACGCTCTACCGCATGGTCATGCATGACCACGTCTGTCCCTTCGGGCTCAAGAGCAAGGCCTTGCTGGAGCGAAAGGGCTTCGAGGTTGACGATCGCTGGCTCACCACGCGCGAGGAAACCGACGCCTTCCAGGAGAAGCACAGCGTCGACACCACGCCGCAGACCTTTATCGGCGGCGAGCGCATCGGCGGCTATGACGAGCTGAGAGAGTATTTCGGCAAGCCGGCGCCGGACCCCGAGGCCACCAGCTACCGCCCGGTCGTCGCCATCTTCTCGACTGCGCTGCTGCTGGCGCTGGCGACCAGCTGGACGGCGACGCATTCACTGCTCGGCCTGCGCACCCTCGAGTGGTTCGTCGCCTTCGCCATGTGCCTGCTGGGCCTGCAGAAGCTCAAGGACCTGGAAAGCTTCAGCAACATGTTCCTCAACTATGACCTGCTCGCCCAGCGCAAGGTGCGCTACGCCTACGTTTATCCGTTCGCCGAGACGCTGGCGGGCATCCTCATGGTGGCCGGCGCGCTGGTCTGGCTGGCTGCGCCGGTTGCGCTGTTCATCGGCACTATCGGCGCCTTCTCGGTGTTCAAGGCCGTCTATATCGACCGCCGCGAGCTCAAGTGCGCGTGCGTCGGCGGCGACTCGAACGTGCCGCTGGGGTTCGTTTCGTTGACCGAGAACCTGGTCATGGTCCTGATGGGCATCTGGATGCCGCTGCGGGTGTACGTGCTGCAGCTCTGACACCGCGCCAACGGTGCACTGCAGCAGGAACGCCATGCCTTTCGGGAATTGCGCAGTTTTTGACCATGTGCTAGATATTTAGCGGCGCGCCCAGCGTTTCTCGGGTCGGAGGGTTCAGCAATGGGAATTCGCCTCAAGGTTTTCGCCACTCTCGCGGCGGTGCTCGCCTCCCCATTGGCCATGGCCTGCGGTGACAGCCTCTACCGTGTCGGCCAGAACGTTTCCTACCGCGCCTACACGGCGCCCTTGCCGGGCAATGTCCTGGTGTATGGCCATTCCGAAAGTGCCCAGCAGCTCGCTGCAGCGCTCGCCGACGCGGGGCATGGCGTGCGCGTGGTGGACAACCAGGTCGAACTCAGCAATGTGCTCGCCCGGGGCGAGTACGATGTCGTGATCGCTCCTTACGACGACCGCGCCGCAGTGGAAGTGAGCAATACCACGTCGAAGGTCGACTTCCTGCCCGTGGCCCTCAACAGGAGCGAGGCGGAGATCGCGCAGCGGGACTACGCCAGGGTCATGGTTGCCGATCGGCACGAGATCAAGCATTACCTCAGGGCAATCCATGAGTCACTGAAGCGCTCAGGCACCTAGGCCTCGGTCGATCGGGGAGCATCGCAAGCCGTGACTTCCATGTTCTCCGACCACCCAAAGCCTTTGTCCCTGGTCGCGCTCGGCGCCCTTGGCCTTCTTTTTGAGGCCACCCCCGCAGCAGCCCAGGCGCAGTCGAAGGGCGATGCGAGCCTGCGGATCGAGTACCAGTACATACGTACCGGTGATTTCTACGACGACTCCGCCCTCTTCCAGCAGGGCGGCGACGTCGGCACCACCGACTCCCATGTGCTGCTGCTCTCCGGCGACTACGCACTCGGGCCGCGCTGGACGGTGTTCGCCAGCCTGCCGTACATACAGAAACAGCACCAGGGCACGGGGCCGCACGACTTTCGCGAGTTCGTGAATTTCGACCCGCCGGACCGCACGCTCGTGGACGACGGCGACTACCACGGCGGCTTCCAGGACCTGACCGTCGGCGTGCGTTACCGGGCGCTCGAAGGACCGCTGAGCGTCACGCCGTTCATCTCTTACGGCGTCCCCACGACTGATTACCCCTTCTACGGCAAGGCGATCATCGGCCCGAACCTGTGGCGCATTCCCGTCGGCGTGGACCTCGGCTTCCAGCCCTACTTTTCCGACTGGTATTTCAGTGCGAGCGTCGCCTACGTCATCAGCGAGAGATCGCTCGGGGTGAACGTCAACCACTGGCTCGCGTTCGGCTCGGCCGGTTATTACTTCACGCCGAGATTCTTTGCCAGCCTGTTCGTCTCCTACAAGAACACGCCCAACGGGCTGCGGATGCCGCAGGACATCACCGACGATCCGTTCTACCAGGACCCGGCGGACTTCGATACGCCGATCTGGTGGCAACACGACCGCCTGCTCGCGCACCGCTACACGAACGTCGGCCTCGGACTGGATTACGTCCTGAGCCGCAAGCACGTCGTTTCGTTCCAGTACTACACGTCCGTCTACACGGACCAGTCGAACGAAGTCGACAACGCGTTCACCGTGGGGATCACCCGCTTCTTCGGCCGCGACTGATCAGGGCACCACGTTATGAGCCGCCAGGGTCGCGGGGAGACGCTCGCGTAGTACTTGCCTGCGCTCTTCCGTATGTCGCAGCACGTCCTGGTAGGGGGGATCGTCAGTGAGCCGCTGCACGCAGTAAAAGTCGCGCAGCAGAGGCTCCCACGGCAACTCCGGGCTGTCCTTGATCAGCGCGAAACGGTCGAGACTGCCTTCGGTCCGGCCGAGGAGCGCATCCATGCAGCCGACGTGGAAGTGGTACCACCAGCTGGTGTTGTAGCCCGTATGGAATCCGTCTACCGCCAGCGCCAGCATGCGTGCCGTTTCCTTCTCGCCTGCGGCAGCCAGCGCATCGATCAGGGTGAAAAAGCCGAGGTGGTCACTGACGGTCCGGGTCGTGTTGTTGAGCACGATGTCGGGCTGGCCGGTCGTGCTCAGGATGCGGATGGCGGCCGGGTGATTACCCGCCGCGTGGTAGGCAAAGGCAAGCAGGTAGCGCACGGAGATATCGTCCGGATACTCGATCATCTGCAGTTCTGCCAGGTCGATCAGCTGCTGGTATCGCCGCATCAGGAACAGCAGGCCCAGGCTGGGTTCTGGTTCGAGCGCCAGGGTGGTCTCGAAGTCGCCGAGAAGAGCGTACAGCTCGGCCAGCCGGCCGCGGTGATCCGGGTTGTCGGGCTCGGCGTCGCGGGCCCGCAGGGTCCAGGCAATCGCCTCGTCGACGTTGCCCATGAGTTCCTGCAGGCGGCCGATCAGGCGATAGGACTCGACGCCATCGAACAGCTCGCGCACGCTGCGGATGATGGCCTGCACCTTGTCCACCTGGCCCTCTTTGCCGTAGTACTCCCCAAGCGCCGCATGGCGCGACAGGGAAAGCGGGTCGAGCGCGACGGCGCGCTCCAGCAGTTCCGGCAGGCCGCCCCGGTCGTACTGGAACCAGTGCCACTCGGCGTAGTTGTGCAACGCGTCCACGTTGTTGCTGTTGAGCGCCACAGCCCGTTCGAAAGCAGGGCCCGCTTCCGGCAGTCCCCGCGCCCAGTAGTACAGCCCCACCGTGTTCTGCACTTCCGATAAACCCGGGTCGAGCGCGAGCGCCCGGAAGATCGGCGCCTCGGCGCCGTCGAGGTCGCCCAGGAAAAGCAGGGCAGCGCCCAACCGGGCATGGGCCAGCGCCGACTCCGGATCGGCCTCGCTGGCCTCGCGGTACAGCTCCACGGCCTGCACCAGCAGGTCCTGGTCCACCGTCTCGCGATTCCGGACTCGTTGCTCGTAATACCGCGCCAGGAGCATCTTCTCGTGGGCGGAAGCATCCCTTGTGGCGGGGCGACCCAGCTCGTAATCGCCCTCCGGCAGCACCTGCGCTGCCACGGCGCGCACGATTTCCTCCTGGACTTTCACCAGCTCCGCAGGGCTGCGCTCGAAAGTCTGCGACCAGAGCGCCAGGCCGGTGCGCCCTTCGATCAGCTGCACGGAGATCCGCAACCGGCTTCCCTGGCGCCGCATGCTGCCCTCGACCAGGCTGGCGACGCCCAGCTTCTCCGACGCGGCCTGGGCCGCGAGGCCCTGCTGGCGGGCAGCCACGGAGGAAGACCGGGCCGCTACCCGGAGGCCTGGCACCTGTCCGAGCTGGTCGCGCAACTCGTCGCTGAGGCCGTCACCCAGGTACGCATCGGCCGGGTCCGATCCCGTGTTCTCGAAGGGCAGCACCGCGATGCTGTTGGGCAGGACCGAAACTGCTCTCGCCTGTTCGACGTTGGATTCCAGTCCCGGCCTGATGAGGAAGAACAGCCCGGCCGTTCCCGCCGTCAACAGCAGCAGGGCGCCGCCGATGGTGGCCTTGCCGCGACGGCTGGAGACCGGGGTGCGCTCCAGTCCCTCGGAGGTGAGATCGAAGGTCCAGGCAAGAAACATCGCCACGGGAAACCCCATGACGAAAGCAATGACCGCGACGGTCGATACCCACTGCGGCAGGAACAGCTGCTCGACTACGGTGACCGTGACCTCGACGACGCCCCAGGCCACCGCAAAGTAGATCGCGGCGGACTGGATGACCTTCCGCCTGCGGAGTTCCGCGAAGAACGAGCTCCCGGCCATGGCCTCTCGCGTCTTTCATACTGCTGTCGAGAGACGAAGCATAAACGCGATTCGGCCAGTTGTGGACTTGCGGCAGTGATTGCCGCCCGCGGCTGCGCCGTCAGTCGGCGAAATCCAGCTGGTAAGTGCGCGACATGCGGCAGGTCATGCCCTGCTGCGACACGGTGGACTCGAGATTCCCCGTGATGCGCTCCTCGCTTTCCACGTTCCAGCGGAAGGTGATGGTCATCGGGATGCCGTCCTGCGAGCCGCCCACCGTGCCCAGCCAGCTGCAGTCGGGCTGCAGCGCCATGTCGAGGTCCGCCTCGTCCTCGGACATGCCCGCGGCGACGATACGCGTGCAACCGTCATTCACGGAGAGCTTGCCGCGGCTCTTGCTCGGCGCCAGCGGCATGGTCATCGACATCGCGCCGGTGCAGGCCATACTGCCGGGATGGTTGTCGACCCGCCAGGTCCCTTCCCTGGGGCAGGTGCAGGCCGAGGCAATCGCCAGGCGGAAAATGCACGCCACTGTCTCGCCCTCTTCGACCTCGAAAGTCGCCGTGCCCTGCATGCTGTCGCCATGGCTGCTTCGTGCGCTCGCCATGTCGTCACACGTGATTTCGACGAGGCGGTAGCCGGCGTCCACCAGTGCCGGATCCATCCACGCCAGTGAGGAGACGTGGCTTCCGGCGCCAACCTCGGCCGAAAGCAAGCCGGTGCCGTCTTCCGCCAGGGACACCGCGCCCGCCGGCAGGCCTTCGAATCGCAGCTCTCCGGCAACGGCCGGCGGCGAGGTTTCAACGCGGATTTCCGCGTTTGCGCCCAGGGCGGTGCCGGCCCCGATGCTCCATCCCGCCAGCAGGGTTGTTGCCGCCAGCACGGCCGTGCGTCGTGTTGCCATCATCGTCCACCTCCTCCGGGCTCTCGGTGCTGCAGCTCATGCGTCGTGTGCCGCTGTCGTTCTGCATGCTGCGGCGGATCTTTGCTGCAGCCTGGCACAGAGTATAGGAAACGTCGACAAGCGACGCCTCCCGGTGCAGTGTCAACGCGGCCGCGGCCGCAACCATTGCTGCGCCGCCAGCCCGGTCACGATCAGCGCCAGGCCGAGCCAGGTCGAAGGCAGGATCGTCTCGCCGACGAAGGCGCGGATGAAGAACAGCGACAGGAAGGGCGAGAGAAAGATCAGGTTGCTGATGCGCGCGGTGTTCCGCGTCAGCCGCAGCGCGCTGAGCCACAGGGCGAAGGCGAGACCCATCTCGAACACGCCTACCCATGCCGCACCGGCGAGGCCACGCCAGTCCGGCACCGCGAGGCCGTCGGTGAGCGCGCACGCCAAGAGCACAAACGGCAGCCCGAGGGCGAAATTGCAGAACAGCGCCACCAGCGGATCGCGCTTGTCGCGCGTGCTGTAGATCCAGTACAGCGCCCACAACACGGTGCTGCCGAGCGCCAGCGCGACACCGGCCGGGCTGGCGAACGCGAGGCCGAACACCTCGCCGCGCGTGGCGATCACCCAGACGCCCGCGTAGGCCACCACGCCGCCGAGCACATCGGCGCGGGTGAGGCGATGGCCGAGCAGCGGCACTGCGAGCAGCGCGAGGGTAAACGCCCAAGTGTAATTCAGCGGCTGGGCTTCCTGCGCCGGCAGGCGGTCGTAGGCCTCGAACAGCACGAGGTAGTAGCACAGCGGGTTGATGAGCCCGAGCGCCAGCGAGCGCAGGTAGTCGCGCCGGCTGCCGCGCAGCACCCCGGCGAGCCGCCCGGTCGCGACCAGCAGCACGCCGAGCGTCAGCAACGACACCACGCTCGCCCAGGCCAGCAGCTGCACCGGCGACAGGTACTGCAGCGAGAGCTTGAAGGCGGTCGCGACGGTGGACCACAACAGCACCGCGCCGAGGCCGAAGAGCACTGCGCGCTGTTCGTTGCCGAGCGGCATTGAGCGGCTCCGGAGCGACTAAAGCAGCCTGAGCGCCTCGCCCACCGTCACTCCGCTTGCGCCAGCGACCGGTAAGCGATCCGGTCCCCGAGGAAGATCCCGATCCAGAGCTCGTCACCCACGGTGATGCCGATGGTGATGTTGCTGAAGTGCTCGATGGCCGGCGAGGTGGCCAGCGCCCTGCCCTGCATGGACACCGGATCGACGCTCCACACCGTGAATGCACGGGGACAGGCGGCGAATTCTTCGAGCTTGAAGTCGGCCGACAACGCCACCACTCCGCACCCCGGATCTTCCACGTCCAGCCCGGCCGTCAGCAGCCGCCCATCCTCACCCATGCGCAGGTTGTCGGGCACGAACGCCAGGGTGTCGCTGCTGCGCAGCAGCCGCGTGGGGTTGGTGTTGGCGTAGGCCAGCACCTGCAACAGGCCTGAAGACGCGATGTAGAACTCGGTGCCGTCGGCCGAGACCTCGATGCCGTTGGCATACGGCAACTCCGAGCCCTCGACCCGGATGAAGCCGGCATCACCCGGGGACCAGCGGTACACGGCGCCGGTATTGTTGCCGGCGAGCGCTGCGCCGATCGGGACGCCCGGATACAGCGGGATGGTGGCCAGCAGCGAGCCGTCGGCCAGCGAGGCAACGCTGTTCGCCGCCATGCCGCCCGGCGTCGGCACGCAACCCCGCCAGGTCAGCTCCGGCGCCTCACCGCTGGTATCGACGTCGAACACCTCGATGGCCTCGCGGCCGCCGTGGCCGACCACGTACAGCGTCGCGCCGCCGTCGGCGCGTGCCCTGATGTTCAACCCGTGGCTGACGAGCGTGCCGGCCGGCGGCGCACCGGGACAGGCGCCATACGTCTCCATGTCCTGCGCTGCACGCGGCGCCTCACCCGGGTAGAGCTCGCTCCAGGTCTTGTTCCGGGCGTCCACCAGGTACATCGGAGCGCCGGCAATCATGCCGCTGGCGATGATCCACTCGGTGCCAGGGATCCGCACCAGGTCTTCGGCGCTGCGCGGACCGCAGATGAAGCGATATTCCCCCTCCGGCTCGCACCCGGTTTCCGCGGCCGACGTGCCGGGCCAGGCAAATGCGAGGGCGACTGCCGGCGCTACCAGGAGCGCGAGGAGGCGGTAGGGCGCGTATTTCATTGTCCAGTTCCTTACGACGAGGCGCGGTGGACCTCAACGGTAGCATGCGCGATGCCGCAGTCGCGCGGCAGGCGCGCCTTGTAGAAGCCCGGCGTCTCCGGCTCTGCGCTCAACACGGCGACTTCCGCTGCGCGCACCCCGGGGCCGATAGTCCACACGTGCAAGTCCGTGACGCGATCTCCGGGCCGCGCCTCCAGCGCCGCCCTGATTTGCGCCAGCATCTCGGGCGCCGCCTGGTAGTCGAGCAGGACCCGGGACGAATCCCGGATCAGGCCAATTGACCAACGCGTCACCAGCACCGCGCCGACGATGCCCATCGCGGCGTCGAGCCACACGGCGCCGAAGTACTTGCCCGCCAGCAGCGCCACGATGGCCAGGATCGAGGTCAGCGCGTCGGCCAGGACGTGCAGGTAGGCTGCGCGCAGGTTGTGGTCGTCGTGGTGATGGTCGTGATGGTGATGATGATGGCCGTGCCCATGCCCGTGCCCATGCCCGTGCTCATGCGCGTGGCCGTGCCCGCCATGATGCGAGGACGACGACAGGATCCATGCACTCAGGCCGTTGACCACCAGGCCGATCACGGCCACCAGCAACGCCGAGTCGAACACGATCTCGACGGGATTCATGAGGCGGCCGACGCTCTCGGTCATCATCAGGGCCGCGAAGCCGAGCAGCAGGATGGCGCTGGCGAATCCGGCCAGCGTGTTGATCTTGCCGACGCCGAAAGAAAAGCGGCTGTCCCGGGCCAGGCGACGCGCGACAACGTAGGCGACCAGCGCCAGGCCGAGCGCGGCGGTGTGGGACGCCATGTGCAGCCCGTCGGCCAGCAGCGCCATGGACCCGTAGGCCAGCCCGGCCACGATCTCGATCACCATCATGGCCGCGGTCACGCAGACGACGATGAGCGTGCGCGACTCGCCGTCGCGCTTCAGGTCGTTGTCGAACACGTGGTCGTGGGTCCACGACTCCGGCGCGGATCGGTGCATCTGGGGCTCTCCGGGGCCAGCAGCGCCCCTCGCGGGATCCCCTCAGGATAGGCCTGGCGCCGTGCAGCCCGAATACGGGCATACCGAAATGCGAATCTTTCTCAAGCAGCAACGGTCGTCCCTGGCGGCAGCCACGCCGCCGCCAGGGACAAACCAGCCCAGCTCATGGCTTGAACTTGTTGATTTTCAGCTTGGTGAGCCAGTACTCGGTATCGCCCCCCGGGAACGTGAAGTAACGTGCATTGTTCACGTACAGGGAATTGCCGAAGAACGCGCCACTCGCCACGCCGTCCAGGTCCGGGTCCGTGATGCTGGCCACCAGCTTGCCGCTGCGCAGCCCCTTGTCCAGGGCGACCACCTGGATGCTGTCCGGTACGGACGGGTCAAAGCTCGGGACCAGGATGTAAAGCTTGCGGTCGCGCAGCACGATGCCGTCGATGAAGCCGACCAGGGGCTGGTCCAGCTCGATCCTGTCCGTGTGCCCGGTGGCGGGGTCTACGCGGTAGATCTGCGCATTGTTCGAGTTGCCGACAATCAGGGTCTTGCCGTTCGGCGTGGCCACAATGCCATTGGCCTTGTAACCGGGGTCGCCGTTCTGGTCGTCGGTGAGGAAGTCACCGGTCAACGCGATCGGCAGGATAGCGTTGTTCTTGGGCAGCCGGCCGTTCTTCGCCAGCTGCAGCCGGTAGAGAAACGGTCCGCTCAGGCCGGAGAAGTCGGTGAAGTAGACGGCCTCGCGGGTGATGGCCAGGTCATTGATGACCGTGCCGAAGGGGGCGAGCTCGTAATTGGCGATCTCTGCACCGGTCTCGGCGTCGAACACCATGGCATTGCCGACCACGCACCCCGCTACGAACAGGTAGTTGCTGCGCGGATCAACACGCATGCCCAGCTTGTAGCAATCCCCGGCGAACAGGTCGAAGTTTTCCGGATCCTCGGCCTCGACCAGGACTTCGCCCTTGCCGCTGCGCAGGTCGACCTTGTAGATGGAGCCGTCGACGGAGCTGTTATAGGCCGTCGCACCCTTGCCGATCGTGAACCCCTCCGGCGGCGCGCCGGTCAGCGCGGGAACGATCTTGGCAAAGGCCTTTTCGCCGGCATGTGCGGGCACCGACAATACGACCAGCAGCGCCAGCCCGAGCAGCAGCGAGCCCACCGCCGCCGTCGCAAGTAGAAGTTTCTTGTTCATTCTGCCTCCAGGTATTCGGATCGAACTCGTTTTCCTTGTTTCCGGCTCCCGCGCGACAATTGCCTCTACAATCGTGCGCCTGGGCCGGCGGCATGCCACGGCGATGCGGCAGCCTGGGGATGGAGCATGGCGGCAGGCGCGCCCGCTCGCCCGATCAAACCCTGATTTTGTGCTGATGAATCCCTGATTCCGGTCCCTGAGGTCCCATGATGAGCCAAGCCGGCAGCAACATCCCGGCACTGCACGCCTTCGGTCACTGGCGCTTCGACGCCGGCACCGGCGACCTCAGCGACGGGACGACCAGCCTCCGCCTCGAGCCGCAGGTCGCCAGGCTGCTGCATTACTTTCTGTGCCACCAAGACACCCTGGTCAGCCGGGACGAACTGATTGCCGCGGTCTGGGACAACCGCATCGTCTCCGACGACGCCATCAATCGCTGCATCTCGATCCTGCGCAACAAACTGTCGCCGCATGACCGGAACGCCTATATCGAGACGGTGGTGCGGCGCGGCTTCATCAGCCACTTCCCGCCGCCTGTCGCGGCCGCGGTCGCGGCGGATACCGAGCCGCCGGCGATGGCGGCGGCTCCAGCGGAGGAGCGGCCTGCCCCGGCCCGTTTACCCCGCCGCAAAGCCTGGGTGCTCGGCGCGCTCGCCGGCGTGCTGGCGCTGGTGGTCGTCGGCGCCGTCAACATGTTCGGCGACAGCGAGCCCCCGGCGCGCGACATGGCGATGGCCGGCACGCCCATGGTCGCCGTGCTGCCGTTCATTTCCGCGGACATGGCGGGTGACAGCGAGTTCTTTGCCCGCGGCGTGCACGACGACTTGCTCACCCAGCTGGCCCAGCTCGAGTCGATCCGGGTGGTCTCGCGCACCTCGGTGGCCGAATATCGTGACGTAGAGCGCAACATTCGCCAGATCGGCCGTGAGCTCGGCGCCGATGCGATCCTCGAGGGCGGGGTGCAGCGCGTCGGCGACCAGATTCGCATCAACGTCCAGCTGATCGACGCCCGCTCCGACGCGCACATGTGGGCGCAGCAGTACGACCGCGCATTGACTCCCAGGAACATCTTCAGCATCCAGGCGGAGATCGCGCGCTCGATCGCCGCCGCGATGAATCGCACGCTGAGCCCCGAGGAGGCCACGCAGCTGAGCGTGCTTCCCACGGATAACATGGCGGCTTATCGCGCCTACCACGAGGCCATGGAGTTGCGCGAGACCCGCACCATCAGCGCGCCCGCTTACATCGCCGGCCTCGAGCGGGCCGTGGCGCTGGACCCGGGCTTTGTGCGCGCCTGGGCGGAACTGGCCGGGGCGCTCAGTTTCGCCAACATCCGCCAGCGCGATCCGGACCAGATCCTGCGGCTCGAGCGCATGCTGGAGCACATCCGGACGCTTGCGCCCCAGTCATGGGAATACCTGCTGGCGCAAAGCTATTACACCTACTACATCCTCAAGGATCACGATCGCGCCTTCGCGTTGGTCAGCGCGGCGCACGCGCTGCGACCGAGCGACGTGCACATACTGGAATTGCAGTCCTGGATCCAGCGTCGCCAGGGCGATATCACCGGCGGCATCGAGTCCATCCGGAAGGTGCGGATGCTGGATCCTCGCAGCACCTACTGGACCAACCGGCTCGTCTACAACCTGGCATTGGCCCACCGCTACGATGAAGCCATGGACGAGATCGAGAGGGCCGGAGTGGAAACCTACGGCACGGCCTGGATACGCAGCCTGCTGCGCATGCAGGAACACCGTGATCCGCGCCTGCTGGTGACGGAGGTGGCGGCCGTGCACCGGGACTACGGCGCAGAAGCGACGCCCTTTAACCTTTGGGAAGCACACATCATGGCGCGAGACTATGCTGGCGCCAATGCCCTCCTCGACGCCTTCGAAGCGGGCGAGCTTGCGAGCCAGTCCTGGCGTTTCATCGGCGTGCCCGATGCCCTGCTGGCCCGTGTCATCACCTACTGGCTGCAGCACGGGTTCGATCCCACGCATCCTCTCGCCGCCGAGACGCGGGCGCGCCTGCAAGCCGGGCAGGATACGGGACTCGGCGGCTTCAGCGGCAATGCCTACCTCGCCAGGGCCTTGCTCGCCGCCGCCGAGGGGCGCAAGGACGAGAGCGAGCGCTTGACCAGGACCTGGCTGCGCGCAGCCAACGACGACCTGGCGGAACTGGTCATGCAGCGCCATTACGCCTGCCGCGCGCTCGGCATGGCGGCAGCGGTGGCTGCAGCAGTCGATTGCCTGCGCGCAGCCTTCGTCGAGCCCAGCCAGGCCATGCCGTTCATCGAGCCGTTCCTGCCCTATTACGACTCGATGCGCGACGACGCGCAGTTTATCGCATTGCTTGCAGACTTCGAGCGCGGCTAATCCGCGTTAACATAGACGCATGCTGATCGACTGCCATGTACACCTGAACACCTACGACGAGAACCGCCAACGCACCGTCGACGATGCCCTGGCCGAGCTCTATGCCGCCATGGAGGAGAACGGCGTAGACCATGCGGTGGTGCTGACCTCTTACAAGGTCAACGCGCAGCGACCGCACGTCGACGAAGTGATCCGCGCCGTCGACGGTGATCCGCGCATCACCATCATCGAGGGGCTGCGCTGGCGCGACCCTGAGGAGCGCACCGACCTCTTCAACCTGGAGGAGCGCATCCGCGACGGCCTGGTGAAGGGCATCAAGCTCTACCCCGGCTATGACCGCTACGCCATCAACGACCCATCGCTGGAGAGCGTCTTTCGCATCGCGGCGAAATACGACGTGCCGGTGATGATCCATTGCGGCGACACCTACTCCAAGCACGCCAAGGTCAGGCAGGCGCATCCGCTGCTGGTGGACGACGTCGCGGTGGATTACCCGGACGTGAGATTCGTCATCTGCCACCTCGGCAACCCGTGGTTCCAGGACGCCGCCGAGGTGCTGTACAAGAACGACAACGTCCTGGCCGACATCTCCGGCCTGACGCTGGGCGACTTCCACTACGAGTTCGAGCGTTACATGGTGCAGCGGGTACGCGACATGATCAGCTACATGGGTGATCCCGGGAAGCAGCTCATGTACGGCACGGACTGGCCGCTCGCCGGGATGCCCACCTACCGGCGCTTCTTCGACAGCCTTGAGCTGGCGGACGAAGCGAAAGAAGGCATCGCGTGGCGCAATGCCGCCCGGCTGTTCAAGATCGACGTCGGCGACGCGGGAACGGCTTGAGCAGCGCCTTCGAGATCCATCCCCAGCTGCTGGCCGACTGCCACGAGGTCGGCCGCTTATCCCTCAGTCACGTCCTGCTGCACCGGAACGCGAGCCTGCCCTGGCTGATACTGGTGCCGGAAGTGGGCGCCGATGTACGCGAGCTTTATGAGCTGGATGCGCACAGTCGCCAGGCGCTCGACACCGAGATCGACACGCTGGCCCGTTACCTGAAGCAGTCGCTCGGCGCGCAGAAGATCAACGTAGCGGCCATCGGCAACCTGGTGCCGCAACTGCACGTCCACGTCGTGGGGCGCCACCCCGGCGATCCGTGCTGGCCGGGCGTGGTGTGGGGCAGCCTGCCGCCGGGCCCTGCCTGGGACCCGGAGAAGACCAGGGAAATCGCCGGCTTTATTGCAGCAGCAGCGCTGCATAGCGGATGACCATGCGTGCAATTGCCCTCTTCCTGCTCTTGGGCAGCCTGGCGTTGCTGCCGTCTGTTGCGTCCGCACAGGCCATCCCGGTGGAACTGCGGGAGAC
The DNA here is from genome assembly GCF_011089885.1 of Thioalkalivibrio sp. XN279. Classification (NCBI taxonomy): domain Bacteria; kingdom Pseudomonadati; phylum Pseudomonadota; class Gammaproteobacteria; order Chromatiales; family Ectothiorhodospiraceae; genus Thioalkalivibrio; species Thioalkalivibrio sp. XN279. The sequence continues at coordinate 31,423 of NZ_JAANBD010000023.1, read as the reverse complement.
CGAAGAGGGCTGGCAATTGCTGCGCGGCGGCGAGCCGTACTTCATTCGCGGCGCCGGCGGGGCCGGCTCATTGCAGCAACTCGCAGCGGCCGGCGCAAATTCCGTGCGCACCTGGGGCGCGGACGACCTCGACGCCCTGCTCGACGAGGCGCATGCGCTCGGCATGACGGTGACCGTCGGCATCTGGCTGGGCCACGAGCGCCACGGCTTCGATTACGGCGACCCCGAGCAGGTCGCGCAGCAACTCGAGCGCGCCCGCCAGGCCGTGCTGCGTTACCGCGATCACCCGGCGCTGCTGCTGTGGGGCATCGGCAACGAGATGGAGGGCTTCGGCGAGGGCGACGATCCCCGCATCTGGGCCGCGGTGAATGAAGTCGCCGCCATGGTCAAGGAACTCGACCCGCTGCACCCGACCATGACGGTGACGGCGGAGATCGGCGGGGAGCGGGTGAAGAGCGTGCGCGGCCTCTCCGCCATCGATATTCACGGCATCAATTCCTATGGTGGTGCACCGTCCCTGCCCGAGCGCTACCACGAGGCCGGCGGCACCAAACCCTATGTGCTCACGGAGTTCGGCCCCATCGGCCCCTGGGAGGCGGGCAAGACCGCGTGGGGCGCGCCCATCGAGCAGACCAGCAGCGAAAAGGCCGCCTTCTACCGCCATGCCTACACGCAGGCCGTGGCCGGCGCGCCCGGTCTCGCGCTAGGCGCCTACGCTTTCAACTGGGGCGCCAAGATGGAAGGCACCAGCACGTGGTTCGGCATGTTCCTCGAGGACGGCGCGAAGCTCGGCGCTATCGATGCCATGACCGAGCTGTGGTCGGGCGCGGCACCGCAGGACCGCGCGCCGACCGTGGCGCCGCTGGTGCTGGTTGGCGATGCCGAGGTGGACCCGGGCGCGCGCGTGCGCGTCACCGCCGCGATCGAGGATCCTGAAGGCGGGCCGCTGCGCGCACGCTGGGCGCTGCGGCAGGAATCCGGGGACTACCTGACCGGCGGTGATTTTCGGCCCGTGCTGCCGGATATCGAAGACGCCATCCTCGAGAGCGGCGTCGAGGGCGCAGCGGTGCGCATGCCGCGCGAGCCGGGCGCTTACCGGCTTTTCCTCTACGCCTACGACGAGAACGGCAACGCAGCCACGGCCAACCTGCCACTGCGGGTCAAAGGCGAGGTGCGCACGCAGCTGCCGTTCTTCGTCTACCACGACGGCTTCGAGGGCATGCCCTGGGCGCCCTCCGGCTGGATGGGCGGCACCGAGTCGCTGACGCTGGACGGCGCCCACGCCGAGAACTGTCATGCCGGCAAGGCCTGCATCAAGCTGCGTTACAGCGGCGAGTTCGGCTGGGCGGGGGTGGCCTGGCAGCATCCCCCCAACAACTGGGGCGACCAGGACGGCGGCTATGACCTCACGGGCGCCACGCATCTCGAGTTGTGGGCGCGCGGTGAATTCGGCGGCGAGCAGGTCGGCTTCGGCGTCGGGCTCCTCGGCGCAGACGCCGCGCATCCGGATTCGGGCCAGGCGAAAGTCGAGGGGATCGTGCTCGAGCAGGAATGGCGCCGCTATCGCATCCCGCTGAAAAAGGTCGACCTGTCGAGCCTCAAGACCGGCTTCGTCGTGACCCTGACCGGGCAACGCAGCTCAGTCACGGTTTACCTGGACAGCATTCAGTTCGTGCGGAAGCGGTAGGTCGCCGACCAGCTGACGGTCTCGCCCGGCTCGAGGGCCGCGCGCATGAAGACCTCCGGGCAGAAGCCGTCTTCTGCAGCGTACAGGGCAAGGCGGTGCGGCGTGAATTCGGCCTGGTAGTGCACCAGGACGGCGCCATCGACCTGGACCGTGAACGTGTTCGCAGCGGCCGGCACGCCGACGAGGTCGCCGGCGTAGTAGGCGGCGCCGCCGGGCGCGAGCGGCGCCTGCATGTGGAGCGAACGCGGCGCATGCCGGAAGGCGGTCTCGGCCTGCGGCAGGTCGAAGCCGGTGACCACTGCGTACCCCGGACCGACCGCCGCGCCATCCAGCCGGAACCAGTGGTGGTTGTAGTGCTCGAAGGTCCAAGCCGTGGGGCCGGTGTTGGTCAGCTCATAGTGGATGGTGAGACCGTCCGCGCCGGCCAGCGCGTAGGACTTGCGGTAAAGGTACTGCCAGGGGCCGTCGCCCTCAGAGCGCTGGCTGACTGAGAGCGATGCGGCACCGGGTGTCGTCTCGACGGGGAACAACTGGTCCACGGGATAGGGATGCGCAAACTGGTAGCTCGCGGCCGTGTCGCGCAACAGCCGCCCCACCCCGATCTTGAGGAAGGTCTCGCCGATGCCCGCAGTTTCATAGCCGAGCACGCCATCGCCGAAGAGACCGAACTCGTCGCTGAGCCCCCACGGACCGAGCAGCTCGACGCCATCCAGCTGCACGCTGCGCACCACGGCGGTGCGATCGAAGCGCGGCCCGAACTCAGCCGCGTCACCGTCCGTCGCCGCATCGATCTGGATGCGCAACGGGCCTTCAGCGAGCGTATGCACTTCAGCCGCCGCGGCCTGGCCGAAGATCAACAACGCCGCGAGGGCCTTGCAGGCGGTCCTCATGAGAACACCAGGTACGCCACCATCCCGGCGTAGAGCAGCAGTACGATGGAGCCCTCGAAGCCGATGTTGGCGATGCCGCGCCTCTGGCGCCGCAACAGGCCCAGCAGCAGCACCGTGGTCATGAGTATGGTCACGGCCATGAGGAACATGGGCCGGTCGGGAAGCGCGTGATACACCGAACCTTCGCGGTAGGCGAGGTCGCTGATGGGAATCAGGAGGGCGTCGAAGGCGTTGCCGCCGATGACGCCGCCGACTGCCAGGGTGAGCGCGCCCCGGCGCACGGCGGCGATCGCGACCACCAGCTCCGCGCAGGAGGTGGTGAAGCCGGTGAACATCACGCCGACCAGGCTGCTCGAGAGCCCGGTCTTCTCCGTGAGCGTGATACCGCTTTGCGCTACCACGTAGCCCGCGACCGCGACAGTCAGCGCGGCGCCGGCGAAGCGCAGCCATAACCCTGCCAGCGAGGCGCGGACGTTCCGCGCCTCCGGCTCGTCCGGAACGGTCTCCCTGGTCTCCGCGGGATACCAGGCCGGATCGTCACGGTGGCGTGCCGCCATCCGCTGCACCAGCAGGTAGATCACGAACAGCGCCGGCGTAGCCGGGTGAATCGCCCACAGCGCCATCTCGGGCCCGGTCGCGGCCAGCAGCGACGTAGCGAGCAGCATGATGAGCAGCGTGGCGCTGAACAGGTTGGTCAGCGACGCCGCGGCATGCTCGAGATTGGCGCGCCGGTAGGCGATGTCCGCCATGACCAGGAACACTGTCTGCACCGCGATACCGCCCAGGGCGTTGCTCACGGCGAGCTCGGCGTGCCCCGAGGCGGCGGCGGAGGCCGAGACGACGATATCCGGCAACGACGTGGTGGCGCCCAGCATCAGTCCGCCGCTGATTGCTTCGCCCAGGCGCGTCCGGTCGGCAAGCCGGTCGACCACCCCGGTGAGTATCGTGCCGACCACGGCGATCACCACGCCGGAGAGCAGGAATGCGGCGCCGATCCACGGCAGCGCCAGTTGTTGAAAAAAACTTTCCACGCTGCGGGCGGAGCCCCGTCAAAGCCGCTCGTAGGCCGGTTCGAAGGTGTCGCCTTCCTCGACCCGGCCGCTCTCCAGGCCGCGCTTGAACCAGCGCATACGCTGCTCGGAACTGCCGTGAGTGAAGGCATGGGGCGCGATCCGGCCCTGGGTGCGCTGCTGGATGGCGTCGTCGCCGATCTGGTTCGCGGCGCGCATCGCCTCTTCGATGTCGCCGTGCTCCAGGTACTGGTGGTTGTGGTGGGCCCACACGCCGGCCAGGTAGTCGGCCTGGAGTTCCAGGCGCACGGAGTTCTGGTTGTACTCGGGGCGGCCACGCAGCGCGGCGACCTGCTCGGAGATGCCGAGCAGGTTCTGCACGTGGTGGCCGACCTCGTGGGCGATGACGTAGGCCTGGGCGAAATCGCCCGGCGCATCGAAAGCCCGCGCCAGCTCATCGTAGAACGTCAGGTCGATGTAGATCTTGCGGTCCGCCGGGCAGTAGAACGGTCCCATGCGCGCATCGCCCATGCCGCAGGCGGTGGGGTACTGGCCGCTGTAGATCACCAGCCCGGGCTCGACGTACTGCCGGCCGATACGCTCGAACTCCCGCGCCCACACGTCTTCGGTGTCGGCCAGCACGACGCGCACGAACTCGAAGCGCTCCTGCTCTTCCGGGCTCGGCTGGTAAGCCGTCTCCTGCACCTGGCCGCCGCCCATGAGCGCAGCAGGATCCAGCAGGCCCATCTGCCAGCCGATGAAACCGAGCACCACCAGCACCAGGATGCCCTTGATGCCGAAGGTCCGGCCGACCAGGTTGAGGATCATGCCCAACCCGCCGGCGCCCGCCGCCACGCGCCGGCCGCGCGCGTCCTCGACATTCGTGCTGCCGCGACGACCTTTCCATTTCATGCCATGACTCCCACTTGCGCCCGACGGCCTCAGAGCAGAACCAGCGACGCCAACCCGAGGAACGCGAAGAACCCCACCACGTCGGTCACCGTGGTAACGAAGGGCCCCGATGCCAGCGCAGGATCGACGCCCAGCTTGTCGAGCGCCAGCGGCAGCACGATACCGGCGAAGGCCGCCGCCGCCAGGGTCAACATCATGGCCATGGCGATGACCGCCGCGAGCATCGGGACGCCGAACCAGTACGCGACGACCAGGGACATGATCATGCCGAAGGCGCCGCCGTTCAGCACGCCGACCACGACCTCGCGCCATAGCACGCGCCGTGCATTCTGGCCGGTCAACTCCCTCGTGGCCAGGGCGCGCACGGCCACGGTCATCGACTGCGTGCCGGCATTGCCGCCCATCGAGGCCACGATCGGCATCAGCACCGCCAGCGCCACCATCGCCTCGAGCTCTTCCTCGAACAACGAGATCACGAAGGAAGCGAAGATTGCTGTCAGCAGGTTGATGAACAACCATATGAAGCGCCCGCGCGTGGTGTCCCAGATGCGGTCGCTGAGCGAGCTCTCCTCGCTGACGCCGGCCAGGCGCAGGATGTCCTCTTCCAGCTCCTCGTCGAGCACGTTCATAGCGTCGTCGATGGTGATCACCCCGACGAGCTGCCCGGACTCGTCGGTGACGGGCATCGAGATCAGGTGGTACTTGTTGAACAGGTGTGCCACCTCGGCCTCGTCTTCCGCCGCTTTCACGGTGCGGAAGCTCTCCTCGGTGATGTCTTTCAGCAGCACGTCGCGCCGCGAGGCCAGCACCCGCCCGAGCGTGGCGTAGCCCGTAGGATGGCCGTCGGGATCGACCAGGATGATGTGATAGAACTGGTCGGGCAGCCACTCGGCGGAGCGCAGGTAGTCGATCATCTCGCCGACGCTGAAATGCTCGGGGGCGGTGACCGTCTCCACCTGCATCAGGCGGCCGGCCGAGCCCTCCGGCCAGGCCATGGCGCTCTGCACCGCCTCGCGGTCCTCGCTCTCCAGCGAGTCGAGAATGAAGTCGCGCTCGGGCTGCTCGAGGTCCTCGAGGATGTCCACCAGGTCGTCCGAGTCGAGCTCCCGCACCGCCTCGGCCAGCACCTCCGGCGGCAGGACCTCGATGACTTCCTCGCGGATCGACTCGTCGATCTCGGAGAGGATGTCGCCTTCGAATTCCGAGGCGTAGAGCCGGAGAAAAGTTGTCCGCTGCTCCGAGTCGAGCTGCTCGAGGAGGTCGGCGATGTCCGCCGGATGGACGGGCTCGAGCGCCGTCTTCAGCGCGAGCGCGTCCTCCGCCGCGATGGCGGCACGGATCACCTGCCACTGCTCGGGGGTGATTTCCTCGAGGACTTCGGCGACGTCCTCGCTGTGCTCCGGCTGCTGCATCGGGGGGCTCCCTTATACTCGGCGTGGCCCCGATATCTTACGCGGAGTGCCGTGGCGAAAGCTCAGCCTGCCTCCCTCAGGGTCGCCAGTTTCTCCCGCGCACGCTGCGTAGACCAGGGCCAGGGCGTAATTGGCAATGCAGGCCGGCCGGGCTGTCCCAGGACGAGAATCCCCTACCAGACCCAGAGCCACACCGTCAGCAGACCAGCACCGGCAGCAACCAGCAGCGGCAGGCCTACATACATGCCGATCCTGCGCCCGCCGATAAAGGTGGCCATGCCGCCCTTGACGAGGCTGTTCACCGCTGCGGCGATGACGATTCCGGTGGCCGCGATCGGCAGCGCCAGGTCGTCCTGGGTCATGCGCGCCAGGGAGAGCGTGATGGCGTCGACGTCCGCGACACCGGAGGCCGCGGCGAGCGCCAGCACGCCGCCCGCCCCGAACCAGTGACGCAAGGCCTTGCCGAGCAGCATGACGAGCGCCAGCAGGACGCCGAAGCCGAGTGCGGTGCGTAGCTCGAGCGGGTTCTTCAGCAATGCGTCCGAGTCCACGTTGTCGCTGGATGAACCGCGCCAGTAGGCGGCCGCCGGCCCGTAGGCCATCAGCGCCATCACCGCGGCAGGCAGCACCAGCAGCTGGAACAGGCCGGGATTGAGCACGCTGGCGACCAGCAGCATGCGCGGGAACATGGTGCCGCAGGCGAGCAGGATGCCGGTGGCCAGGATCGGCGCCGCACTGGACTTGCGCCGGCACATGCGGGAAAAGTGCAGCGTCACGGCGGTGGAGGACGCCAGCCCGCCGAACAGGCCAGTGAACACGGTGCCGCGGCGGGCGCCGGCCACCTTGATGGCGACATAACCGGCGAAGGAGATCAACGCGATCAGCACCACCATCCACCAGATGGCGTACGGATTGAGCGCCTGCCACGGCCCGAACCCCTGGTTGGGCAATATCGGCAGCAGCACCACCGAGATCAGCAGCAGCTTGATCGCGGCCTGCAGCTCACCCGCCTCGAGGCTGCCGACCCAGCGGTGCAGCACCGGCTTGTGGCTCAACAGCAGCGTCGTCACGACCCCGCCGGCCGCGGCAAGCGCGACCTCGCCCGTGGCGGCCAGGGCGCCGAAAGCGAAAGTGAGCAGTCCGGCGACCAGGCTGGTGATGCCGACGTCGTCGTCGCCCTGCTGCTGGTTGACCACGTAGACGGCGGCGAGCGCACCCGCCAGCCCGATAAACGCCAGCCCCAGCACGAGCGTGCCGCGTTGCTCCGCCAGCAAGGCCAGGACGCCGCCCATCAGCCCAATCAGCCCGTAGGTACGGACCCCGGCGATGCGCCGGCCCTCCCCGGCCTCGCGCTCATGCCAGCCGCGCTCGATGCCGATCAGCAGGCCGATCGCCAGCGCCACGCCGAGGTAATAGAAGGCAAGCTGCGCCTCGCTCATGCCACAAATATAGTCGGCCCAGGCGGATGCCGTAGCAGGCACACCTGTCCCGTGGCAGACTCGGGAGCCACGGCAACGCCAGCCCGCGAGGTTCGTCGTGCACAGCATCGCGCCGCGCCGCCACTTCGATCACCGCGGCCTCACGCTCTCCTACCTGGACTCCGCGCCGGGAGACGGGACACGGCCGACGGTACTCCTGCTGCACGGCTTTCCCGACGAGGCGAGACTGTGGTCGGAACAGGTTTCCGCCCTGCATGCGGCGGGCTACCGTTGCATAGCGCCGGACACCGTCGGTTGCGGCGAGTCCGACATCGCGCCCCGGCTGGGCGACTACCGCGCCCTCGAGATCGTGCGCGATCACGTCGCGCTGCTGGACGAACTGGGCATCGACCGGGCCCACGTGGTCGGTCACGACTGGGGGTCGGTGCTGGCCTGGCTGCTCGCGGGACACTTCCCCGACCGAGTCCGGAGCCTCGCCGTGCTCGGCGTCGGCCATCCCACCGCCTACGCCCGCGCCGGCCTGAAACAGAAGCTGCTGGCCTGGTACACCTATTACTTCCTGCTCGCCGGGATCAGCGACCGGCTGCTCCAGGGCGACAGTCCGCTCAGCCTCACCCGCTACTTCCAGCATCCGCGCAAGCAGCAGGTGCTCGAGCGACTGCGTCGCCCCGGCCGCATGACCGCGGCGCTGCGCATCTACCGCGCCAATGTGGCGACTATCCTCCTGCAGAAGCAGCCAAAGCCGAGCGCGCCGACCCTGGGCATCTGGGCCGAGGGCGATCGCTTCCTGCTCGAGTCGCAGATGACCCGTTCAGCGCAGTGGGTGGACGGGCCGTGGCGCTACCAGCGCTTTCCCGGCGACCACTGGACGCCGATCGGGCAGGCGGAACACCTGAACGAAGTTTTGCTCAAGCATCTTGAGCTCGCTCGCGCAGCCAGTCGTTGATCGCGTTCGCCAGCATGCCGGAGCCGCCGCCGGACACCGCCCAGAGCGTGAGCGGCACCCGGGTCGCCGGGCGGGTGTTGTTGAATACCAGGCTGACGGTGCTGGTCGGCCGGTTCGTGCCGCCATCGTGGTCACGGCGATCCTGGCGCTGCTCGACCTCGGCGCCGTCGAGGTGCTCGAGGGGAAAGTCGTGCGTGCGGCGCTCGAGCCACGAAGTGCGCAGCAGGTACACCTTGCCGTCGCGAGCGTTGAGCTGCAATCGGGTGCGCTGGGTGATGAAGTAGCCGCCCACGGCCACGATGGCGCCGATCACCAGCCCCGTGCCGAGCGCATTGAGGAACTCGCCGCCCAGCAGCAGCGCCAGCGTGAACAGCCCGCCGAACAGCGCGATCGGGCCCAGCATGAACCAGAGGATGAATTTCGGCAGCTCGATCAGGAGTTCGAGCTCCTCCGGGGTGTTGGTGACGACTTTCATGGCCTCGACTCTCCTGCATCGCTGGCTTCTTGTCGCGTGTCGGGGTCCGTCCCCAGCCACGCATTGATCCGCCCGGACGCCCACAGCAGGTCCTCGGGGCGGGGTCGGAACGGGTCGAGGCGCACGCGGCGCGGCTTGCCGGCATCGGCCAGCACCAGCGCGAGGGTCGGCTGCGCAGCGCTGTGGCCCTCTTCGTAGCGGGTGTCGACCTCAACGCGCAGCAGGTCGCCGAGCGGGTAAGTCGTCTCGGTTTCGCCGAACACCGTGCTGGCGGTGACGCGCACCACTCCGGTGCCGCGATCCAGCACCAGCCGGAAGCGGCGGAAGACGCGCGTGAGGACAAACCAGGACAATGCGGCCAGCATCGCCAGCGCGACCAGTGCCCCCTGGACGGCGCCCTCGAACAGCGCCCGCACGAGTCCGATCACGAGGACGAAGCACACCGCGCCGAGCCCGATCACCCACTGGGCGGGCACGTGCTCGAGCTCGATGCGACCGGCGTCCTGGTGCGAGAGGTTCATGTACCGGTTAACGCACTGCAGGCGGAAATCCCGCCATTCCCATTTCCTGCCCGTGGCCATCGCTCCACTAGGGGTTGTTGCGAATTCCCGACGGCACGTTTTCCGTGGGTAATATGGCCGCTCGCCCACGCGTGTCGTGCCTGCCGTTGCAGGCCTGGCGCCGGTACAGCCAACCCAGCCCGAGGGCTCATGCTGATGGTTCTGAACCTGAGTAACAGGCTGCTCTTCACGGCCATTTTCATCTCGGGCGCCTCCGCCCTGATCTACCAGCTGATCTGGGTGCGCCTGCTGGGCCTGGTTTTCGGTGTCAGCAGCTTCGCCGTCGCCACGGTGGTCGCGGTGTTCCTGCTGGGCCTGGGCCTGGGCAGTTATTTCTTCGGCCGCTGGTCGGAGCGCATCCGCGACCCGTTGCGGGTCTACCTGTACGTGGAAATCGGCATCGCGGCCACTTCGCTGCTGGCCTACGTGGTCATCGAGGCGCTGCCGGTCTACCGCTACCTCTACGAGTACGCCTACAACAACCTCGGCTTCTACGGGCTCTCCGTCGCACGCCTCCTCTTGTCGACGCTGGTGCTGCTGCCGCCGGTGTTCCTGATCGGCGGCACCATGCCGTTGCTCGCCAAGTACTTCCTGCGCAACCCGGAGAACCTCGGCTCCAGCTTCAGCAAGCTGTATTACCTCAACACCCTGGGGGCCAGTGCCGGCGTACTGCTGACCGGTTTCGTGTTCGTGCGCCTGTTCGGCGTCATCGGCACGCTGATGATCGCCATCGGCGGCAACCTGCTCGTGGCCCTGATCGTGGCGCTGAGCAAGCGCGGCTCGCAGGCTGTCCAGCCCGTTCCTGCCGGGCAGGCGCCTTACACGTACATGCTGGCCTTCCTGTTTCTCACCGGCTTCATCAGCCTGGGCTACGAGATGCTGTGGGTGCGCATCCTGTCCACCTACGGGCTGTCGACCTCGCAGGCCTTCGCGCTCATCCTGGCCGGGTTCCTGCTCGGGTTCTCCGTCGGCGCCTGGTTCGTCGCGCGCACCGTGGACCGCCGCCAGGATCTCGAGGCCTGGTTCAGCGCCGTCTGCATCGTCACGGCCTTCAGCGGCGCCGTCGTGCTGCTGATATTCCGCCAGTTCGAGGCGCTGACCCTCCTGCTCGCGGACGCGACGCCGGCGAGCCAGCTGACGCTCGGCATGGCGCTCGCCTTCACGGTGTCGTTCATCCCCGCCGTCTTCATGGGAATCCTGTTCCCGCTCGGCGTGCGCATCTATGCCCACGACGTGGACCGCATCGGGGCCAAGGCCGGCAACACCTTTTTCTCCAACACGCTTGGCTGCGTGCTGGGCAGCCTGCTGACGGGATTCGTGCTCATCCCCTTTGTCGGCATGTGGAACACCACGCTGATCCTGGTCAACCTGAGCCTGCTGATCGCCCTGGCCTTCCTGCTGCGGGGCCGGCGTCCGGCGCGCCTGCAGTGGGCCTCGCTGCTGGTGGTCGCCGTCGTCGCCAACCTGCTCGTGTTCGCCGACAGCAAGACTTTCCATGCCGAGCTCAAGGGCCGCGACATGCGCGCGGCAGCCGGTGGTTTCGAGGTGATCTACTACGCCGAGGGCCTGTCCGGCACCGTGAGCGCGGTCGAGCGCGGCGATTACCGCGGCCTGTTCGTCGATGGCCAGAACGTGTCCGGCACGGATATCGTGCTGCTGGCCGACTCGCGGATGCTGGCTCACGTGCCGCTGCTGCTGGCCAAGGAGCCCGGGTCGGCACTGACCGTGGGCTACGGCACCGGAACCACCTCGGGCAGCATGCTGCTGCACGAAGTCGACGTGTACGCGGTCGAGATCGAGGAGAAGATCATCGAGGCCGCGCCGCTGTTCAGCTCAGTCAACTACGATTCCTACGCGGATCCCAATCTCAACATCGTGCTCGACGACGCGCGCAATTACATCGCCACGACCGAACAGGAATTCGATGTCATCGTCACCGACGTCACCAACCTCAAGTACAAGCGCAATCCCTACCTCTATACGCGTGAATATTTCGAGATCATGCGCGACGCGCTCAGCCCCACCGGGGTCGCGGCGGCCTGGCTGCCGGTCGGAGGCTTGTCCTTCAACGACCTCAAGACGCTCATCGCCACGTTCGATGCGGTCTTCCCGCACACCACCGCCTGGTATTTCACCCAGTTCCCGACGCATTTCATCATCCTGGTGGGCACGCCGGAGCGGACGCTGGTGGACCTGCCCGAACTGAGGGCCAAGATGGTCCAGGTCGCGCCGGACCTGCGCACCCTGGACATCGACAGCGTCTACGAGCTCGCCAGCATGCTGCTGCTGGGCGAGAACGACGTCGACCTGCTGGTGGCCGGCCAGGCGCTGCATACCGACAACCGGCCGATCCTCGAGTACTCGGACATGGACCTCTACAACGTCGAGGACGTGGCGCCCAACCTCGGGCGGCTGTTGGAGTTCCAGCAGGAAGACCTGCTCGAGTACTTCAGCGGCTCAGCGGGCGAGCTCACCGCGCTGGAAAACCACTTCAAGAAGTACACGCGGCACTACCGCGACTATATCCGGGTTTACGAGGAGCAGATGCGCGCCCAGGATTTCTGAGGCACGGCAGGCCCCTGCTCCCGGGCCCCAGCCCAGAGGCGCTGTTCTCCGCCCTATACATAGTATTGCTATGTATAGGGCTTCAAGGTAAAGTCCGCGCCATGGACATCAACAAGGACTTGGTCGCCGCCTCCTCCACGCCGATCGTGCTTGCCATCCTGGCCGAATCCGACAGCTACGGTTACGCCATCCTGCAGCGGGTGCGCGAGCTCTCGGCCGGACGCATGGAGTGGACGGACGGGATGCTCTATCCCGTCCTGCACCGGCTGGAACGCCTGGGCTACATCAAGTCGCGCTGGGCCGTCGCCGAGACCGGCCGCCGCCGCAAGTACTACTCCATCACCGCCGACGGGCGGACCCAGCTTGCCGAAGAACGCCGCCAGTGGCAGGCGGTCGACGCCACGCTGCGCGGCCTGTGGCGCTCCATCGCGGTCGACCCTCCTCTACCTCAAGGAACCTGAAGCATGTCGCACCCGGGTCACGCCGCAGCGCTCGAGGAACAGATCGGCCAGTGGCGCAACTACCTGCGCCGGCGCCAAGTGATCCATGCGGTCGACGTCGCGGAGCTGGAGGACCACCTGCGCGAGCAGGTGGCGAACCTCGAGGATGCCGGCCTCGACAGTGAAGAAGCCTTCCTTGTCGCCGTGAAGCGCATGGGCGACCTCGATTCGTTGTCGCGGGAGTTCGCGCGCGAGCACTCCGAACGCCTTTGGAAGCAGCTGGTGATCATGCCGTCTGCCGACCCGGCTCAGGCGGCCGGGGAGTCCGAGGCCTGGGCAGCCTTCTTGCTGGCCATCGCGGCGGCCGTCGCCATCAAGCTACCGGAACTGTTCGGCCTGCCCTGGGGCAATGCGCACGAGATGTTCTATGCCCGGAACCTGTCGTTTTTCGTCCTGCCGCTGCTGACCGGTTATTTCGCCTGGAAACGGCAGCTGGCGCCCGGCACATGGCGCTGGCTGGGCGCAGCCTTCGTGGTCGCGGCGGTGTTCGCCAATGCCTGGCCCTTCCAGCCCGGCAGCCACACCGAGGTGCTCGCCGTGCTGCACCTCCCGATCGCGCTCTGGGCGGTGGTGGGCGTCGCCTACGCCGGTGCGCGCTGGCGCGAGACCGGCGGGCGCATGGACTTCATCCGCTTCTCCGGCGAGCTGTTCATCTATTTCGTCCTGATCGCGTTGGGCGGCGGCGTGCTGGCCGCGTTCATGGCGCTGATCTTCTCCGCCATCGGCATCGACATCGAGCCCTTCTTCGAGTCCTGGCTGCTGCCTTGCGGCGCCATGGGTGCCGTAGTGATCGCCGCCTGGCTGGTGGAGGCCAAGCAGAGCGTCATCGAGAACATGGCGCCGGTGCTGACACGCCTGTTCACGCCGCTGTTCGCCGCCGTGCTCATCACGTTCCTGGTGGTGCTGGCCTGGACCGGGCGCGGCGTGAACATCGAGCGCGACATGCTCATCGCCTTCGACCTGCTGCTGGTGGTCGTGCTCGGGCTGCTGCTGTACTCCGTCTCGGCACGCGATCCCCAGGCGCCGCCCGGCCTGTTCGACACCGCGCAGGTGCTGCTGGTGGTGAGCGCCTTGCTGGTCGATGCGGTTGCGTTGTGGGCCATTGCCGCGCGCATTTCCGACTTCGGCTTCAGTCCCAACCGCGTTACGGCGCTGGGCGTGAACGCGATACTGCTGGTCAACCTCTCATGGTCAGCAGTGCTCTATATCCTTTTCCTGCGCGGCCGTGCAGCCTTCACCCGTCTGGAACGCTGGCAGACGGACTACCTCCCGGTCTACGTTGCCTGGGCGACGTTGGTGGTGGTCATCTTTCCGCCGCTGTTCGGCTACGCCTGACCCGTTACGGACAGGGCGCTGAAGATCGGCAGGTCGTAAGCGGCGAAGAAGTCGCGCACTTCCACCATCGGCGTCCGGCAAGGAAGCGTGGTCTGCTTGGCGGCGTTGTTCCAGGCGTGCGCCACCTGGGCCGTGACCGGGGGCCAGAAGCTCACTGCCGTGATCGCGTCCCACCAGGCCTCGAAGTCGCCCGCCTGCAGGCCGCGCGTCACGTAGCGGCCTGGCTCCCACTCGGCAAACGTCGGCACCTGCTGATACAGCTTGTACACCAGGTCCAGGTTTTCGGCAGCCTGCGCGTCACCTGCGGCCTGTTCGCGGCGCATTCTCTCGTAGGCTTCCCGCAACTCCTCGCCGGCGCGATCGAACAGCCGGTTGCCGTATTTCGCCAGCAGGTACTTCTCGCGCCCCCAGTCCGCGGCCTGTATCGCGGCGCTCTGCTCGAGACAGGTCTTGAACAGGGCTTGCCAGTCCTCGGACACGTTCGAGACCACGAGGCTGGGGATGCAGGTCACCATGGGGAAGCGCGCAAAGCCCTGCGGGGGCTGCAGCGAGAAAGCGCGGCGGAAGATCTCAGCGATGTGCGCCTCCACGTCATCCGCGCGGGTGTCCACGTAGCCGAGGCAATGGTCCTCTCCGCCGAGAAAATGCATCCAGCGATGAAACACCTCGGCCCGCCCCGACACCTCGGTGTCGCGCAGGCCAAGGGCATGCACGGTCGGGCCGTTGGGATTGAAGATGCTCCAGCTCAGCCAGATGCGGCCGGGTCTCTGGAGCCAGCTGGCAGCGCTGCGCTGCAGGGGAACTACGGTATGCATTCGGGTATTGTGGCAGCCTTGCCCGGACGCTGCGAGCCCGCGCACGGGCCGCGCTTGCCGAGGAGGAGTGCCGCATGGCTGAGCAGGAGCAGAGGGACCCCAGAACGCACACGGCGGAGTCCAGCGAGGAGCTGGCGCGCCTGCGCGATCGCACCGACGAGCTCGAGCTGATCATCTCGAGCTTGACCACCTTCGCCCTGTTCACCTTGCCGGGATGGCTGTTCGAGCGGTTCGCCGACGCCTACATGCACCTTTCCGTGACCCTGGTGGTCAGCAGCAGCACGGCGCTGCTCTTGCTCACCGGCCTGTGCTACGGCCTGGGCGCATGTTTCCTGCTGCACCTGCTGGCGCGCGCCTATTGGGTCGGGCTGATCGGCCTGCGCGCCGTGTTTCCGCAAGGCATCGACTGGAACCGCACCCCGGGGATCGGGCCTCTCACGCGGGAAAATTACCGCCGTCGCCTGCCGGACCTGCAAAGCGCCATCGAACGCTCCGATCGCCTCGCGTCCTCCCTGTTCGCGGTCATCAGCGTCATCGCGCTCGCCATCGTCTGGATCGTGCTGTTGATCACCCTGGCCGCGAGCCTCGGCGGCCTGGTCGGCTCACGCTTCGGCGCCACGAATTTCGGCATCAATGCCGCGGCCCTCGGACTGGTGGCCGTCGCCGCGGGCAGCGCCGTGCTGCTGTGGATCCTCGACGCACTGCTGGCGCAACGCGTACCGGCCCTGCAACGTGCGGCGTGGTTCCGGGGCCTGGTCAGCGTGCTCAGCAGGATCAACGGCTGGCTGGTGCCGCAGCGACTGGTGCTCCCGGTGCAGCTGACCCTGCAGAGCAACACCCGGCCGATCATCGCCATGATCCTGTTCGTGGTGGCCGTGATCGCCATCGTGGTGCTTGGCCAGTTCAGCTTCAACCGCGCCGTGAACTTCACCGTCTCGGACCAGTTCCGCTACCTGGACGACCAGCAGGAGCAGCATTTCGCCGGAGCAGTCTTTCGCAGCAGCTTTTACGAGGACATGCGCCACGGCAAGGATCGCCTGCGCGCGCGGCCGATGATCCCCAGCTTCGAGCAGCGTGGCAGCCACCTGCGACTGTTCCTGCCCTACCAGCCGATCCGCGACAACCTCCTGCTGGAGCGCCTTTGCCCCGGCGAGGAAGAGGGACTCGGCGCCCCCTGCCTGGCGCGGCTGTGGTCCGTGGCCCTGAACGGGCAGCCCGTCGATCTCGGCCGTTTCCTCGCCAGCGAGCGGCTGGACCTGGGCATGCGCGGCCTCACCGGGGTGGTGCCGCTCGACGGCCTTGCGCCGGGGCTGCAGGTGTTGTCAGTGACCTGGAACCCCCATGCCGGCAGCGACGACGTCCCGATCGACGATCGCTACACGGAAGCCCGGCTCGACTTCGACATCCCTTTCCTGTTCGCGCCCGAGTTCGAGCGGGCGTTGCCCGATCCCCGGGGCAGCCCCGCTGGCGACATCCCGGATTCGGATCCGCTACCCGAAGAAAGTTAGGTTTTTATTACACGTTGACAAAGATATTTACCATCGCGTAAAACATGCTTTCCATCAGAACGGCGCCTGAGAAGGAATCGAGCATGTCTTACCGGGAGAAAGTCGCCTGGCTGTCGCTGCTCGCGATGGTCGTTGCCTTCGGGCCCTATTTCGCGATCGTGGCGACGGCTCCGCCCGACGACGCCATGCCTAACCTGCGCCAGCTCTGGCTCTTCGCCGTGGCCGTCGCGGTCCAGGTCGCAATCCTGTTGGCCGGCCATGCCGTGTTTCGCCTGCGGACACCGGAGGACGCCCGGGAGCCGGCCGACGAGCGCGACCTCGCAATCGAGCGGCGCTCGGTCAGCATCGCCTACGGCACGCTGATCGCCGGTGTGATCATGGTCGCGATCATCATGCCTTTCTACGCCGGCGGCTGGGCCATCGTGAACGGGGCCATCTTCGCGATCGTCCTGGCCGAACTCGTGTCCCACGGCGTCGCCGTTGTCGCCTACCGGCGACAGTCATGAGGGCAGGCACGATAAGTAACCGCGTCCGGCTGCTGCGTTTCCAGCACGGTGAAATGACCCAGGCCGAGCTCGGCAAGCGTATCGGCGTGACGCGCCAGACCGTCGCCGCCATCGAGGCGGGGAAGTACTCACCGTCGCTGGAAGCCGCGTTCCGCATTGCCGCGGTGTTCCATGTGCCGCTGGACGAAGTGTTCCAGTGGCAGGCGGAACCCGGCGACTGAACGCCCGAGCCCTCAGGCCAGGTTAGCGATCATCCCGGGCTCAGGGATGCAGGTAGAACACCTTGCTGAGGATCTGCCAGCGGCCGTCGACTTTCACCAGCGTGAAGAAGTCGGTGAAGCGGTGGCCGGTCCAGTCGTCCATGTCTACCCGCACCGAGGCCGCGGTGCCGACGATGTCGATGCTGGCGATGCGCGCCTGGAGGCCGGGCGCCGGGCCGTTCTCGTCATGCCAGTCGTAGAAGCCCTGGATCGGGCCGCAGAACAGGTCCGGGCCGACGTAGCCGCAGATGTTGGCGTCGGCGTGGAAGGCCGGCTTGAGCGCGGCGCTCTTGCCGGCGCGCCCGCCCTCGATATAGGCCTGCATGGTGGCCGTGACCTGGTCCAATTCGTCGACATAGCTGTTATCTGACATTCCCGGGCTCCTTCAGGCCTGCATCGCCGCCAGCTTCGGGAGCATGATAGCGGGTATCGCGGCCATGGCGCGCGTCGCGCTAAAGCGACCCGAAGCTTATCCCGACCTGGAACAGGAAGGTATCGCGGGACTTGAACCGGCCCTCCAGCGAGCCGAGACCCGGGATGCTGGGCGTGGCGACGGGCGCGTCGCCGAGGCCGAAGTAGCTGAGGCCCATCATCACCCGGCGCTTGTCGGTCCACTGCCATTCGGCCGTGAGGCCGAGCGACCAGGCCGCGTCGAGACGCAGCGTCATGCCGCGCTGCTCGTCATCGATCATCTGGTTGGTCGCCATCGCACCCACGCCGAGCATCCAGCGCTCCGCGGCCGGCCACGTGTAGCTCGCACTCAGCGCGTAGATATCGTCATAGCTGCTGTCGTTGCGCGCGAAAGACTCGCCGTCGTAAAAGAACTCCGAGAGGCGGAAATTGCTGAAGTTGATCCACGCCACGTCCAGCGTCACGGCGGACCTGTTGCCGAACTCGTGGTAGACGCCGGCGAATATGGACTCCGGCGACGTGCTCTCGATAGTGAGGTTGCGCTCCAGCAGCCCGAGGCCGCGCATGACGGCCTCCGTGTTCGGCCCCAGCCCGGAAAGCGCGTTGTCTGCACGGCGCCGCGGATTGATCTCCGAGCTGTAGGTCAGCCCCCAGCGGGTGCGCTCGCTGCCCTGGTAGAGCGCTGACAGCCCGAACCCGAACGAAACGCTGTCGGCCTCGATCCTGGAGAGCCCATCGGGAAAGCCAGGGTCGAAGATGTTGCGGACCGCCCGCTCCTGCTCGAAGCGGTTATAGGTGACTGCCGCGCTGGCGGCGACCGACCATTGCTCGTTGATGCGGTAGGCCAGGCTCGGGAAGGCGCTGACGAACACCGAGTCGTAGCTCTGGATGAAATAGCGTCCCGGCCACTCCCCGAGGTTGTCGGAGAAGCCCGTGCCGAGGAAAGTGAACGACGCGGTGAACCTGTCGTTGATGGGCTGCACGAGGGCGACCCGGGGCACGACGGTGTCGCCGGAACTGTTCGTGTTGAACTCGGCGCCGGTGCCGCTGAAGGCGCTTTCCCACCGCGACTCGCTGCTGAAATACAGCAACTCGAAGCTGAGCGCGCGCTCGTTGAAGCGGGCGATGCCCGCAGGGTTGGAGCCCGCGGTCTGCGCGCTGTCCGCGGACGCGGCAAGGCCGGTGCCGAGCGGGTAAGGGCGCGCGAAGGCCGGGCTGCTGGCCGCCGTGAGGAACAACATGCTGACGAGCAAACGGCGTCGGGAACCGAGCATCACTCTCTCCAGGCTGCAGGTTCGCCGAGCCGGCCGGTTCAGGCCGGCCGCCACAGCTCCGGCCCGCCGCAGATCGCCGGGTCGTTGCCGTCCACCAGGGTCTCGTCCTTGCCGGTGTAGTCCAGCACCCCGAGCACGGCCCGGATCACGGCCAGCCGCGCGCGGTACTTGTCGTCGGCCCGGATCACGGTCCACGGCGCCACCGGCGTGTGACTGCGGCGGAAGGTCTGCTCGATGGCGTTTGAATAGTCGTCCCAGCGTGCCAGCCCCTGGATGTCGATGGCGCTGAGCTTCCACTGCTTGAGGGGGTCGGATTCCCGCGCCAGCATGCGCCGCAGCTGCTCGGCGCGGCCGACGTTGAGCCACAGCTTCACCAGCACGATGCCCTCGCTGACCAGCGTGCTCTCGAAGCCCGGCAGCTGTGCAAAGAACCGGGCGCGCTCCTCCGGCGTGCAGAAACCGAACACCTGCTCGATGACGCCGCGGTTGTACCAGCTGCGGTCGAACAGCGTGATCTCGCCCGCCGCGGGCAGGTGCGGCACGTAGCGCTGGAAATACCACTGGCTGCGCTCACGTTCACTGGGCTTGGACAGCGCCACCACGCGCGCCACGCGCGGATTGAGGTTCATGGTCATGCGCCGGATGGCGCCGCCCTTCCCCGCCCCGTCGCGACCCTCGAAGATCACCACCAGCCGCGCTCCGCTGTCCTGCACCCAGCGCTGGCATTTCGCCAGCTCGATCTGCAGCCGGTCGAGCTCGTCCTCGTAGTCGGGCTTTTTCAGCCAGCGCTCATACGGATAGCTGTCGTCGAGGATGTCGCGCTTCTTGCCCTCTTCCACGGCAAGCCGCACTTCCTCCGGCGCCTCCGCGGCGAGATAACGGCTTACCGCCCCGTCGAACGGCAGGTCGCTGGTCATGGGTCACCTCCTTGCTGTGCAGAGTGTGCCACAGGCCGGCGCGTCCGCATCCCGGGGGGCGTCGATGTTCCGTGGACGCTAGAATCCGTCCTGCACGCAACACGACCACGGGGATCCGTCATGGCCGCAAGGCACGAAACCGAGGCCTTCCCGGAGCGCGGCCAGGAGGTCACGCGCCTCAGCATCTTCACGGATGCGGCCTTCGCCTTCGCCACCGCCCTGCTGGCGATCTCCATCGACGATATCCCCTCGTCCTACCAGGAACTGGCGGCCGCGCTGAAAGACGGGCCCGCGTTTATCGCCAGCCTCGCGATCCTCCTGCTCTACTGGCGCGCCCACCAGTCCTGGAGCAAGCGCTTCGGCCTCGAGGACCTGGGCTCGGTACTGCTCACCTTCGGCCTCGTCACGGTGGTGATGATCTATGTCTACCCGCTGAAAATCATGTTCGGCGCTGCGTTCCATTTCGTGTCGGGCGGCTGGTTGCCGCTGAATTTCTCGCTTGCCAGCACCGCCGAATTCCGCGGCCTGCTCACCATCTACGGGGTGGGGTTCATTACCCTGAACGGCATGGTGGCCGGACTGTATTTCCGCGCCTGGCAGCAGCGACATCGGCTGCAGATGAGCCCCGCCGAGTCCTTCGACTGCGGCGCCGAGAGCGTCGCATGGCTCTTCGTCGGCAGCTTCGGCCTGTTGTCGATCGTGCTGGCCTGGACCCTGCCCGAGGACCGGCTGGCGCTGGCGTCCTGGGTCTACATGCTGCTGATCGTGGCGGGTCCCGCCATCGGGATCACACAGGCGCGCCTTGCCCGTCGCCACCGCCGGGGATAGAGTCGCGAGCAGGCAACACGGAGTCATCCAGATGCGTTCCGCTCTTATCTCGCTCGGCTGTGCCCTGCTCTTCGTCCCGCTGGTCCTGAAGGCCGACGGCGTCAGCTACAACTACCTCGACGCCGCGTATGCCAGCGTCGACATAGACGATTTCGACGAGGATGCCGACGGCTTCGTGCTGCGGGCATCCTTCGAGGTCTCGCAAAACCTCTTCCTGTTCGGCGGCTACTCCGACCTGGGCATCGACGTCGGCGGCTTCGACGTGGACCTGCGCGAGTACGACTTCGGGCTCGGCTACGCCTGGCCGGTCGGGAATGCTTCGAGCATGTACGGCAAAGCCAGCTACGTCAGCGCGGAAGCCGAGACCTTCGGCGTCACCGTGGACGACGACGGCTACGGACTCGCCCTCGGCCTGCGCACACGCCCGGCCACCAACATCGAGCTGGAAGGCTACGTCGATTACGTCGACCTGAGCGACCTCGGCGACGAGACCAGCTACGGCCTCGCTGCCCGCTTTTTCCTGACGCCGCAGTTCGCTCTCGGTGCCGAGGTCGTGTTCGGGGAGGAATCGACCTCCTACGGCGCCGGCCTGCGCTGGCACTGGGGCCGCTGAGCCCGCCCGTACTGCTGCGCCCGTGACGGCCACGGAGGTTGACCCGTGATTCTCGACCTGATTCCCGAAGCACCGCGTGCCACCGGCTTGTCCGCCCTGATGAAGGGCGCCGGCATGGTGACCCGCTTCCTGCCCATCCCGCGCCCGACCCTGCTGGTGGGCCCGGGCTCCAGCGGCCGCCTCGGCCAGGCCGTGGCGGGATTCGGGCATGAGAAGCTCATGATCGTCACCGACGCCATGATCGTGAAGCTGGGGCTGCTCAAGGGCCTGACCGACGCGCTCGAGGCCGGCGGCGCGCAGTACGCCGTGTTCGACGAGATCACGCCGGACGCGCCGATACCGCTGGTCGAGCGGGCCATCGATTTCTACCGCGCCGAGGGCTGCGACGCCATCGTGGCGGTCGGCGGCGGGTCCTCCATGGACGCCGCCAAGGCCGTGGCGGTGGCCATCGCCAACCCGGGCAAGCCGCTGCGCAAGCTGGCCGGCTACTTCAAGGGCCTGCGCAACCCGGTCCCGGTCTACGCCGTGCCGACGACCGCGGGCACCGGCTCCGAGGTCACCGTGGCCGCCGTGATCTCCGACCCGGACAAGGAGAGCAAGCTGGTCATCGTGGATACGCGCATCGTGCCGCGCATGGCGGCGCTCGACCCGGCGCTGATGACCGGGCTGCCACCGCATATCACGGCCGCCACGGGGATGGACGCGCTGACACACGCGGTCGAGTCCTTCGTCGGCAAGTGGGCCACGGACTACACCGACGGCCTGGGCCTGTCGGCGGTCGGGCTCATTTTCGAGAACCTGCGCACCGCCTACCACGACGGCGGCAACCTCGAGGCGCGCGAGAAGATGGCGCTGGCCTCGACCTACGCCGGCATGGCCTTCACCCGTGCCAATGTCGGCTACGTGCACGCCATCGCGCACCAGTTCGGCGGCAAGTACCACACGCCCCACGGCCTGGCGAATGCCATCATGCTGCCCCACGTGCTGGAGTTCTCGGCGCCGAAGATCGGCGGCCGCCTCGCCGCCCTCGCGGTGCGCGCCGGCCTGGGCAAAGAGCACGAGAACGAGCGCACTCTGGCGAAGAAATTCATCGCCGCCGTGGTCGAACTGAACCGGGAACTGGGGATCCCGACGCACCTCGACGCCTTGCGCGCAGAGGACATCCCGGCGCTGGCGAAGGCGGCCTGCCACGAGGCGGAGACCGGCTACCCGGTGCCGCGCTACATGACGCAGCGGCAATGCGAGGACATCATCCGCCGCGTGTTGCCGCCGTCCGCGCCGCCGGAGCGGCGCCGCAAGGCCGCCGCCTGAGGCGCGAGAGAATACCTGGGGACGAAGATATGAGCATGAAGAGAGTTGTTGCCGTCACGCTGGGCTCGTCCGAGCGTGATTTCTCATTCGAGACCGACTTCCTGGGACACCGCTTCCAGGTGCGCCGCGTGGGCGCCGACGGTGACGTCAACAGGGCCTGGGAGCTGATGCGGCGCGCGCAGGGCAAGGCGGACGCCATCGGACTGGGCGAGGTCGCCGACCACTACCACGTCGGCCAGGACACCGTGACCAACCGCGAGACGCGGCGCCTCACCAAGGTCGTGACGCGCGTCCCCGTGACCACGGGCGCCAAGCTGCGGCGGCTGCTGCAGGTCAGCGCGGTGCGCTACGTGCAGAACCACCTCGGCAGCTACTTCAACAACAACCTGGTGCTGTTCCTTTCGGGCATGCGCAACTACGACATGGCGCTGGCGATGTCCGACTACACGCCGAACCTGCGCTTTGCCGACGCGCTGGCGCAGACCGGCGCGCCGACCATGCTCACCTCCCTGCGCCAGCTGGAGCTGTACGCCAGGGGCAGCGACATGGTCCTGTCCGGGCGGCCGGGCGAGATGCTCGAGAGCGCGCTCACCGGGTTCAAGAGCAAGTGCATGGCGCGCGAGGTGGCCAAGGCCCATGTCATCGTCGGCACCTTCCCGGAGCTGAAAGCAGTCGGCACGGCGAAGAACCTCGCCGGCAAGACGCTCATCACCTCGGCGGTGGACGAGGAGGCGGCAGCCTTCTTCAAAGCCTGCAAGGTCAACCTGGTGGTCGACGTCTCGCCGCAGCTGTTCGAGAAGGTGGTCGGCATCAACGTGCTCGAGGCGATGGTCCTCGCTTCCCTGCGCAAGCCCCACGAGGCCGTGTCCGACGACGATTTCATCGAGATCATCGAGGAGCTCGACATCAAGCCGCGGCTGCTGCACCCGAGCGGGAAGTTCCGCGACATCCGCCGCTTCGCCTTCGTCATCCACCCGCTGAGCCAGGAATACATCCGCAAGGGCTTCCCTGTGCCGAAGGGCACGCCGAAGTTCGTCATGAACCGCGTCGAGTCCCTGGCCGCGCACCTGCCGCCGATGATCTATTGCAAGATGGAAAACATCATCTCGCCCACCGGCGCCGAGGCCGAGGGCTGGCTGATCACCGTCGGCGGCACGCCCAAGGAAATGCTGGCGCGCAGCCCCGAGTTCACGTACCGCCGCCTGCTCGCCGCGGCGAAGATGGCGGAGAAGCTGGGCGCGCAGATCATGGGCCTGGGCGCCTTCACCAAGGTGGTGGGCGACGCCGGCGTCACCGTGGCGCGGCGCGCGCGCATCCCCATCACCACCGGCAACAGCTACTCCGCCTCGGGTGCGCTGTGGGCCGCGCACGACGCCATGAAACGCATGGGCCTGGTGAAGCTGCACCCGGTGGACAAGCACGTCATGGCCAAGACCATGGTGATCGGCGCCACCGGCTCCATCGGCTCGGTCAGTGCGCGGCTGCTCGCCATGGCCTTCGAGGAAGTGGTCATCGCCGGGCGCGACATGAAGAAGCTGGAGCGTCTCAAGGCCTCGATCCTCAAGGACACGCCGAGCGCCAACGTGGTCTGCTCCACCAACTACGACGAGCTGCTCGGCGAGATGGACATGATCGTCACCTCGACCTCGGGCGCCGGCAAGAAGATCCTCGACATCACCAAGGTGAAGCCCGGCTGCGTCATCACCGACGTGGCGCGGCCGCTGGACCTGCCGCCCGAAGAGGTCGCCAAGCGGCCCGACGTGCTGGTCATCGAGTCCGGCGAGATCGAGCTGCCGACGCCGGTGAAGGGGCTGAAGAACATCGGCCTGCCGCCGAACGTGATTTATGCCTGCCTGGCGGAGACCATCGTCCTCGCCCTCGAGGGCCGCTTCGAGGTGTTCACCATCGGCCGCGACACCGAGTGGGAGAAGGTCAAGGAGATCTACAAGCTCGGCCTCAGGCACGGCATGAAGCTGGCGGCGATCTCCGGCGCCAACGGCGTCTACACCGACGAGGACATCGCCCGCGTGGTGGCGCTGGCCAAGGAGGCACGCAAGACCTGGCAGGGCGGCGGCGACGCGAAGCCGGCGCAGAAACCGGCAGCGAAGAAGAAGGCTGCTGCAAAGAAGAGTGCGCGCAAGAAGGCGCCGGCCCGCAAGCCTGCCACGAAAAAGAAAGCCACCACCCGCAAGGCGACGGCGAAGAAAAAGCCGGCTGCGCGCAAGAAAGCGACTGAATGAGCGCCACCCGGCTCAACCCGCTCGACACCGCCTGGCTGTTCACCGAGTCGCGGGCCACGCCCAATCACGTCGGCGGCCTGCTGCAGTTCCGCCTGCCCGACGATGCGCCCAAGGACTACCTGCGCCAGCTCATGGCCGAGTTCCGCAGTCACCGCAGTTTCACTGCGCCCTGGAACCGGCGCCTGAAGTATCCCTTCACCAAGAACCCGGTACCCGCCTGGGTCGAAGACCAGGACATCGACCTCGAGTACCACGTGCGCCACGCCGGCCTGCCCTGGCCGGGCGGCGAGCGCGAGCTGGGCGAGATGATCGGCCTGTTGCAGAGCACGCCTCTCGACCTCAGCCGGCCGCCCTGGGAATGCACGGTGATCGAGGGGCTGAAGGGCAATCGCTTCGCCCTGTTCATCAAGATCCACCACTCGCTCATCGACGGCGTCAGCGGCATGATGCTGCTGCAGCGCGCCATGTCCTTCGATCGGGAGGAAAGCCTCGACCTGCCGCCGTTCTGGGCCCAGCGCGGCCGGCGCAAGTCGCAGCCCGGCAAGTCGGCGCCGGTGCCGACCATGGCCAACGTCATGGCCTCGGCCATCGGCGGCTTGCGCGCCCAGGTGCGCACCGTGCCGCAGCTCGTGACCGCTTTCGCGCAGTTTCTCAAGCGCATCGGCGGCGATGACGACGGCCTCGCCATCCCCTTCGACACGCCCATGTCCATCCTCAACGGCCGCGTTCGCGAGAAGCGGCGCTTCGCCACCCAGCAGTTCCCGCTGGAGCGCCTGCGCAAGCTGGCCGACGCCGGCGGCTGCACCATCAACGACATCGTGCTGACCGTCTGCGGCGGCGCGCTGCGGCGTTACCTGGCGGAACGCGACAGCCTGCCGGAAAAGCCGCTGGTGGCCGGCATCCCGGTCTCGGTGCGCCCCAAGGACGACGAAGGCGCCGGCAACGCCATCAGCTTCATCCTCGCCACGCTCGGCACCGACATCGTCGACCCGAAGCTGCGCCTGGCTTCGATCAAGGCCTCAGTGCAGCACGGCAAGGACCACGTGCGGCAGTTGCCGCGCCGCGCCATGCTGCAATACACCATGCTGCTGATGGCGCCCACCATCATCACCCTGCTGACCGGCATCGGCGGGCGCATCCGGCCCATGTTCAACATCACCATCTCCAACGTGCCCGGCCCGGACCAGCCGCTGTATTTCCGCGGCGCCGAGCTGGTGGCGATCTACCCGGCCTCCATCGTCACCCAGGGACAGGCCCTGAACATCACCTGCGAGAGCTACGCCGGGCTGATGAACTTCGGCTTTACGGCCTGCCATACCACGGTGCCGAGCATGCAGAAGATCGCCGTGTACACGGCGGATGCTGTCGAGGAGCTGGAGGCGGCGCTGCTGGGGCGCAAGCCGCAGACGCGGCGCAAGACTACCGCGACGAGAAAAAAGACGGGCGCGACGCGCAAGAGGGCTGCCGGGAGCCGGGGCCGCACGTCCTGATTGCATCAACGCACCTGATGCACTAGCATCACCGCATCAACGGAGATGATGATGCGGACCACCCTGGATATCGATGACGACGTACTGGCCGCGGCCAAGGAACGCGCGCGTCGCGAACGCAAAACTACCGGGCGGGTGGTGTCCGAGCTGTTACGACGCGCCATGACCCAGGGTGACGCCCTCACGACCGGCGTCGTCGCCGAGCCGGCGGCGCATTACGGTTTCCGGCCCTTCGCTTCGCGGGGCGTCGTCGTCAGCGACGAGCTGGTGGAGCGGCTGCGGGACGAAGAGGGCATCTGATGCGGGCGCTGCTGGACGTCAACGTCCTCATCGCGCTGCTCGATGCCGACCACGTCCACCATGCAACCGCCCACGCCTGGCTGGCGGCCAATATCGAGCAGGGCTGGGCCTCATGTCCGCTGACGGAGAACGGCTGCATCCGCATCATGTCCCAGCCGTCCTATCCCGGCGCCCTGCCCGCCGCCGCCGTGGCCGCGCGGCTCCGAGCCGCCACCGCCACGCGCTGGCACGCGTTCTGGCCTGATGCAGTGAGCCTGCTGCACGAGGGCGTGGTGGACTGGAACGCGGTCCTCGGCTCGCGCCAGGTCACGGACGTCTACCTGCTGGCGCTGGCCGTGCAGCACGACGCGCGCCTGGTCAGCTTCGACCGCTCGATCCCGCTGAACTCTGTGGCGGGCGCCACCCACACTCACCTCGTCCGGATATAGCCACGACCCCATGACCCGGCCCCGTTCTGGGCTAGAATCGTGCAATTTGCTGCGGGGAATCCTCGGGTGAGAAACGCGACCATCACCGGCTGGGGCAAGTGCATGCCACCGGCTACGCTGACCAACGACGACATCTCCACTTTCCTGGAAACCGACGACGAGTGGATCACCACCCGCACCGGGATCCGCGAGCGTCGCATCTCCCACCTGTCGCTGGAGGAGATGGGGACGATCGCGGCGCATCGCGCCCTCGCCTGCGCCGATCTCGCGCCCGACGCGCTCGACCTGATCGTCTTCGGCACCTGCAGCTTCGACCAGCAGGTGCCCAACACGGCCTCCGGTGTGCAGAAACGCATCGGCGCGGTGAATGCCGGCGCCATGGACGTGAACACCGCCTGCACCAGCTATCTCTATGGCCTCACCAGCGCCGCAGCGATGATCTCGCAAGGCGTGGTGAACAACGCGCTGGTGATCGGCGGCGAACTCATCTCGCCGTTGATGGACTGGACCGACCGCGGCGTGGCGGTGCTGTTCGGCGACGGCTGCGCCGCCACCGTGCTGCAGGCGACGGACAAGGACGAGGGCCTGCGCGCCAGCAAGCTCGGCTGCTATGGCGAAGTGCGCGAGATCCTGCTGGTGCACGGCATGGGGCAGCGCTACGCCAACTGCGGCTGGTACAACGGCGATACCCAGTGGGTGTTCGAGGGCCAGGAGATTTTCAAGCGCGCCGTGGTAGGCATGAGCCAGGCTTGCCAGGCCGTGCTCGAACAGTGCGGCATGGGGCCGGAGGACGTCGATCTCGTCGTGCCGCACCAGGCCAACCTGCGCATCATCGAGGCCGTGATCAAGCGCGCCGGGCTGTCCATGGACCGCTGCTTCGTCAACGTGCACCGCTACGGCAACATGTCGGCGGCGACGGTGCCCGTGGCGCTGGTCGAGTCGCTGGAGGAAGGCCGCATCAAGCCCGGCGCCAACATCCTGCTGACCGGCTTCGGCGGCGGCCTCACCTGGTCGGCGCAGCTGCTGCGCTGGGGCGAGCGCATCACGCCGCTGCACGAGACCCATGTCGAAATGCCGCCCTGCGAGCAGAGCGCGCTGGAAATGGTGCAGGGCTACCTGGCCGCGAAACGCGGCAGCGGAGAAATGACGCCGGAGTAGCCCCCCCGCACTGGCGCTCAGCCCGGCGGAATCTCCGCGCTGCGGAAGGCGTTCGCCGCCGCCTGCATGACGCCGCGCTCGACCTCGCTCTTCGGCAAGGTGACCTCACGGCCACAACTGCAGTTCTGCACCGGCAGCGAAAGCTCGACGCTGACCGCCTCGCTGTCGGGGACATCGACCGTGGCCTGGTGGGTGCTTTTCCCGTTCGGCTCGCCGGACAGCTCCGTGCCACAGTCAGGGCACAGCCGGCGCTTGCGGAACAGGCCCTTCTCCACCGCCGGCTCGGCGGTGATCAGGCCCTCGTCGCCGAGCATGCGCTGGATGAACTCGAGCGGGAACTCCGGGGTCGGGAAGCGCTTGTGCCCGTTGCTGCAGTCGAGCGCGGGCAGCCCTTCAATTACTATGTGCACGCCGTGTTCTTCGCCCTCGAGGCGGCCGAGCCGCAATGGCATGGTATCGGCGTTACACTGCCGGCAAACGGTTGTCGTCATGGGTGCTCTCCTCTGCTTGTGTGTGCTGCACCTCTCCCCTGTCACGTCCTGGCTGCAACATTTAGCCCCTTAACCATAGTCGACCCCCGGGAGCGCCTCCAGTCATGAAGCTCAACCGCCCCACCCAGCCGTCGCGCCAGTCCTGGTGGCGGCGCTTCTGCCTCTGGCTGCTGCAAGCCATGGGCTGGACGCCGGTGGTGGCGCCCCTGCCCGGCCCGCGGGGCGTGATCATCGTTTACCCGCACACCTCGAACTGGGATTTCCTCATCGCCGTGCTGTACCGCTTCGGCACCGGGCTGGCGACCAATTGGATGGGCAAGGACTCGCTGTTCCGCTGGCCCTTCGGCGGCTTGCTGCGGCGCATGGGCGGTGTGCCGGTGAACCGGCGCGCGGCCAGCGGCTTCATCGGCGCAGCGGTGGAACAGTTCGGCACGCATGACTGGCTGTGGCTGGCACTGGCGCCGGAAGGCACGCGCAAGCATACCGATCACATCAAGTCAGGGTTCTACCAGATCGCGGTGCGGGCCGGTGTGCCGGTCGGCTTCGGCTTCATCGACTACCCGTCCAAGACCGTCGGCCTGAGGGAGTTCGTGCGCTTCAGCGGCGACGCGGAGCAGGACATGGAGCTGATCCGTGCCTTCTATGCCGACAAGCGCGGCCGCCGCCCGGGCGAGGCCAGCGAGTTGCGCTTCCGCAAGAGCTAGCCGAACAGGTCGTCCAGCGCCTTGCGCGCCGCGGCTGCCGCATCGTCCTGCTTGCCGGCCAGCCCGTAGCGCGGGCGAAACCAGCCGCAAAAGTTGGCGCGCGTCTTGTCCGACACCGGCTCGGCCACCGGCTCGCGGCAGGCCTTGGCCTTGCTGGTGTCGTAGAACTCGCACATGCGGCAGGCGTGCAGCTCGGCCCCGCACTGGCGGCATGCCGCCGTGCGCGACAGGGGCAAGGGCTCGTCGACCACCGCCGCGCCGCAGCGCCAGCAATTCAGGGAATCCATGCTCATGACTCACCTCTCTCGGCGCCGATTCTAGCCCGAGCCGCGGCGCGTGGCCCGCACAGGCACACGCACGCGGCCGGCGGCGCTACACTACGATGCAGCGCCGCAAAACCACCGGGGAGCCGGATTCCATGAGCAGCCTCCGCCAGCGCCTGAAGCGCGTGTACGTCGTCGTGATGATGCGGATCGTCGGCTGGGGCCTGCGCGCCATGAGCCGGGTGGACCCCGTGGTGCGCGCGGAGGCCGCGGGATTCCCCGACGGCATCGTGATCGCCATGACCACCCTGCCCGACGGGCCCAGCATGGTGCTGGAAAAGACGCCCGACGGCCGCCTGCGCTATCTCGGCGGGCGCCTCCCCGACGGGCTGGGCCTGGCCATCCGCTTCAAGCATCTCGAGTACGCATTCCGCGTCTTCGCCTTCATCGAGAGCACGCCGACCGCGTTCGCGCGCGATCGCATGGTGGTGGACGGCGACCTCGCTTCCGGCATCCGCCTGGTGCGCTGCATGTACCGCCTCGAGGCGCTGCTGATGCCGCGCTTCATCGCAGCGCGCGGCGTGAAGCGCTACCCCGCGGACCTCGGGCTCGGGGAGAAGCTGGGCATGAACCTGAAGATCTACGGCCGCATCGCGCTCGACCTGGTCACGAGGAGCTGACGTGAACGACACCTACTACGAATTCTTCTGCCCCGTGAAGCTGATCGCCGGCGCGCGCGCGCTGGAGACCATCCCCTTCGAGCTCGGCGCGCTCGGCGCGAAGCGGCCGCTGGTGGTCACCGACCGCGGCGTCGCCGGCGCCGGGCTGGTGGAGAAGCTGCGCGAGATCCTTGCCACGGGCGGGCTGGAGATCGCAGCCGTCTACGACGAGGTGCCGCCGGACTCCTCGCTCGCCGCGGTGAAGGCCATCGCGCGGACCTATCGTGACGCCGGCTGCGATGCGCTCATTGCGCTGGGCGGCGGCTCACCCATCGACACCGCCAAGGCGGCGAACATCCTCGCCTCCTACCAGACCGACGACCCGGCGAAATATTCCGGCGTCGGCAACCTGCCGCGCCGCCTCAAGCCGCTGCTGGTCATACCGACCACCGCCGGCACCGGCTCCGAGGTCACCTACGTGTCCATCGTCAAGGACGAGGAGCGCGGCGTGAAGCTGCCCTTCGCCTCGCCCTTCCTCATGCCCGACGCGGCGGTGCTCGACCCGCGCATGACCCTCGGGCTGCCGGCGCAGATCACGGCCGCCACCGCCATGGACGCCATGACGCACGCCTGCGAGGCGTACATCTGCCTGGCCAAGAACCCGATGAGCGACGCCTACGCCACCGCGGCGATCCGCGCCGTGTCCGCCAACCTGCTGCACGTGCTGGACCATCCCGCCGACGCAGAGGGCCGACTCGCGCTGGCGCAGGCCGCCGCCATGGCCGGCGTCGCCTTCTCCAACTCCATGGTCGGGCTGGTGCACGCCCTCGGCCACTCCGTCGGCGCGCTGTGCCACGTCCACCACGGCACCTGCATGAGCATCCTCCTGCCGGCCGTGCTGGAGTACAACCTCGAGGCGCGCCGCGATGCCATCGGCGAATTGCTGCTGCCGCTGGCCGGCGCCGAGACCTACGCCGCCACGCCGCCCGAGCAGCGCGCCGACAAGGCCATCGCGCACCTGAAGTGGCTGAAGGACGAGATCCACCAGCGCTGCGGGCTGCCGCGCACGCTGTCCGAGACCGGCAAGGTGCAGGAATCCCAGCTGGAGCAGGTCGCTGCCATGTCGCTCGATGACGGCTCGATCATCTTCAACCCGGTCGAGGTCGATCACGACGAGGCGCTGGCCGTGCTGCGCCGGGCCTGGTAGCGCGCCGGAGAAACCGACCGCACCGGGACCCGGCGACTCTGCCCCTGACCGCGGGGCCGCGTCGTGCAACGCTCCCTTCACTCGGAAATCTTTATCTCGTTCAGTGAGCGTTGCACGTCCCGACCCCGCTGCTGGGTTGCAGGTGCAGGGTTTTGGTGGCGCATGGCGACTCCGGGACCGCCGCCGACGCTCCCGAGCGCGGCTCGGCGGGCCGACGGCAACGGCCGTGGCTCGGAATCGACCGGATTAAGAACACGGATGGCGACGTAACCGACCGCCAGTTTACCGAGCCGAGCCCGGACCGCCGGC